>DASWRS010000354.1:0-10978 GCA_036403075.1 Kofleriaceae bacterium
GGTCACAGGCGCGCCTCGGCAATCTCGAGGCCGCGGCCGACGCCGACCTCGAGGTCGAACACCTGGACGTCGAGCACGGCGGCCCAGTGATCGAGCCGGTGGGCGAGCGCGGTCAGGGCATCGGTCGTCGCGCGGGCGAGCGGCTCGCCGATCTCGCGGTCGAGGTCGGGCGCGCCGCGGACCAGCGCGTGGTACACGGCATCCTCGGCGAGCTCGAGCCGGGGCACGTCGTTGCGGAAGAACGCCTCGACGTAGCCGCCCTCGAGGTAGCCGCGGAGGAACGCGCGGGCGCGGTCGAACACCCGTGACAGCGCGAGGCCGATCTGGTCGTCGGCGGCGCGCCGCAGATCACCGATGACATCGACCCCGAGCGCGGCCGACAGGGTGCGCGCGGCGGTCTCGGTGAGCCGGGCGCGGGCGGTGAGCTCGGCGGCGACCCGGCGGCGGCCGCTGTCGATCGCGGCATCGAAGCCCGACGACAGCAGCGCGATCAGGTAGTCGCGATCGGCGGCGGTGGCGGTGTGGGACGAGAACGGCAGGCGGCGCGGCCGGACCAGATCGAGGACCTCGCGCGCGGCGCGGCGGTACAGCACCGACGAGGCCTCGGACAGCGCCTTGCGCTCGGTCAAGACGCCGGCCTCGGAGAACGTCCCCGCCGCGGTCAGGAGCTCGCCGACCCCGGCGCGGGCGGCCTCGGCGGCTTCCCCGGCCCGCCGGCGGAGCTCGTCGACGGTGGTGCGGGCCTCGGCGACGACGCCGCGCAACGCGCGGACGCAGCCGTCGCGCTTGAGCTGGCGCGCCTGCTGGAAGAACCGCTGCTCGAGCGCGGCCTCGAGCGCGCCCCAGTTGCCGGTCGGCGACAGCGGGCCGCCGTCGCCGGGATCCGCCGCGCCCGGCGATCCGGGACCACGGCGCTTCCAGTCGAGCGCGCGGCGCGCAGAGAACGGCACGACGGCCTCGACCAGGTCGCCGAGCTCGCCGGAGATGAACGCCACGACCTCGCCGGCCTCCTCGGGGCTGAGCTGGTCGGCCTTGTTGAGCACGCCGAGCACGCGCTTGCCCTCGTCGCGGATCGAGCGCAGCGCGCGCTTCTCGCTCGCCTTGCCGCCCTGCGACGCCGTGAACACCCAGACGATCGCGTCGGCGCGGGCGATGAAGCCGCGCGCGGTCGCCTCGTGCTCGGGCTGGATCGAGTTGAGGCCGGGGGTGTCGACGATGTGGATCTTCTCGAGCTGGGGCAGCGGGACCAGGATCTCGACCCGGTCGATCGCGCGCGCGGCCTCGGGGGTGAGCGCGCGGAGGTGGGCCATGAGCGCGTCCCAGCCGAGCTCGAGGCTCGCTCCGGCGGCGGACACGACGCGTCCGCCGCGGTCGCGGCCGTAGCCGACGACGTTGATCGTCGCGGTGGTCGGCGTGATCCCGGTCGGCGCGACGTCGGCGCCGATGAACGCGTTGACGAACGACGACTTGCCGCTGGAGAACTCGCCCATCACGGTGACGAGCAGCGGCTGGTCGAGGTTGGCGGCGGCGCGTGCGACGTCGCCGACGAGGTGGCCGAGCTCGCGGCGCTGGCCGACCAGCCGCTCGAGCAGGCTCGCGAGCTCGCGGACATCGCCGGGCTCGGGGCCACCGGCGGCCACGCCGACGCCGAGCAGCGCGGCGTGCGCCTCGGTGAGGACCTCGCGGGCGGGGACGTGGCGCGGTGCGACGCGCAACGCGGCGAGCGCCTCGCGCTGGGCGGCGGCGGGATCGCGGGCCAGCGCGAGCCGGGCGAGCCAGACGTGGGCATCGACGTCGTCGCGGGCGGCGGCGAGCTGGAGCAGGGCGCGGGCGGCCTCGGGCTGATCGGCGGCCATCGCGGCGCCGCGCGCGACGATCGCGCGGACGTCGGTCGGATCGAGGGCGAGCAGGTCGCTCGCCCAGCGCGACTGGCGCAGCGGGTCGCCGGCGGCGATCGCCGCGTCGACCGCGTCGCGCAGGGTGTCGATGCCGGCGCCGAGCGCGAGCGCGCGGTCGTAGCTGGCGAGCGCGGCGTCGAGGTTGCCGATCGAGCGATGGGCGCGGGCGACCTTGGCGTGCAGGTCGGCGCGGCGGGGCTCGATCTGGAGCGCCTCGAGGAAGAAGCCGTGGGCGGCGGTGGCGTTGCGCTCGGCGAGCGCGGCGTCGCCCTGGGCGATCAGGATTTCGAACCGGATCTGGGCGCCGAGCGGCGTCGGGTCGCTCTCGGCGAGGCCGCGCGCCTGGCCGAGGCGGACGCCGGCGATCGCGGTGGAGCCCTCGACCAGCGCCATCCGGCCGAGCGCGTAGAGCGCCAGCGCGGGCGGCGGATCCGCGGCGGCGGCGCGCTCGAGGTGGCGCAGCGCCTCGTCGTACGGGCCGGAGTCGGCGACCAGGGCCTCGCCGAGCGCGGCGCGGGCGTCGGCGTCCTCGCCGTCCTCGGCGACCGCCTTGCGGAGCTCGCGGATCGCCTTGTCGATGTCGCCGCGCCGCCGCCAGGCGACGCCCAGGCCGCGGTAGGCGTCGGCCAGGATGCTGCGATCGCCGGCCGCCTCGGCGACGGCGCGGCCGAGCGAGGCGATCGCCCGCTCGTGGCGTGCGAGGGTGACCAGGGCCAGGCCATGGCCGACGAGCGCGGCCGGATCACCGGGGCGCAGCGCGAGGGCGCGCTCGAACGCAGCCAGGGCGCGGGCCGGCTCGCGCACGAGCAGCCGGGCGTCGCCGAGCACGATCAGCGCCTGGCCGTGCTCGGGCTTGGCGGCGAGCAGCGCCTCGAGCAGCTCGATCGCCGGGCCGATGTCGCCGCGCGCGATCAGGTGCTGCGCGTGGTCGAGCTGGTCGCGGTACTCGTCGAGCACCAGCTCGCCTGCGAGGTCTCCCAGCCGGCGCTGCATCCGCGACCACAGCGACATGCGGCAAGCCTACAGCACCGTTGCCGGTGTCGCCTGTCGCCGCGCGGCCAAGCGGCGGGCCGGGCTCGGGCTACGACACGTCGGGCGGGAGCGCGTCGACGGCCGGCGCTTCGGGCAGATCTTCGGACGCCCACAGCCCCTCGCGGAGCTGGCGGAGCGCGTTGCCCGCGGCGCGGATCTGCTGGATCTGGCGCGTCGTGGCCGACTTGAGCTCGGCGACGCCGCCGCCGTGCTCGCGGCGCTCGATCATCGTCCGGTCGAGGATCTCGCTGATGCCCTTGTAGAGCGTGTTGCCGGCGTTCTGCACGAACTCCGACAGCCGGCGGGCGAAGTCGTCGATGCAGCGGTCGAAGTGCGGCTTCATTGCCTCGGCGGCCTTGAGCACCGCGGCCGGGACCCGCTCCTTGGCCTGGATCCGGATGTCGCCGGCGATCTTCGACTTGAGGACGATCGCGAGGATCGGCGCGGCCAGGGTGAGCAGGCCGCCGGCGAGCGCGTTGACGAACAGCATCACGGTGGTGCCGAGGGCGCCCATCGCGTAGATGCCGATGTCGTACTTGAAGCTGTCGACCGAGATCTCGACGGCGGTATCGTCGGGGCCGAGCCGCTCGGCGAGCAGCGCGGCGGCGGCCGCGACGTTCTCGTTGGTGATCGAGATGACCTGCTCGGCGAGGTGCTCGAGCATCGCGGCGAGCCGCGCGCCCTCGATCTCGGCCCATTCCTTGAACTTGTCCTCGATGAACGACGGCAGGTAGAGCTTGACGTCGTTGGCGTCGACCGCGTCGATCTGCGCGGGCAGCGCCGCGACGAACGCGCGGGCGAACTCCTCGAGGTCGAGGCCGATCTGGTTCTTGATCGAGGCGGCGTCGGCGTCGATCCGGACGTGGAGATCGTCGAGCTTGCGCTTCGAGGTGTCGAGCTGGTCGCGGACCGCGCCGATCCGCTGCTCGAGCTCGGCGATGTCGAGGTCGTAGGCGTGCATCCGGACGCCGAGGTTGTTCTCGAGGTACCCCGCTGTGCGGGAGGCATCCCCGGCGGCGTTGTCGAGGATGACCTGGGCGCGGTCGCGCGCCAGGAAGCGCTCGAGGTACGCCATCAGCTCGGGGATGCCGCTCGCCGGGTCCTTCGAGCGCGCCCAGTCCTTGGCCGACAGCGCGAACACGACCGGATCGGGCATCAGCTTGGCCAGGCCGGTCTTGACGTAGTCGAGCACCGCGACGCGCTCGTCGGGCGACAGCATGTCCATCTTGCCGAGCACGAAGATCAGGCGGTCGCGGGCGCTCTCGATCACCCGGCTGCGCAGGAACTCGCGCTCGCTGTCCTTGAGCGCCTGGCCGGCGTCGAGCAGGAACACGACGGCATCGGCGCGCGGCACGTAGCCGTACGTGACCTCGGCGCGCTGCTCGTTGAGGTCGTTGACGCCGGGGGTGTCGACCAGGACGACGCTGTTCTTGACCAGGTCGCTCGGGTAGCCGAGCTCGACGTAGCTGACGTCGTTCGCGTGGCCACCGGCGACGGTGACCCACTCCTTGAGCTGCTGCGGATCGAGGTGCTTGCTCTCGCCGCCGTTGAGCACGACGCGGGCGGTGGGCTGCTCGGCCCAGACCACGTGGTTGATCGACGCGGTGGTCGGCGTGATCCCGGTCGGCAGGATGTCGCTGCCGAGCAGCGCGTTGACGAACGTCGACTTGCCGTGGTTGAACTCGCCGAGCACCACCAGGTGGAACCGCTCGGACTCGAGCTTGGGGATCCGCGTGGTGCGGATGTCGCGGGCGAGCGTGATCATGCCGACGGCGTCGGCGAGCTCGGCGAGCTGCTGGAGGCGCGCGATGATCTCGCGCTTGGCTTGCTTGTGGTGTTCGAGAAAGATCATGGAGCCTCGCCGCGCGGAGCTGGAATGGTCACCGGGATGGTCAAAGGAAGGGTCACAGCACGCTGATCAGGTCCGAGACCTGCTTGTCGACGTCGGTCAGGCTCGGCTTGCCGGTGGGGTCGCCGCCGGTGGCCTGCGCGTACATCGCCGAGCCGGCGAACAGCCGGAGCGCCTGGACCCGCTTGGGCACGTACGGATAGCTGCGGAACAGCTCGGCGTAGCGGCCGATGCCGCCGCGCCTGGCGTCCGGCACGGTCCGCAGGTAGTCCTCGGCGTTGAATGCCGCGCCCTGATCGAGGCCGAGCTCGAGGGTGACCAGCGCCTGGAGCGTCTTGTCGAGGTCCTTGACCGCGAGCAGCGCGGCGCGGTCGCAGGTGACCTCGGCGCGCCGAGACCACGCCTGCAGCGTCATGATCGCGGGCTGCACGACCCAGCGGACGTAGAACGCCGCCGCGTGGCTGAGGTAATGCAGCGCGGTGGCGTAGAAGATGTGGCCGTTCTGGACGTGGCCGAGCTCGTGGGCGATCGCGGCGACCAGCGCGGTGTCGTCGAGCCGCTCCGCGAGCGCGAGGTTGACGATCAGGTGCGGGGCGTCGTCGGTGCCGAGCACCTTGACCTTGATGTCGCCGGCAGGCGCCGCGAACACGGCCGGGACCCGGACCCGGAGCGCCGCGCCGGCGGTCCGGGCGGCGTGGTAGACCCGCGGGTACTGCTGGTCGGTGACCTTGACCGCGGTGCCGAGCAGCTCGGTACGGGCGACGTCGCGCCACAGCCGGGTCGTGGCCTCGAGCGCCATGGTCACCGGACGCGCGATCGTGAGCGTCCGGCGGAACTTGCGCTCGCCGGCGAACGCGTACGCGGCACCCTCGCGGGCCTGTTGCTCGAGCGTGCCGCGCCGCACCGCGATCCATTTGGCGAAGTCGAAATCGACACCTACCGACATTCCCTGCAGTATAGCGAGTCACGCGCTCGGGGCACCCCGGCCGCGCGCGCGAACGCGCCGGCGCGCGATCGCGAGGCAGACCAGGCCGAGCGCGACCGCGAACCACAGGGTCGCGAGCCGGGTCAAGAGCGTCGCGTCGACCGCGGCCCCGCGATCGATCCGCGCCGCGCCGCGCACCAGCCACATCGCCATCGCACCGTCGGTGACTCCTAGCCCTCCGGGCAGGAACGACAGCGCGCCGGCGATCGTGGTCGCGGCGTAGATCACCATCGCCAGGCCGAGCTCGACGTGCGCCCCGGGGAACGCGTTGACGATCAGGGCGAAGCCGACGCACTCGCAGGCCCAGGCCGGGACGGCGAGCGCGGTCGCGGCGGCGAGCGTGCCGGGCCGGCACAGCGCCGCGAGGCCGCCGTACATGTCGTGGAGCGGGGCGCGGAACCGGGCGAGCGCCCGCGCCCGGGTGGCGAGGTCGATCAGCGCGCGGGTCGGCCGCGGCCACGCCAGCAGCACCAGCCCGGCGCCGATCAGCGCGGCGGCGGCGATCGCCGCGGACCGCGCGATGCCGTAGGCGGCGACCCCGACGACGGCGACCAGGAGCAGCGCGATCAGATCGGTGACGCGCTCGGCGATCACGATCGGCGCGGTCCGCGTCACGGGGACGTCGAGGAGCTCGCGCAGGAGGTAGCTCTTGACCAGCTCGCCGACCTTGCCCGGGGTGATCGACAGCGACAGGCCGGCGCCGAACACCAGCGCGCTCGTGCCGAGCGGGACGCGGACCGCCTGGCGGCGCAGGTAGAGCGTCCAGCGCGCGAACCGGATCGCATAGTTGGCGAGCGCGAGGCCGAGCGCCGCGGCGAACGCCGGCCAGCCAAAGCCACCGAGCCGCGCGGCGAGCGGGCGGACCTCACCGAGCGCCGCGATCACAGCGGCGCCGATCACCAGGGCGATCGCGATCCAGATCCAGCGTCGCACCGGCGTGCCGTAGCACACTTCGCGGCGCGGGTGCGCAAACCGAGGCGGGTGGTTGACCGCGGGAAGCCGCGCGGCGTAGCGTGGGTCCATGAGCAAGGAGCAGGGCGCGAGCATCCTGGTGGTCGACGACGATCCGGAGATCGTGGCGATGCTCACGACCCGGCTCAAGCACCGCGGCTACCGGGTCACGACCGCGAGCGACGGCCACCGCGCGCTCGAGCTGGCCAAGCGCGAGAAGCCGGACCTGGTGCTGCTCGACGTGATGATGCCGGGCAAGTCGGGCTGGGAAGTCGCGCGCGCGCTCAAGCAGGATCCGGTCACCCAGGGGATCAAGATCGTGATGGTTACGGCGATCGGCGAGCAGGTCAACGAGATCACTTCGCCGCTCTACGGCGCGGACGCGCACATCGACAAGCCGTTCGAGTTCGAGCGGCTCGAGAAGGTGATCGGCGGCCTGCTCACGGGGCGTTGATCAGCTTCTGCGCCCGGGCGTACAGCGGGTTCCGGTTGTCGACGATGCCGAGGATCTGCCGCGCCTTCTTCTTGGCGCCCTCGGGGTCGCTCGCTAGCTCGCTCGACGCCGCGCGATAGAGGTCCGAGGCGATGTCCTCGAGCAGGGTGCGCACGGTCTTGTTGTTCGAGCTCGAGCTGCCGAGCGCCTCGGCGGTGCGCACGGCCTGGAACGCGAGCTCGTAGTCCTTGGCGGCCATGTACGAGCTCGCCGCGCGGCTCGCCGTGCTGGCCAGCCGGTCCTGCAGCTCGGAGACGTACGCCGAGCCGACGTCGTGGTCGTAGTCGATCGCGCGGCGCAGCGCCTGGTACGCCTCGGTGGGCTTGGTCCCGGGCGCCATGCCGACGTTGTACGACTTGCCGAGCTGCGAATAGATCGCGGCGAGGGTCTTGAGCTCCTTGGCGTCGTCGCTGCCAAATCCCGATGCCGAGGCCGTCAGGACCGCGGCCGCGGCGCTGAAGTTGCGGGTCTTGTACAGGGCGGCCGCCTCCGCCTTGACATCCTGGAGGCCGCGGCCGGCGTGCTTGCGGTCGTTACGGGAGTCGCCGCGGGGCGTGGCGGCCGCGACCTCGACGGGCTTCTTGTCGGGCTTGCGGGTGTCGATGCGCCTGGTCGGCTTGCGGTCGCCGCGCGGATCGCTGCGCGTATCGGTGCTCGTTTCGGCGCGGAGGGTCGGCGTGGGTTCGATCGCCGCGTGCTGGTCGGGCTGGGTGGCTGGCGCGGGCTGGGTGGCTGGCGCGGGCTGGGTGACTGGCGCGGGCTGGGTCACGGGGGGCGGGTCAGGCTGGGCCGGGGGAACGACTTTGGCTACCGCGATCGGCGAGGCCGCGGCGGGTGCCGTTGGCGCGGTGACGGCGGCGTTGTCGGCGGCCGGGAGCGCGGTGGTCGACGGCGCGGTGGTCGACGGCGCGGCCGGCGGGGTGGGCCGGTTCGCTCCGCTGCTCGTGTTGCCGGGCGTGGTGGCGGCCGGCTGGATCGGCGTCACCGTGGGAGGTGTCGTGGTCCTGGGGACCACGCTCGTCGGCGCAGCGGCCGTGCCCGCGGCGTCGACCGGATCGGGACGGCCCGAGGCACCGCGGACGATCGCGATCGTCGCGATCGCGGCGAACACCGCGATCGCCGCGAGGCCGAGCGCGATCTTCATGCGGCGGGTCAGCGGAGGGATCGTGCGCGGCGGTGCCGGCGCGAGCTGTGCCGGCGCGCCGGAGTACGACATCGGCTGGACCAGCGCGGTCGACGTGGCGTCGCGGCCGGGGTGGCCGGCGGTCACGTGCACCGGCCCGCGCGGGCCGCCGGGTGCGTGCTGCGACAGGATCTCGCTCGCGCTCGGATACGAGAACGGCAGGCGCGGCCCGCGCGCCGGCAAGGGTGGGCCCTGGCCGGTCAGCGTCGTCGGCAGTGGGCCGAGCGACGGATCGAGCAGCGCGGGCGACAGCGGTGGGCGGTTCGCCATCTGCGGCAGCGGCATCGTGGTCGCCGGCTGCGGCAGGAGCGCCGGGCCGCGCATCGGGGCGATCGGCGCCATCACCGGCGCCATGGTCGGCGCCATCGCGCCGAGCGCGCCCGTCGGGAGCGGTGGCTGTGGCACCGCGGCCATCGCCTGCGAGCGCGTGCTGGCGTAGGTGAGCGGCGGCCGGCCGGTCTGGGTGCGAGGCCGCGGCAGCGGCGCGGGCGGCGGCAGCGTCTTGGGCCGGCTCGCGGTCACCGCGGGCCGGGGTAGCTCGGTGCCGGGGATCGGCTTTCCGGACACGGTCGACAGCTCGAGGTCGTCGTCGACCGAGCCGTCGTAGGTCGGGACACCGGGCACCTCGTGCGGGACCCCGCGGGCCAGGTCGTGCGGGTCGTGCGGGTCGTGCGGGTCGTGGCCCACAGAGGGCGCGGCGGCGCGCGGCCCCGGCGGCCCCGGCGGCCCGACCGCGGGCGTCGCGAGATCGACGGAGTCCGCCTCGTCGGCGTTGAGCCGGGGCAGGTCGCCCGACGACCTGGCTGGGTTTCCGCTCGCGGCGGCGTCGCGTCGCCCGACGGCGGTGGGCATCTCGCGCGGCAGCCCGGGGAGCGAGATCGCCGAGCTGACGAGGTCGAAGCGGAACGCGGTGTTTCCGACCTCGATCGTGTCGCCGCTCGCGAGCATGAACGGTGCGTCCTCGATCCGGTTGTTGACCGCGGTGCCGTTGCCCGAGCCGCGGTCGGCGAGGATCCACGTCCCGTTGTCGTGGCGGATGTCGAAGTGCTTGCGCGATGCCGTGATATCGGTGAGCACCAGGTCGTTGTCGATGCCGCGCCCGATCGTGTAGGTCTTGCCGGGGCGGACCTCGAGGGTGCGTCCCGAATCGTTGCCGCCGGTGACCACGAGCCGCGCCACGCTCGGCGGCGGGAGCAGCGCCAGCGCGGCGATCGCGCGCTGATCGTCGACGGTGGGCTCGTCGGTGACGCCGCTCCCGGTGGCCGCCGTGATGTTGGTGTTCGAGCCCGAGCGCCTGGCTTCGACGCCGCTCGCCAGCGCGCGGACCTTGTCGGCCACCTCGCCTTGCTCGACGGTGGTGCTCGCCTCTTCCTCCCAGCCGCCGGACTCGATCGTGGTCTTCTCGTCGTCCTCCGAAAACGGCGTGGCCTTTGGCACCACATGCGCCGATACGCGCTGTGGCGCACCAGGGTTCGGGGCCCGGGCCATCCTGCGAATTGTACGGTGCGCATCCGGACGGATCAATGACACGGGCTCCGAGCTGTCCTACCTTTCCGCCCATGCGCATTTCCCTGGTCCGAGGCAATTCCACCGAGCATATCGACCTGGTCCCGAGCAAGATCATCGGCATCGGGCTCAACTACCGAGCCCATGCGAACGAGATGGGCAAAGGCCTGCCCGAGGAGCCTCTGATGTTCCTCAAGCCCCGGTCGGCGGTGATCGCCGGCGGTGAGCCGATCGAGCGGCCGGCCGGCTACGAGCGGGTCGACTACGAGGGTGAGCTCGGCGTGGTGATCGGGCAGCGGGCGCGCCGGGTGCCGCGCGAGCGCGCGCTCGAGGTCGTGCTCGGCTACACCTGCGTGAACGACGTCACGGTGCGCGATCTCCAGAAGAAGGACGTCCAGTACTCGCGCGCCAAGGGCTTCGACACGTTCTGTCCGATCGGCCCGCGGATCGTCGCCGGCCTCGATCCGGCCAAGCTCGCGATCAAGACCCGGGTCAACGGCGTGATCAAGCAGGACTCGTCGACGTCCGACCTGATCTTCGACGTGCCGCTGCTGATCGCGTTCTGCAGTAACTACATGACGCTCGAGCCCGGAGACGTGATCTCCACCGGGACACCGTCGGGGGTCGGGAACCTCACGCCCGGCGACGTGGTCGCGATCGAGATCGAGGGCATCGGCGTGCTCGAGAACCCGGTGATCGCGCGGCCGTAGCGTGGGCCTCCCCCCGACCGGCGCCCCGACCCTGCCCGGAACCACGGCAGCCGCCGAGCCGATCGTGATCGGCCTCGGCGGTAACGTCGGGACCGAGGCGGCGATCGTCGAGCGGTTCGACCGCGCGCGCGAGGCGCTGGCCGCGCTGGGTGCGTCGAGCTCGCTGGGTACGTCGAGCTCGCTGGGAGCGCCGCGCGAGCTGCGATCAGCGCGGCTGTATCGCTCGGCGTCGATCGGGCCGGCGCAACCGGCGTTCCTCAACACCGCCGTGCGCGTCGCGCTCGCGGACGTTCAGCCGGCGGAGCTGATCGCGACGCTGCTCGAGATCGAGCGCCTGCTCGGCCGGCGCCGCGAGGCCGAGGCGCGCTGGG
>DASWRS010000355.1:0-2223 GCA_036403075.1 Kofleriaceae bacterium
CGACCGCACGCGCCGGCTGCAGAAGCTGACCGCGACCCTGTCGGGCGCGGTCGAGAAGCACCAGGTCGTGTCGATCATGGTCGACGCCGGCCGCGACGGCCTGGGCGCCAGCGGTGGGTTCGCCTGGCTCCTGCGCGACGAGGCCACGCTCGAGCTCGCCGGCTACGAGCTGTCCGGCCGGCCCGGTCGGCTCGAGGGGTTCCACGCGATCCCGATGACCGCGCGGCTGCCGGTCTGCGACGTGATCCGGTCCGCGCAGCCGATGATGTTCGAGAGCCTCGCGGCGATGGTCGCCGGCTATCCGGCGGCGGTCCCGCCCGGCGACTCGCCATCCCGCGCCTGGGCGGTGATCCCGTTCGTGATCGCCGGCCGCGCGCTCGGCGCGGTGTCGTTCTCGTTCGCCGACGAGCGCGTGTTCAGCAGCGAGGATCGCGAGATGCTCTCGGCGATGATCGGCCAGGCCTCGCTCGCGCTCGAGCGCTGCCTCCTGCTCGACGCCGAGCGCCGCGCCCGCGACGACGCGGAGGCGGCCCGGGCGCGCGAGCGCCAGCTCCGCATGCTGGCGGCGCGGCTGTCCAGCGCGCTGACCCCGCAGCAGGTCGCGGTGATCGCATGCGAGGAGATGGTCGCGGTGCTGCACGCGTACGTCGGCGCCGTGTCGATCCGGGTCGGCGACGAGGCCCTCGTGCTCGGGACCGCCGGGCGCCGCGTCCAAGGCGATCTCGCGCGGATCGCCAGGCTGCCGCTCGACACCGCGATCCCGAGCGCCGAAGCGATCCGGCGGTCCGAGCTGGTGTGGTGCGCGACCGAGGCCGAGATCGCGGCGCGCTACCCACACCTCGAGGACATGTGGCGAAAGCACGGGGTTCGGGCGTGGGGTGCGGTGCCGTTCGCGTTCGAGGACCAGACGGTCGGCTCGGTGTCGCTGGGGTTCACCGACGAGCACACGCTGGGCGCCGCGGACCGCGAGTTCCTGACCGGCGTCGGGCAGCTCACCGCGCAGGCGCTCGAGCGCGCCCGGCTCTACGAGGCGCTGCAGACCAGCGAAGACCAGCTCCGGGTCGCGCTCACCGCGGCGCGCGCGGCAACCTGGCGGCTCGACCTGGCGACGATGACCGCGGTCCGCGATCCGGCGTACCGTGCGCTGCTCGGCGTGCGTGGTGGACGCGTCGTCGCCGACTTCGCCGCGATCCATCCCGAGGACCGCCCGTTGCTCCAGGCCGAGTTCGCGCGCACGCTGCGCGACGCCACGCCGTTCGAGCCCGAGGTCCGGGTGCGCCGCGACGATGGGACGTACATGTGGGTCCGGTCGCACGGCCGGCTGGTCCACGATCCGGGAGGCAAGCCGACCGCGCTCGCGGGCGTGGTCCTCGACATCGACGAGGCCAAGCAGGCCAGCCTGCGCGCCGAGGAGGAGCGCCGGATCCACAAGGAGCAGCTCGAGGACGCGGTCGAACGCGCACGCCTCGCCGACCGGCGCAAGGACGAGTTCCTCGCCATGCTCGGCCACGAGCTGCGCAACCCGCTCGCGCCGATCGCGACCGCGCTCGAGCTGATGGAGCTCAAGGACCGCCAGGCGATGCCGAAGGAGCGCGCCGTGATCCGCCGCCAGGTCGATCACCTGTCGCGGCTGATCGACGACCTGCTCGACGTCTCGCGGATCACCCGCGGCAAGATCCAGCTGACGCGCCAGGTGCTCGAGATCGGCACCGTGCTCGCCAAGGCGATCGAGATGGCGAGCCCGCTGCTCGAGAAGCGGATGCAGCGGCTCGTGATCGACATCCCGCGCCGCGGCCTGGCAGTCAACGCCGACCCGATGCGGCTCGCCCAGGTGTTCCAGAACCTGGTGACCAACGCGGCCAAGTACAGCGAGCCGCGGTCGCAGATCACGGTGCGCGCGCGGCGCGACGGCGAGCGCGTCGTCGTCGAGCTGGCCGACCACGGCATCGGGATCGCGCCGGAGCTCCTGCCGCGGCTGTTCGACCTGTTCGTGCAGGGCGATCGCGCGCTCGATCGCGCCCAGGGCGGCCTCGGCATCGGCCTGACGATCGCCCGGAGCCTGTGCGAGCTGCACGGCGGCACGATCTCGGTGGCGAGCGCCGGCACCGGCCACGGCAGCACGTTCACGGTGACACTGCCCCGGGCCGAGCAGGACGAGCCGCCGGAGCCGGCGCGGCCGGGCGAGCCGGTGGCGCCGGTCGCGACCGGCATGCGGGTGCTCGT
>DASWRS010000356.1:0-43688 GCA_036403075.1 Kofleriaceae bacterium
CGGGCGCGGAGCTCGCCGAGGTAGCGCTCGTGGAGCGCGCGGCGATCGCGCGACAGCTGGGCGTGCGCGGTGAGCGGTGCGAGCGGCGGCGCGAGGCCGGCCTGGTCGGCGACCAGCGCGTCGAGCACCCGGGTCACCGGCGCGCCGGGCGGGAAGTGCCGCGGAAACACCTGGTTGACCAGCAGCTGCTGCGGCACGATCCCGAGCGCGGTGAGCTTGGCCTCGAGCTCGATCGCCTCGTTGACCGGCATCTCCTCGGCGAGCGTGACCAGCACCGCCGCCGTCCGCGCCGGATCGCACAGCATCGCCTTGATCGTCTGCGCGTCACGGGTCAGCGGCCCCTCCGGCACGGTGTCGACGATCACCCACGGCACGCGCAGCATCGACACCGAGTGCCCCGACGCCGGCATGTCGAACACGACCGTGTCCCACACCGGCCGGCCGCGCCGGTCCTCGGTGGTGTGGAACCACGCCTTGCCGAGCAGCGCGTAGTCGTCGAGGCCGGGGATCGCGCGGAGGAACGCCCGGCTCACCCGGTTCTCGAACACCATCTCGTAGACCGACTTCCACCGCAGGATCATCAGCCCGTACTCGGACAGCGCGCTCGCCGCCGTGGCGTTGACCGCCCACAGGTTGGGCGCGAGCTGGGTCGGGACGTCGCCGACCGGCGGCTTGTCGAAGTACGGACCGAACCGATCGTTGGCGTTGGTCTCGTACAGCAGCGTCTTCTTGCCCAGCGCGGCGCACTTGCCGGCGATCGACGCGGCGACGGTGCTGCGGCCGACGCCGCCCTTGCCCACGACCAGGATCAACCGGCGATCGAGGTTCACGGCACGGCTCTCGCGGCGGGCGCCGCGGCGATCTCCCCGGCGTTCCCGGCACGGCCGGCCTCGGGGCTCGCCGCCGGCTCGACCATCACCGCGACGCCGCTGGCCGACGCCGAGCGCCAGCCGAGCAGCTTGCGCAGCGTCCAGATCCCGGTGTCCGGCGTGATGTCGACCTGGACGTCGACGACTTTGTCGGCGCCGAGCGCCTTGGCGGTCGCCAGCAGCATCCGGTTGACCACGTGGTCGAGGTCGACGTGGCCGGGGATCGGGATCCACAAGAGGTAGGCGCTGGTCACCTGGGCATGGATCACGGCGATCGGGCGCAGGTGCGGGCCGACGTAGACCGTCTCGGGCTGGACCCGGACCGTCGAGATCGACGAGCAAGCCGTCGCCGCGAGCACGGCGGCAAGCATGAGACGACGCACCATGCAGGCACGCTAACATGCCGACGCCAGCGATGTTAGGATCGGCCCTGGTGCGGAGGGCAGTGACCTCGCTGGTCTCGAGCGCGCTGGCAGTCGTGGCGCCGGTCACGGCGCGTGCCGACGCGCCGGCGCCGGTGCGGCGTGCCGAGCCGCCGGAGATCGCCCCGGACGAGGCGATCGATCAGAAGCTGGCCGTGTGGCGGTTCGACGCACTCGGCATCGAGCCCGAGCTGGTCGGGCGGCTCGAGACCCTGTTCCGCATGGAGCTCGACCGGCTCGATCGCCAGCCGATGCCGAGCCGCCGCGACATCGATCGCGCGATCACCGGCGACGCGCGCGACTGCACCGGCGAGGACCGCTGCCTGGCGGCGATCGGCAAGAAGCTCGGCGTCGACGTGATCGTCACCGGCACGGTCGGCCAGCTCGGCGACAACTACGTCCTGACGATCAAGTCGGTCGACGTCGCGACGGCCCGGGCGCTGCAGAAGATCCAGAGCGATCCGCTTCGGGGACAGCCCGACGAGCTGATCGAGGGCGTGCGGGTCGCGGCCTATCGCCTGCTCGCACCCGCACAGCTCCACGGCGCGATCCAGGTCCAGACCGATCTGGTCGGCGCCGGCGTCGAGCTCGACGGCAAGCCGCTCGGCAAGACCCCGCTGCCGAACAACGGCGTGATCGGCAAGCTGGCGCTCGGCAAGCACCGCCTGCGGGTCGCGGCGGCGGCGTACGAGCAGCCCTACGACGACGACGTCGAGGTCCACTTCCAGAAGATCAGCCCGGTGGTCGTCCGGCTCGTGCCATCGACCCAGGTGATCGGCACCGGCAAGATCGATCGCGTCGAGCGCCGCCCGTTCTACACCCGGACCTGGTTCCTCGTCGCGGCGGGGGTCGCCGCGGTCGGCCTGGGCGCCGCGGTCGGCTACGGCCTGGGCCACACCAGGGTCTGCCACGTCGACCCGGGCGGCAGCGCAAGCGGATGCTGAAGACGCTCGCCATCGTCGCGGCGCTGACCGCCGTCGCCCACGCCGAGCGTGTGGTCGCGATCGCGCCGCTGTCGACGCTCGGCGCCGAGGACACCTCGCCGGCGACGCGCAAGCTGATCGGCCAGATCGAGGCCGCGGTCGCGGGCCTGCCCGGCACCCGCGTGGTGCGCGCGCAGCAGGTGTCCGATGCGATCAAGAAGGCGAAGCGGCCGCAGCTCCGCGCGTGCGAGGGCGACACCGCGTGCCTCGCCGAGCTCGCCGGCCTGGTCGGCGCCCAGATCGTGATCTCGGGCGAGGTCGGCGGCCTGGGCGACTCCAAGGTCGTCTATCTCGCCGCGACCGAGAACGGCAAGGAGCTGCGCTCGACCACGCTCGCCTTCGGCGCGGCCGGCCCGGCCGGTGCGGCGAGCCCGGCCGGCGCGGCGGCCCCGGCCGGTGCGGACGACGGCGGCGGCCCGCGCGGCGCCGCGGTGCGGCTGCTCGACCCCGACGGCTACCGCGGCACGCTGCGGTTCGCGATCGACGTCACCGGCGCGACGGTCTACGTCAACGGCAGCAAGGTCCCGCTATCACCGCGCGGCGAGCTCACCCTGCCGGTCGGCACCCAGGCGGTCCGCGTCACGCACCCCGAGTACCACGACTTCGTGCGATTCATCGACGTCGATTTCGGCAAGACCACCGACGTGCCGGTCGGCATGCAGCAGTACCCGATCGTCCGCCACGACCTGGCCGGCAAGCCGATCAACCGCGACCAGATCGAGTACGTCGATCCGCCGCTGTGGCGGCGGTGGTACGTCGTCGGCCCCGCCGCGGTCGGCCTGGCGATCCTCGCCGGCGTCATCGTCGGCTACGCCGTGCACGACTTCCCCTCCGGTGACTGCCGCAAGCTCGGCGGCGATCACTGCTGAGCGGGGCGATCCGGCGCGGCCCTGCACCTGTTCGACCTCTGCTCGTCGTTACTTCAGCAGCGCCGCCAGCTGGTTCAGCCGCACGTTCGCCGCCGCAAAGTTGCCGTCGTTGTACTTCTGCATCACGTCGGACAGGACGCCGGTGAGCTGCTGGTTGGTCGCCTCGTCGGGCTTGCTGCCCTTGACCTGGTTGGACAGCCGCGCGGTCTTGGCCTGGATGAACGCGCGGTCGATCTTGACGGCGTCGACCATCGCGACCAGCTGGGCGGCGGCGAAGTAGGCCTTGCCCCAGTCGCCGTCGGCCATCGCCCGGGTCGACTCGCCCTCAAGGCCCTGGGCCGGCCCGGGCAGGTCGGCGACCGCGACGCCCTTCTTGAGCATCGTCGCGCGCGCCCGCGCGAGCAGCGGCTGGACGTCGGCCTTGCCGTACTTGCCATCGGTGCGCGCGGTCTGGATGATCATCGGCGGCGCCGTGCCGCAGGTCTCCTTCTCGCGCTGCGCGAGCTTCTCCTCGCGCGATGCCAGCGTGCGCTCGCGGTCGCCGATCGCCGCCTCGCGCGCCGCGACCCTGCCCTCGCGCTGCGCGATCCGGTCCTCGCGGCCGGCGATCTCGGCGGCGGAATCGAGCTTGCTCGACAGGGTCGACAGCTTGTCCGACATCTGGCCGAGCTCGGCGGACTGGCCGTCGATCTGGGCGGTCAGGGCGTCGCGCTGCCGGGTGAGATCCTTGGTGTCGCCGCCCGAGGCCTCGGCCTTCTGGATCTCCTCGAGCACGACCCGGCGCTGGCTCTCGAGCTTCTGGCGCTGGCCGAGCAGCGCGTCGCGCCGCTTGACCAGCTCCTGCTGGGCCTGGAGCGCGGCGGGATCGGGCGCCACGCTCGCGTCGCTCTGGCCCTTGCAGCCTGCGATGCCGCCGGCGAGCCACAGCAGGACGACCACCCGAGCGATCCGCATGCTCGGGCAATTGTACGACAGCCCCCCGCGTCCACGCCGCGGTTTTGGTCGTAGAGTGCGGCCATGCTCCTCTATCACGACCCCCGAGCTCCTAACCCGCGCCGGGTCCGGATCTTCCTGGCCGAGAAGGGTGTGGCGTACGACACGATCGAGGTCTCGATCGCGGCCTCGGAGCACCAGAAGCCGGAGTTCCGTAAGAAGAATCCGCTGGCGCTCCTGCCCGTGCTCGAGCTCGCCGACGGCAAGATCCTGCGCGAGTCGATGGCGATCTGCCGCTACATCGAGGAGCTCTACCCCGAGCCCAACCTGTTCGGCGCCGACCCGTGGGAGCGCGCGCAGATCGAGCAGTGGAACCGCCACGCCGAGCTCGAGCTCCTGATCCCGATCGCGCAGGTGTTTCGCAACACCAACACGTTCTGGAACGGCCGGATCCGTCAGTCTGCCGAGTTCGGCGACATCATGCGCGAGGTCGTGGGCGGCCGGTTCGACTGGCTCGAGTCCGAGCTGGCGCAGCGGCCCTACCTCGCCGGACCGCGGTTCACCGTCGCCGACATCACCGCGCTGTGCGCGGTCGACTTCGGCAAGGTATCGAACCTCCGGATCAAGGCCGAGACCCACCCGAGCCTCGCCGCGTGGCACGCCCGGGTCAGCGAGCGGCCGAGCACGAAGGCGTAGCCCGCGCGCGGCCGGCGCGGCCCTCAGCGCTCGCCGCGGTCGTAGGCCTGCCGCGATCGCCCGATCACCGCGAGCGCCTCGTCGCGGCCGTAGAGCTCGCCGACCTCGCTGTGCTTGCCCTCGAGCACCTTGTAGTCGCGGAAGAACCGATCGAGCTCGCGCATCAGGTGGGGCGGCAGCTCGGCGAGCGCCGTGTAGTGCGCGACCGCCGGATCGTCGATGCACACCGCGACGATCTTGTCGTCGCCGCCCTTGTCGTCGGTCATCCGCAGCCCGCCGATCGCCCGTGCGCGGACGATCGTGAGCGGCTCGACCGGCTCCTGCATCAGCACCAGGATGTCGAGCGGATCGCCGTCGTCGGCATGGGTCCGCGGGATGAAACCGTAGTTCGCTGGGTAGTGCACCGCGCTGTACAGCACGCGATCGAGGCGGAGCAGGCCGGTCGGCTTGTCGACCTCGTACTTGAGGTGCGAGCCGCGCGGGATCTCGACCACCGCGGGCACGTACTCGGCCAGATCGGCCGGGACTTCGATGTCGTGGACGGGGTGCATCGCAGGCGATCTATAGCGCGCCGGTGCTCGCGAGCTGCCCGCACGCCGCGGCGACGTCCGAGCCTCCGGAGTAGCGCCGGTGCGACGCCAGCCCGGCCGCCGACAGCACGTCGCGAAACGCCGCCATCCGCGGCGAGCGCCCGAACCGATCGTCGCCGCCGATCGGGTTGTAGTCGAGCAGCGAGATCCGCGGCCGCACGCCGGTCGCGGCGTGAAACCCGATCGCGCGGGCGGCGAGCGCATCGGCGTCGGCGCCGCCGTCGTTGACGCCGTCGAGCAAGGTCACCGCCCACATCGGCGACAGCCCGGTGGCGCGGGCGTGGTCCGCCGCCGCGGCGAGCACGTCCTCGAGATCGTGGCGCAGGGCGATCGGCATCACCGCCTTGCGATGCGCCGCGATCGCGCTCGAGATCGAGATCGCCAGCCGGACGCGCGGCGCCTCGGCCGCGAGCCGGCGGATCCCGCCCGGCAGCCCGGCCGTGCACACCGTGATCGCCCGCGCGTCGATCCCGAGCGCGCAGGGCTCGCTGAACACCCGGATCGCCTGGATCACCGCGTCGAGGTTGGCCAGCGGCTCGCCCATGCCCTGGAACACCACGCCGTGGATCCGGCGGCCGTGCGCCAGGCGCGCGCGCACCACGCGAACCTGCTCGATGATCTCCCACGCGGCGAGGTTACGGCCGAGGCCGAGCCGGCCGGTCGCGCAGAACGCGCACGCCAGCGCGCAGCCGACCTGCGAGCTCACGCATACCGTGACGCGCCCGGGATGCTCGAGCGGGATCCGCACCGCCTCGAACCGCGCCCCGTCCGGAGCAGCGAGCAGGTACTTCACGAACGGATCGATCGCGCTGGCGGTCTCGGCCTCCATGGCCAGCACCGGGACGTGCCCCGCGGCCGCGACCGCCGATGCCGCGCTGCGGCGCACGGCCGATCCGGGCGCCACCGGCTCGCCGCGATGCACCGCGGCGATCAGCTTGCGGGCCTCGGACAGCGACACGCCGGGCACCTCGCGGACCAGGTCCGCCGGGGTCACGGCTTGCAGCGCGAGCATGCCTGGTCATACCGCATCGGCGACTCTGAGAATGCTTCACTCAGCCCCCGACCGTCAGACCGACATGGCTCCGATCACAGAGGCCTGCCGGCGGCTTTGCGACCGGCCGTTCAGGAGCTAACCTTTGGATGTGCCGAAGGTTACTTCCGGT
This sequence comes from Kofleriaceae bacterium, assembly GCA_036403075.1. Taxonomy (GTDB): domain Bacteria; phylum Myxococcota_A; class Polyangia; order Haliangiales; family Haliangiaceae; genus JABFXX01. The sequence continues at coordinate 6,526 of DASWRS010000356.1, forward strand.
CCGACGAAGGCTCGCCGATCGAAAGTCCTGACCACCACGAAGCTGCCCCGCCACACGATGCCGGCCCGCAACGGCAAGGCGCGACAGGCCGCCAAGCCGACCAAGGCGCCCCGGCAACATGCCCCGAGCGCTCGGCCGGTGAAGGCGCCCGTGGAGGCCGAAAGGCGGCCCCAGCTGCCGCCCGGCCGGCCAGGCCCGGCCCCCCTGCCGGTGACGATCGCGCCGTTGTCCGAGGTGCCCCTCCCCGTTCAGGCGCCGTATCGCGGACCGGGCTACCCCGCCGTCATCCGCGTGTTCGCGACCTCGCAGGACCCCGACTTCGACGGTCCCTGGCAGGCACGTACTCCCTCGAGCTCGACCGGCTCGGCCGTGGTGATCGGCCCCAGCCTGCTGCTGACCGGGGCACATGTCGTGGCCAACGCGACGTTCCTGCAGGTCCAGAAGCCATCGCAGCCCGACAAGGCGATCGCCCGGGTCCGCGCGGTCAGCCATGACTCCGACCTGGCGCTGCTCGAGGTCGTCGAGCCCGCCGACTTCCTGGCGGACGTCCAGCCCGCCGAGCTCGGGCCGATGCCGCAGCTGCGCGATCAGGTCGCCGTGGTCGGCTACCCGGTCGGCGGCGAGGAGATCTCGATCACCGAAGGCGTGGTGTCGCGGATCGAGGTCCAGCGCTACAGCCACTCGCAGCGCCACCTGCTCGCGGTCACGGTCGACGCGGCGATCAACGCCGGCAACAGCGGCGGCCCGGTGTTCGGCAACAACAAGGTCGTCGGCATCGCGTTCCAGAAGCTGACCGGCGTCGACAACATCGGCGAGATGGTGCCGCCGCCGATCATCCGCGCGTTCCTCGACGGCGTCGAGGCGGGCAAGCGGCCCGAGATCCCCGCGCTGGGGATCACGACCCAGAACCTCGAGAACCCGCTGCTGCGCCGCCAGCTCGGCCTCGCCGACCACGAGCGCGGCGTCGCGGTGCTCCACGTCGACTACGGCGGCAGCGCCGAGGGCGTGCTCGAGCCGCGCGACGTGATCACCGCGATCGACGGCCTGGTGATCGCCAACAACGGCACGGTCCAGCACATGGGCCACACCCGGACCCGGTACGACGTCGTGCTCGGCCACCGCTACATCGGCGACCGGATCGAGCTGCGGATCAAGCGCCGCGGGGTCGCGCGGACCGTCGAGCTCGAGCTCCGGCCGTGGATGCCGCTGGTGCCGCGCTCGCGCTACGACCAGCCGCCGGCGTACTTCGTCTACGGCGGGCTGGTGTTCCAGACCCTGACCCGCGATTACCTGACCACCTGGGACAAGTGGTGGAACAAGGCGCCCAAGGAGTTCCTCAACTACTACTACCTGGGCTACCGCTCGCCCGAGCAGCACGAGGTCGTGATCCTGACCCAGATCCTCGCCGACGAGATCAACGTCGGCTACAGCCACCTCTACAACGAGGCGGTCGCCACGCTCGACGGCCGGGTCCCGCGCGACATGGAGGACTTCGTCGCCCGGCTGTCCGAGGCGCGCGGCGTGGTCGAGATCACCACGACCTCGGGCGGCGTGATCATGCTCGACGCCGACGAGGTCCGCCGCGCCATGCCGCGGATCCTCGGCCGCTACCACATCCCGCGCGATCGGACCCCGGGCCTGCCGGGCGGCGCGCTCCGGCCCCAGCGCTAGACGATCTCGACCAGCAGGTCGCCGGTGTCGACCGCCTGCCCGGCGGCCTTGTGGATCGCGGCCACCGTCCCGCCGCGCTCGGCGGCGAGCTCGTTCTCCATCTTCATCGCCTCGAGGACGATCACCGGGCTGCCGGGCGCGACCTGGTCGCCGACCGCGACCGCGATCTTGACCACCTTGCCCGCGATCGGCGCCCGGATCATCTCGCCGCGCGCCGACGCACGCGGGCCCGCCGCCGACGCCAGCCGCTTGCGCAGCGCGTCCTCGACCTGGAGCATCACCTCGCTGGCGCCGATCGACGCCGCGATCCCGGTGCGCCGGCGATCCAGGTCGACCTGGTAGCTCCGGCCGGCGATGATCAGCGACCAGGTGCCGGGGCGCAGCGCCGTGGCGTCGACCTGGTGCTCGACGCCGTCGATCGACACCCGGAACGTGCCGTCGGTGCCCGGGCCGTCCACGATCACGGTGCGATCGCGGCCCTCGGCGGTGACGATCAGCTCGCGCTTCACGCGTCCGCTTGTACCACCGCGCCGCGCGTTGCCACCAGCCGGCGATGCATGCTATCCGCGAGCAACCCGTGCCGCGTTTGGTCGATGTCCTGCTGGAGCGCCGGATCCTGGTCTGTGTCGGCTCCGGCGGAGTCGGCAAGACGACGACCGCCGCTGCCCTCGCGCTGGCGGCCGCCCGGCGCGGCAAGCGCACGCTGGTCCTGACCATCGACCCGGCGCGCCGGCTGGCCAACTCGCTTGGTCTGGCCTCGCTCGGCCACCAGGTCCAGCAGGTCGATCCCCAGCTGGTGCGACGCGGCGCACCGAGCGAGCGCGGCGAGCTGTGGGCGATGATGCTCGACCAGAAGCAGGCGTTCGACGAGGTCGTCGCCCGCCACGCCAAGGATCCGGCCGCGGTCCAGCGCATCCTCGCCAACCCGGTGTACGCCCAGATCTCGGGCTCGCTATCCGGCGCGCAGGAGTACGCCGCGATGGCCAAGCTCCACGACTTCGACCGCACCGGCGAGTGGCAGCTGATCGTCGTCGACACGCCGCCGACCGCCCACGCGCTCGACTTCCTCGACGCGCCACGCAAGCTGTCCGATGCGATCGACTCGCCGGCGATCGAGTGGTTCCGCAAGCTGCAGGGCGAGGGCGGCTCGCGCTGGTCTTTGGTCGGCAAGACCGGGGCCTACGTGCTCAAGCGGCTCGCCAAGTTCGTCGGCAGCAAGTTCATCGACGACCTCGGCGTGTTCTTCACCGAGTTCAACGACATCCTCGGCGGGTTCCGCCAGCGCGCCGAGGAGACCTTCGCGTTGCTGCGCCAGCCCCGCGTCGGCTTCGTCCTGGTCGCGAGCCCCGAGCCGATGGCGGTCCGCGAGGCGCTCGCGTTCCACGAGCGGCTGACCTCGGCGGCGATGCCGTTCGTCGGCTTCGTCGTCAACAAGGTGTACGCGTCGCGGCCGCTGCCCCCCGGCACCGGCCCGACCCAGTCGGCTGCGATCGAGGCGGCGCTCGCGGCCCACCCCGGCGTCGCCAAGCTCGGGCTGTCGGCCACGAGCCGCACCATGGCGGCCCAGGCGTTGCTCACCGCCCACGGCGAGATCGAGACCCTCGCGGCCGCGGACCGGCGCGCCGTCGCCCAGCTCCTCGCCGCCGGCGGTGACCAGGCCGCCCTCGTCGAGGTCCCGCTGCTGCGCGACGACGTGCACGACGTCGACCGACTGATCGGCCTCGAGCGCTACCTGCTCGGCGCACCGCCGGCTGCCCCGGCCGCCGCGTCGGGCTGAGCGAGTTAGCGCCGGCCGCCGCTCTGGCCGGGCGGCGTGGCCGCGAGGCCGGTCGCCGTCCAGACCTCGACGGCCAGCGATGCGGCCGACCAGGCGGGCGCGCCGAGGACGATGACCAGCGACGGGCCGCGGCGCTCGAGCCAGCTGACCGTGCCGTCGGTGCCGAACAGCCGCATCCGGGTCGGCGTGCGCTCGACCGTGCCGCCGACCACCGAGGCGAACAGCGCCTTGCCGGTGGCCTCGGCGGCCTCGATCGCGTCGGCCTCGCTGTCCCACTCGGTGCGGACGATGCCGACGCCGCGGGCGGGCCGCCGGTCGCCCGGGCGGGCGAGCACGATCGCGCGATCGCCGCCCCAGCCCGCCGCGGCCTGGCCGGCCATGGCCTCGTCGACCCCGTGGCTGCGCAGCCAGATCGAGAACCCGAGCTCGCCCCACACCGTCGAGTGCGCGATCGCGTAGCCGCGCAGCGCGGCGGGGACGCGCGCCTCGATCGCGACCGGCGGATCGTCGGCGAAGTAGCGCTCGGGGTGGAGCACCTGCTCGGTCGAGCGCGGTGGCCGCGCGAACGCGGCGTCGACCGCGCTCCACGGCTGACGCCGGCGCAGCGCCGCGATGAAGCCGAAGCCGGCGCGGTACGGGAACAGCATCGCCTCGCGGATCGCGAGCGGCGCGCGATCGATGCTGTCGTTGCCGAGCCCCGGCGCCGACATCGCCTTCTCGATCGCCACGGCGATCTCGGGGTTAGCCCAGTCGATCTTCGACCGGCTGCGCCCGACCATGACCTCGATCATCAGCGCGATGCCGTCGCCCTCGACCAGCGCGCGCCGCGCCGCGGCCGCGTCGCCCTCGGAGGCCGGCAGATCCTCGAAGCGGTGCAGATCGAACGACTGGTCCTGCAGGCCGTGATCGAGCTCGTGGGCCAGCACCATCTCGGCCCACGCCGGATCGTCGCCGGCCGAGCGCGAGATCGTGAGCTTCTTGGTGTCGGGATCGTAGTAGCCGGCGATCTGGTCGGTCAGGAGATCGACCAGCAGCGCCTCGTAGTCGGTGCCCGGCGGGATCATGCCCCAGCGCTCCAGCGCGAAGCCCTCGGCGGCGGTCTCGGCCGCCGTCTTGTCCTCGGCCGCCATCTTGAGCAGCCGCACGCGCAGCTCGTCGCGATCGACCACCTCGTTGGGGATCGACTGCTTGAGCGGCAGGCCGCGGACCCGCGCGACCTCGCGCGCCACCGCATCGGTGCGCCGCAACAGCGCCGCCAGCGCGTCCGGATCGGCGGCCGCGCGCGTGCCGAGCCCGAACGGCGCCCCGAGCACCGCGCCGGCGATGATCGCAACGACCACGAGCGCACGCGCCATCCCACGAGCGTACACGACCACGCCCGGGGCGCCACCCCGCCGCGCTCGGCCTTGGTCGCTCGCGGCTCGGTCGCTGCTCGATCGCTGCTCAGTCCCGGCGCGACAGCACGATCGCCCCGTCGGGGCCGCACGCCACGTCGTCCTCGATCCGGACCCCGAACTGCTCCGGCAGGTAGATGCCCGGCTCGACGGTGAACACGAAGCCGGGCTCGAGCCGCTGCGTGTTGCCGCGCACCAGGTATGCCGGCTCGTGGCCGTCCATGCCCAGGCCATGGCCGACGCGGTGCGTGAACCGTGCGCCGAAGCCCGCCCGCTCGATCACCTCGCGCGCCGCGCGATCGATGTCCTCGGCGGCGACCCCCGGGCGCACGCGCTCGATCGCGGCGCTCTGGGCGTCGCGCACCACGCCGTGCACCTTCTGGAACTCGGCCGGCAGCGGGCCGCCGAACACGCGCGTCCGCGTGATGTCCGACCAGTAGCCGTCGACCTCGCAGCCGCCGTCGATCAGCACCACCATGCCATCGCGCAGCGCCTCGCCGTTGGGGTGGCCGTGCGGCAGCGCCGACAGCGCGCCGAACTGGACCAGCGCGTAGCCGGAGTACCCGGCAGCGCGGAAGTCCTGGGCGATCGCCGCCGCGACCTCGCGATCGCGGACCCCGGCGCGCAGCCCGGTGAACGTGGCGTCGAACACGTCCTGGGTGACGGCGATGGCGCGGCGGATCCGCGCGAGCTCGTCGTCGTCCTTGTGCAGGCGCAGGCGCTCGAACGCGGCGGTGCCGTCGACCAGCGTCGCGCCGGGCACCGCGCGGCCGAGCGCGAGCGCGGTCTGGTACTCGGTATGCGGCTCGATCAGGATCCTGGCGCCGGCGTGCGCCGCCGCCAGCGCCTCGCGCGCGATCGTGTACGGGCTCTCGTGCTCCTCCCAGGGCCGCACGGTCCGGATCCGGGTCTGCCGGTGCATGCGCTCGACCTCGAATGCCGGCGCCACGAGGACCGGCTCGCCGTCGACCGGCAGCACCAGCGCGATCAGCCGCTCGCTGCGCTCGACCCGGCCGCCCGCGAGGTACGCGAACGACGTCGTCCCGCTGGTCACGAGTGCGGCGCTGGCCCCGGCCTGTTTCGCGAGCGCGCGCAGCCGATCCTGGCGGCGAGCGAACGTTGGATCGCCGAGCGCCGGCAGCGGCGGGTACGCCGGCCGCGGACCGACCGCGGGTGCCGCTGCCACGACCGCAGGCGCGGCAGGCGCGGCAGACGCCGCCGGTGTACCGGTACCGGGCGCGGCGGCCGGCCCGGCCGAGGCCGCAGGCGTCGCCGCCGGCCGCGATGCCGCGCAGGCAGGGACCGCCGCGATCGCGGCCAGGCCGCCGAGCAGCTGCCGCCGATCGATCACATTCGACATGCGATGCATCCTACCCTCGTGAGGGCGCATTGCGACCAGGTTCCGCTTCCGGTGTGCGCAGCGCAGCCAGCCATAACACCGCGACGACGACATCATGGCGATGCGAGCTTGCCTCGCGTACGATCCCCGGTGGTGTCCTCAACAGCGCGACGTGATGTAAGGTCGTGCACGCATGCAATCCGGGCGGCTCGTCATCCGAAATTTCGCGCAGATCAGTGACGCGCAGCTCCTGTTCGGCGACCTCACCGTCCTGGTCGGCGCGCAGGGCACGGGCAAGAGCCTGGTACTGCAGTGGCTCAAGGCCGCGATCGACGGCAAGTACATCGTCAAGACCCTGCGCGAGGCGGGTCAGGAGGTGTCGCGCAAGACGGTTATCGACCTGATCTTCGGAGTCGGAATGGGGTCCGCGTGGAGCGAAACCAGCCACATCAGCTTCGACGGCCGGGACGTGTCCCCGACCACCATCGAGAAACGCGGACGCGGTGTGGAGCAGCTATTCTTCATCCCAGCGCATCGTTCGATGCTGATCAGCGACGGCTGGGCGACTCCATTCCAGAAGCTGACCGCCGAGACACCGGTCGTCGCGCGGCTGTTCAGCCAGAACCTGTTCGAGCGATTCAACGCGCGAGAAGGCGCGAAGCTATTCCCACTCGATCGGCTGCTCAAACGCGTCTATCGCGAGCTCGTCGACGAGGCTGTGTTTCACGGTGGAACCATCGGCGTCGAGCAGAACGAGCAGCTGACCAAGCGGCTCCGCCTTCGATTCGAGGCCGGTCGGGAGGCGTCTCTGCCGTTCATGACCTGGACAGCCGGTCAGCGCGAGTTCACGCCGCTCTTGCTCGGGCTGTACCACCTTCTGCCGCCGCGCAAGAAAAAGAAGGATGACGACATCGAGTGGGTCGTGATCGAGGAGCCCGAGATGGGACTCCACCCGCAGGCTGTCACGGTCGTCATGCTGCTCGTTCTGGACCTCCTGTGGCGCGGCTACCGCGTCGTGCTGTCGACCCACTCGCCGATCGTCGTCACCGCTGTGTGGGCGCTGCAACGCCTGGCCGCGTACGAGGCGCCGTACCAGCTCGTGTGTGACGCGTTCAGCGTGCCCCCGGCGTACCGCAAGACCCTGTACGACGTCGCGACGGCAGCGCTCACCAAATCGTTCGCGACGTATGCGCTGCAGTACGAGGGCGACAAGACCACCGCGATCAATATCTCGACCCTGGACCCGGGTGCCGACGATGATGCGGTGTCCGGCTGGGGCGGTCTCGTCGGGTTCAGCTCACGATTTGCCGAGTCAGTACGCATCGCGGCGAACCGCGCGGCAGCGAGTGCGCCGTGACCGGGCCGGTGTCGCGCGCGCTCGATGGCAGCTACCTCGCCGCCGACATCCGGCCCGGCCTCCAGGCGGTACCGAACGAACCGCGGGGACACATCGCCGAATCGATCCGCAGGGACTTCGCGGACAGCCTGGATCTCGATGCGGCAAGCCGCACCCGGCACCCCGGCGACGCACGGTGGGACTACCTGCTCGGTCACGCGCCGTCTTCGCAGGTCATTGGCGTCGAGACCCACTCTGCCGAGACATCACAGGTCACCCGCGTGATCCAGAAGCGGGCCGCTTCGCTGGTTCATCTCCGGGATCAGCTCCGCGCCGGACATCGCGTCGCGGCGTGGTACTGGGCCGCGTCAGGTCCTGTCGACTTCGTACCTCACGAAAAGACGGTGATCCGACTCAATGACAACGGCATCCGGTTCGTCGGAGGACGTCTCGAGCCCAGGCATCTGGCAGAGCTGTCGTCGAAGCCAATACCGGCGCCAGGTCGCAGGCGCACCCGGCCAAGAAGGTAGGCTCGCCGAAGCACACGCAGCCGCGGCGCTTCGCGCCTGCAGGGTGCGTGCTAGGGTGCGCGGCCTATGTGGGACGAGCTGCACCGTGCGCTGGCGAGCGGAGCCGCCGTGGTCGTCCACGGCGCGACCGCCGGCTGGGCGGCGTGGCTCGCCGCGCAGCTGCCGGAGCTCGGTGCCCGCGGTGCGGGTGCCGGTGCCGGTGCCAGCAGTGATGGCGACGGCGACGTCGTCGTGGTGGTGGCGCCCGATGACGAGGCGGCGCGGCGGATCGAGGCCGACATCCGGTTCTACCGGGGCGGCGCGCGCGATCCGGCGGCGATGCTCGACGACATCGCGACGCTGCCGGGGATCGACGTGTCGCCGTACGCCGACCTGTCGCCGGACCGGAACTGCATCGTCGAGCGCGTCGCGACGTTGTACCGGCTGACCCAGCCCGCGCTGCGGCCGCGGATCGTCGTGGCCTCGGCCGAGGCGCTGGCGCGGCGCACCGTGCCGCCGGCCGAGCTCGCCGCGCGCGGCACCACGCTGCACAAGGGCGGGACGGTCGATCGCGAGCAACTCGCGGCGCTGCTGGTCGCCGGCGGCTGGGCGCGCACGCCCATGGTCGAGGAGCCGGGGACGTTCGCGATGCGGGGCGAAGTGATCGACGTCTACACGCCGCTCGCGCCGCACCCGGTGCGAATCGAGCTATTCGGCGACGACATCGAGTCGCTGCGCTGGTTCGACGCGGAGTCGCAGCGCACCCTGCGCGCGGTCGACTGGGTCCACCTCCACCCGGTGCGCGAGACGATCAACACCGGCGCGGGCGACGTGCGGACTCGGCTGCGGGCCTACGCCGACGACATCGCGTTTCCGACCAAGGCGACGCGGCGGCTGATCGAGCAGCTCGAGGGGGGCGAGATCTTCGTCGGCATCGAGGGCCTGACCCCGGCGTTCCACGACGATCTGGTCCCGCCGGCGGCGTACCTGGCGGCGCTCGGCGGCCGGGCGCGCTGGCTGGTGATCGATCCCGAGGCCTGCCGCCGCGCGGTCGGCGACGCGTGGGCCGACGCCGAGGGCCGTCACGCGGAGAAGCAGGGCGGCAAGCAGCTGACCTATCCGCCGGAGCGCCACCTGGTCACCATCGACGAGCTCGGCGCGTTCACCGCCCCGCGGCGGATCGAGCTGCCCGCCCTGGAGCTGCATGACCTGCAGGACGCCGCGCCGGCGACCCGGCTGCGCGTCGAGGTCGACGACCTGCGGGTGCTGCGCAGCGAGCTCGACCACGCGCGGACGTTCGGCGACGTCGAGCACGCCGCGCCCCTGGTCGACGCGATCGGCCGGTGGCGCGGCGACGGCCTCCGGGTCGCGATCGCGTGCGACTCGCAGAGCCGGACCGACCGGCTGTACGGCGTGCTCGCGGCGCGCGGCGTCGCGGTCCGGCTCGCGGCGCCCGGCGAGCGCCCCGGCGCCGCCGACGGTGTCACGCTGGTCGCCGGCGCGCCCGCCCACGGCTTCGCGTCGCGCCGCGACGGCGTCGCGTTCGTGACCGCCGCCGACGTGTTCGGCCAGCGCACCCACCACCCCCAGCGCCAGCGCAAGCGCGCCAAGGATGCGCTGCTCGGCGGCGTCGGCGACTTCTCGATGCTGTCGCCCGGCGACTACCTGGTCCACCAGCGCCACGGCGTCGGCCGCTACCACGGACTCGAGAAGATCGCGGTCGGCACCGTGTCGATCCTGCAGACCTCCGCGATCGGCCAGACCGCGCCCGCGCCCCAGCAGATCGATGCGCTCAAGCTCGAGTACGACGGCGGCACGCTGTACCTGCCGGTGTACCGGCTCGGCGAGGTCCAGCGCTACGTCGGCGCGGAGGGCCACGCGCCGCGGCTCGACAAGCTCGGCGGCCAGACCTGGGAGGCGACGCGCAGCAAGGTCGCGCGCCACGTCCGCGCGCTCGCCGAGGAGCTGCTCCAGCTCTACGCCCAGCGCGCCGCGCTGCCCGGCCACCGCTTCCCGCCGGCGGACGACAGCTTCCGCGAGCTCGAGGCGACGTTCCCGTTCGACGAGACCCCGGACCAGGCCGCGGCGATCGACGCGGTGCTCGGCGACATGGAGTCGCCGCGCGCGATGGATCGCCTGGTCTGCGGCGACGTCGGCTACGGCAAGACCGAGGTCGCGCTGCGGGCGATCTTCCGCGCCGTCCAGGGCGGCAAGCAGGCGGCGATCCTCGCGCCGACCACGGTGCTGGTCGAGCAGCACTTCCGCACCATGACCGAGCGGTTCGCGGCGTTCCCGATCACGCTGGGCAAGCTGTCGCGGTTCCAGTCCCGGGGCGAGCAGCTCGACACCATCCGCAAGCTGTCCGAGGGCAAGCTCGACGTCGTGGTCGGCACCCACCGGCTGCTATCGCCCGACGTGCGGTGGAAGGACCTCGGCCTCCTGGTGATCGACGAGGAGCAGCGGTTCGGCGTCGCCCACAAGGAGCGGATCAAGAAGTCGCGGACCCAGGTCGACGTCCTGACCCTGACCGCGACGCCGATCCCGCGCACCCTGCACCTGGCGATGGCCAACCTGCGCGACCTGTCGATCATCGCCACGCCGCCGGCCGACCGCCGCGCGGTGCGCACGTTCGTGTCGCGGATCGACGACACGACGATCCGGGAGGCGATCGAGCGCGAGATCGGCCGCGGCGGCCAGGTGTTCTTCATCTCGCCGACGATCGGGACCATGGGCAAGCGCGCCCCGGATCACCGGCTGCCCAACGACGATCGGCCGCAGAAGCGGGTCAAGCCGCGCGACGACGACCGGACGATCGACGACTGGGCCGAGTACCTCGGCGGCCTGGTGCCCTCGGCGCGGATCGGCGTCGGCCACGGCGGGCTGTCGGCCGAGGGGCTCGAGGCCGTGATGCTCCGGTTCGTCAGCGGCGAGCTCGACGTCCTGGTCGCGACCACGATCGTCGAGAGCGGCCTCGACATCCCGCGCGCCAACACGATGTTCGTGGCCCGGGCCGACGCGTTCGGCCTGGCCCAGCTCTACCAGCTGCGCGGCCGGATCGGCCGGAGCAAGGACCGCGCGTACTGCTACCTGCTGGTCCCCGAGCCCGAGCACATCACCGACGAGGCGCGCCGCCGGCTCGAGACCCTGCAGCGGTTCACCGAGCTCGGCGCCGGCTTTCAGATCGCGTCGCAGGATCTCGAGATCCGCGGCGGCGGCGAGCTACTCGGCGCCAAGCAGTCGGGCTCGATCGCGGCGGTCGGCTTCGACCAGTACGTCAAGATGCTCGACGCCGTGGTCGCCGAGCTCGGCGGCAAGCCGATCCACTCGGCGATCGACCCCGAGCTCACGATCGAGACTCCGGGGTTCATCCCGGACGACTACGTGCCCGATCCGGGGCAGCGGCTCGAGCTCTACAAGCGGCTGTCCGCGGTCGAGACCGACGATGACCTGCAGGGCGTGATCGCCGAGATCGCCGACCGCTACGGCCCGATCCCGGGCGACGTCGCGCTGCTCGGAGAGCTGATGGGGGTCAAGGCGATCGCGCGCGGCGCCGGCGCGCTGGCGCTCGAGATCAGCGCCACCCGGGTCGCGGTCGCGCTGCCCGATGGCAGCCCGGTCGGCCGGGCGCTGGTGTCCGGCGGCTGGCGCAAGCTGCCCGACGGCCGGTTCGCGATCGCACCACCGGCGCCGGGCGGGCCGGCGGGAGCCCGGCGGGCCTTGTTGGACGCGCTGGCGCGTGCTACCTGAACCTGCTGTGACCATTCGGGTTCCGGTCGTTCCGCTCGCGGTACTGTCTGCCCTGGGCCTCGCCGGCGCAGGGAACTTGGCGTGCCAGAAGCACGAGGTGGCCGACGCGCGGCCGAGCAAGCAGGCCGAGGTCGCCGGGCCCACGGCGCCGACGCAGAGCGCCGAGGAGCTCAAGGTCCCGCTCGCGCGGATCGACGATGTCACGATCACGCTCGGCGAGCTCCAGGAGCGGATCAACCGCCAGTCGCCGTACATCCGCGCGCGCTACACCTCGCTCGAGCAGAAGCGCGAGTTCCTCGACTCGCTGATCCGGTTCGAGGTCCTGGCCAAGGAAGCCGCGCGGCGCGGCCTCGACAAGGACCCCGAGGTCGTCCGCACGATGAAGCAGGTGATGATCCAGAAGCTGATGCGCGACGAGCTCGACGCCAAGATCACCGCCGACACGGTGACCGACGCCGAGATGAAGGCGTACTACGACGCCAACCTCGCCGACTACGTCAAGCCCGAGGAGGTCCGGGTCTCGGCGATCATCATCAAGAACCGGGCCCAGGCCGAGCGGGTCGCGATCGAGGCCCGCGGCGAGCCCGGCAAGACCAACAAGGGGTTCCGCGACCTGGTCGGCCGCTACAGCCAGGACGAGGACTCCAAGCTGCGCGGCGGCGACCTGCGCTACCTCGACGCGGCGACCAAGGACGTCCCCGCCCCGGTCGTCAAGGCCGCGTTCGCCCTGGTCAGCACCGGCGACGTGTCCGGCGCGATCGACGCCGGCAACGGCACCTGGTACGTGCTCAAGCAGACCGGCCGGCGCCGGTCGATGACCCGGTCGTTCGAGGACGCCAAGCCGGCGATCCGCAGCAAGCTGTTCCGCGACAAGCGGATGGCGGCGCAGAAGGACTTCGTCGATGGGCTCAAGACCAAGGCGAAGATCGAGGTCGACGACGCCAACCTCGCCAAGGTCCGGATCGACACCTCCCAGGCCACCGACGACGGCCGCGGCAAGGACCTGCCGCCGCTGCCGATGACCGGGGTCCCGCCGGTCGAGGCCCCCGAAAAGCCCGGGACTCCTTGACGCCCCGCCGTCTACCCGGGACAACCTGCAGACATCTCCCCAGAACGCGGCAGACAACCAGGCCGCCCAACCCGAGGTCCCATCGTCGTGCGTAGCTCTCCCCTGTTGCTTGCCGTGATCGCGTGCGCCGCTGCGCCGATGCTGGCGACCCTGTCCGCGAGCGCCGATGACAAGCCCAAGGCCGCGCCGGCCAAGGCCGCGCCCGCCGACACCGCCAAGGATCCTGCCAAGGCCGATGCGAGCCCGGATGCCAAGCCGGATGCAAAGACCGACGCCAAGACCGACGCCAAGCCGGATCCCAAGACCGACGCCAAACCGGACGCCAAGACCGACCCGGCGCAGCCGAACGCGGCGCCGGCCGGGTCGAAGCCCGGCGGGACCGCATCGCCCAACCGCGGCGTCAAGGCCAAGCTCGACTACGTCGTCGCCGTGATCAACGACGCGATCGTCCTGCACAGCGAGCTCGAAGCCCGGCGCGTCCCGGTCCTCGGCGAGGCTCAGCAGATCACCGATGCCAAGGAGCGCGAGCGCCGGATCGCCAAGCTGACCAGCCAGGTGCTCGACGAGATGGTCAGCGAGGAGCTGCAGGTCCAGGCGGCCGAGGCCGCCAAGATCGAGGTCGAGGCCAGCGAGGTCCAGGCCGCGCTCGACGAGATCAAGCAGCAGAACAACCTCGATGACGCCGGCCTGACCACCGCGCTCGCCGGCCAGGGCTTCACGCTCGCCAACTACAAGCAGGAGCTGCGCCGCCAGCTGCTGCGGCTGCGCGCGGTCAACCAGCTGGTCGCGCCCAAGGTCCAGGTCACCGACGAGGACGTCCGCGCGCGCTACGACCAGATGGCGCGCCGCACCGAGCAGGTCCAGGCGGTCAAGCTGTCGCACATGCTGTTCAAGCTGCCCGAGCACGCCACCGAGCAGCAGATCGCCGAGGCCAAGGAGCGGGCGAGCAAGGCGATCACCCGGGTCAAGGGCGGCGAGGACTTCGCCAAGGTGGCCGCGACCGACTCCGACGACGACTCGACCAAGGCCACCGGCGGCGAGCTCGGCTGGTTCCAGCGCGGCAGCATGGCGAACCCCGACTGGGAGCCGATCGTGTTCGCGATGGAGAAGGGCGACGTGCGCGGGCCGGTCAGCGGCCCCCAGGGCCTGCACGTGTTCCAGGTCACCGAGGTCAAGCGCTCCGATCTCAAGCCGTTCCCCGAGATGAAGGACCAGCTGCAGCGCGAGCTTCGGCGTCGCGAGATGGACAAGCAGACGCTGGCCTGGGTCGAGGAGCTGCGCAAGAAGGCGTACATCGACATCAAGCTGCAGTAGCGCCGCGGCTACCCGACAGCTCGGGTAGGTGCATCAGCCCGATTCGGATCCATCCTGGTGGGATGGATCCGAGTTCGCCCGCGGGTGGCGCAGCGCATACAATGAGGTGGACCCGGGGGAACAGTGACCGACAATCGCCGTACGCAGACCCGTCACGACATCTCGCTGCCAGCCAAGCTGATCATCGATGGAACAACAAACGATTGCACGATGTTGAACCTATCGCTTGGCGGAACTTTGGTGGCGGCGGATACAAGATATGCGATGGGTCAGCGGGTGCGGATCGCGTTTCTGGTGCCCACGCTGAACCACGCGATCGAGGTCGGGGCGATCGTGCGCTGGTCGAACGCCGAGGGTGTTGGCGTACAGTTCGACGGTCTGCGCGCGCGTGACGTATGGGCCCTCAACGAGTACTTCAAGCAGCTGTCGCCGTAGCCATCGCGACAGGCCCCGCCGCCGCCGCACGGGCGGCGGCGGCTGGACACGAACGCATCGCGCTGATCGACCTCGGACCGGAGCTCGGACCTGATTCCGGAGCGGACCGCTCCCGGCCGCTGCTGGCGGCGATCGCGGCCGCCGGCTTCGACCCGGTGATCGGCGACGGCGTCGAGGACGCGCTCGCGGGCCGCGACCTCGAGCGCGACGTCCCGACGCTGGCGGCGGCGCTCGCCACGGCCGAGCACGCGTTCGGAGCCCTCGCCTGCGGCGACGTGGTCCCGGCGGCGCGTCAGGCGATCGCGATCGCGGCCGCGCGCCAGGCCGCCGGCCGGCCGGTCCCCGAGCTGCCCCGTGCCTGGGCGTACCTGCTGCTGTGCGCCGATCGCGAGGGCCGGATCGATGCCGCGCAGGCCGCGGCCGGCCAGCTCCGCGCGCTCGGCGGCTCGCCCGACGTACCCGCGGCGGTGTGGGCCAAGTACCCCGCGGTCGACGCGATCGCCGACCGCGAGCTGGTCGCGCTCGACATCGACACCGACGTCGCGGGCGCGGCGATCTGGATCGACTTCCAGCGCGCCGGCGCGGCGCCGTTGCACGTCGAGCTGCCGGCGGGCGAGCACGTGATCGCCGCCGCCGCGGGCAGCCGGCGCGGCTCGGCCGCGGGCACCGCGGTGCGGAACCAGAACGCGGTGCACATCCCGCTCGAGGATGCGGCCGGGCCGTGGGCCGACGTCGCCCGCCGGGTCGCGGGCTGGGGCGGCAAGCTGCCGCCGCCGGCCGAGCTGGCCGGGGTGCTCGCCCGCGTCCACGCGCGGATCGCGCTGGTCCGCCACGGCGACACGATCGAGGCCTGGGGCCAGGTCGGGCGCTCCGAGGCGCCGCACCTGCTCGGCGGCGACGACGGCGTCGCTCCGGCCGGCGAGGTCGGCCGCGTGCTCGGCGTGGTCGCCGACCGGATCCGCGCGTGGAACGACCATGCTCCGGATCCCGATCGCCCGCTGCTGGTCGAGGATCCCGGAGCGCGCACCGGCCGCAAGGACGAGCCCGAGAAGCCGACGAAGTGGTGGGTGTACGCGGCGATCGGCGGCGCGCTGGCGGTCGGCGCGACGATCATCCTCGTGCACGACAGCGCGAGCGATCGCCAGCGCGTGGAGCTGCACTACCCATGACGCGCGCGGTGGCCCGGCTGGCGCGCGCCGCGCTCGCGATCTTCGTCGCGGCGATGCTGGCGGTGGTGAGCCGTCCGGCCGAGGCCGCGCCGCGCCTGAACCCGGTCGCCCACGCCGGGCGGGTCACCGTGCTCGCCGAGCCCGGCCTCGAGCGGCTCGCCGGGACCCTCGCCGCGGGCGCCGAGCGCGAGCTCGACCGGATCGCCGCCGACCTGATCGACCTGCCCCGGCCGCGAGCGATCGAGGTTCACCTGGTGCGCGACGCCGAGGACCTCGCGGCGGTCGCGCCCGCGGGCCGCGGCGCCCCGAGCTGGGCGATCGGCGTTGCGTATCCCGATCTCGGCGTGGTCAGCGTCGCGACCCGGCGCGGCGCGCAGATCGTCGATCCGGCGAGCACGCTGGACCACGAGCTCGCCCACATCGCGCTCGGCGTGGCGCTCGGCAACCGCGTGCCGCACTGGCTGCACGAAGGCTTCGCCTACCAGCACTCGGCCGAGTGGTCGCTGGACCGCACCGAGACGCTGTCGGGCATGGCGTGGTCGCACAGCATCATCCCGCTCGATCAGCTCGACGACGCGTTCCCCCAGGCCGAGCTGCCGGCGAGCCGCGCCTACGCCGAGAGCTACGACTTCGTGGGCTTCCTGACCCGGCGCGGCCGCTGGGAGGACCCCAGCGACGACGGCGATCGCTGGCCGTTCCGCCGGTTCCTGCGCGACATCGGCCACGGCAGCGACCTCGACGCAGCGGCGGTCCGTGCGTTCGGCAAGCCGCTGCACGCGCTGTTCGAGGAATGGCGCAGCGACCTCGGCAACCGCTACTTGCTGATGCCGCTCGGCCTGCTCGGCGCCGCGCTGTGGGTGCTGTGCGCGATCCTGCTCGGCCTGGCGTGGTGGCGGCGCCGCCGGAGCAACCGGAGCCGGCTCGCGCAATGGGACCTCGAGGATCGCCTGCGCCGGAGCAGCGAGCCGGACGCACCGGTCAACGCGCCGGGCAACGCACCGGGCAACGCGCCGGTCAACGTGCCGCCCTACGTGCCGTGGCCGGGCGAGGACCCGCTGGGCGAGCCCGACGACGACGAGCGGCCGCCGAATGATCCTCGCCGGATGAACTGACCGGTCGGGTGCCGCGCGCGCCCCGCTCGTCGGTCGCCACCGCGCTCGAAGTGGATTCGGCGCGCCGATTGACGCGCCGTCAGTCCTGAACGGTAGTTCCCTGTTCAAAGCTGTACTCCGACATACAGCAACTACTGCCAACACAGCACCACACACCGCTCGCCCGCACTGCGCCGGGCGCCGGATTGGCATACCCCTCCACATGCGTTGTCGCGACAATCGCGCGGGCCGGGATCGGACCGCGGTCGCGTCGCCATGTGGAACTCACTTGTGCCAGCATCCGCGCCGCGTGGGGTGCCATCCGGGGCCGGCGCTGCGCTAGGTAGGGGCACACAATCCCCCTGTGCGGGACAGGAGCTGACGGATGGCCAAGACAACGAGCATTCTTGCTTGCTGCGTCTCTCTGGGCGTCCTCGCGGGCTTCGCGCCGACGGTGGCGCATGCCGACGAGGGCGCCAGCCTGCATCCGGGCATCGGCGGACACGTCGGCGTCGCCGTCCCGCTGGTATTCCTCAAGAGCAACACCCAGACGATCGGCGACCAGTTCACGCTGGCGTACCCGATCGGGATCGGGTTCAAGCTCACCGAGAAGGCCGAGGGGACGCCGCCGGCGGACAAGACCAACGCCGAGCTCGATATCGTGTTTCATACCGGCATCGGGTTCTGAACCGCAGCGTCGATCCGCGAGATTCACCGAGGCCAAGTGTCTCCGAACAGCTCCGATCGGGGAGCTTCCGGTTGCTCCTCCGATCGCGCGCGTCGCGCCGACCGCGAGCACGGCACGCCCGGGGCCACTCCGGCCTGGCTGCCACGCAGGCAGCTCGGAGATCATTGGGGTTTCTCCGGGGGCGCGGCCGCGTGCGAGGCGGCCCCGGCGCCGTCGGGCGACGCGGGTAGGCCCCTGCGGTTTTCTGTCGCGGCTCCCGTTGTATTAAGGGGTGTTAACGGTTGGCTGGGGTACGCGATGCGCCGCCCGTGTGCGCCGCGGTCACACGCGATCGCGAGTGCTCGCAACGACCGCCGGCGATCGATCGAGAGCGATTGACGAGCGTTAGCTCGCGCGCTGCGCTGATCCGTCGCGCATTGGTTCGCGGCACAGGCGGTGCGCGGCGGTCCTCGTCTATCAGTTTACTGATACGAGTGGGTGTTTTGAACCGGAACCGAGACAGAGAATTTTAAATCTCGGCTTGCGTGACTAGAACCGATCTGACTAAATCCGCCGCATGTCGAGGCCACTCCAATAGCCTCGTACAACTCGCAGTTTGCGTTCCACAGCGACGGAGGGCTTATCGTGATGTCTGGCCGGTTACTGAATTATGCCCGCGCATCGCGTGTAGCTCTGGTGGCAATCGGCGCTTGTATTCTGCTCGCAGGAAATGCGAGCGCCGATACATCGGAAGCGAAAAAGATCTTCACCACGCGGTGCATGGCGTGCCACACGTTCGGCAAGGGCGTGAAGGTCGGTCCCGACCTCAAGGGCGTCACCGAGCGCCGGCAGCGCCCCTGGTTGCTGAAGTTCATCCGGTCGTCGTCGACGGTGATCGGCTCCGGCGACTCGATCGCGACCGGCCTGTTCGAGCAGTTCAAGCAGCAGCGGATGCCGGACTGGACGGATCTGTCCGAGCCCCAGATCGGCAGTATCCTCGACTGGCTCGCGATCAGCGGCCCCGACCAGCAGGAGCCGGACGCGCGGCCCGCGGACTCGGCAACGCTTGCCGAGATCGAGACCGGCCGGCAGCTGTTCCACGGCGCGCGCGCGATGTCGCAGGGCGGGATCGCCTGCGCGAGCTGTCACGGCATCCATGACCGCGATGGCGCGAGCGGCGGAACGCTGGCAGCCGATCTGACCAGCGCGTACTCGCAGTTCCAGGACGGCGCGATGACGCAGTTCCTCCGGCATCCGTGCGTCCTGCGCCACCCGGAAGGGACCCTCGCCGCGTTCCTCGCCCCCGAGGAGTCGTTCGCGATCAAGGCCTACCTGCGCGACGTCGCGCTGAACGAGCAGGGCGCCATGCCGCCCGGCAAGACCACCGCCGCACAGCCGCCGATGGTCGCCAAGACGATCGACAGCACCGGTCCGGGCGGCAAGCCCGGCGATGGCTCCGGCTCGTCGGCGGCCAAGCCCGCGACCGCCGGCAAGCGCGTGACCTGGGCGCCCAAGGCGACCGACGTGACCATGAACCCGGGCGCGCTACGCCGCGCCACGCTGCCGAGCGAGCTGCTGTTCCAGGTGTTTCCGTACATCGCGCTCCTGATCCTGGTCCTCGGCCTGGGGATCCGCCACGCCCTCGCGCGACGCCGGCCCGAGGCGATCCGGCCGGCGTCGGACGCGGCCTGGCGGCTGTTCCGCGGTACCGCCGCATGGCGCATCGGCCTGGCGATCACCGCCGCGCTCCACCTGGCGTCCTTCCTCGCGCCCACCGCGATCCGGACCTGGAACGGCGTGCCGCTGCGGCTCTACCTGCTCGAGGCGACCGGGTTCGCGTTCGGCGTGATCGCGCTCGTCGGCGTGATCCAGCTGATGTGGCGCCATGCCCACCGCAGCGCCGCCGAGATCCCGACCCGCGTGCTCGAGGTCGGCGATTACGTGCTGCTGTCACTGGTGTGCGTGGCGGCGATCTCCGGCCTGGCCACTGCGGTGATGTACCGCTGGGGGTCGTCGTGGGCGCTCGGCACGGTGACGCCGTACCTGCGCTCGCTGGGCCGCGGCGAGCCCGAGACCGCGCTGGTCGGTCAGCTGCCGTTCCTGATCCGGCTCCACGCGTTCTCGTGGTTCGCCGTGCTCGCGGTCGTGCCGTTCACCAGCCTCGCGGCGATCTTCGTCGCGGCGGGCGACCGGATCGTGATGTTCGCCGGCCGGCCGGTCGCCGCCTCGGCGCGGAGCGGGCGGCGGGTGCTGGCCAAGCTCAGCCCCGCGCGCTGGCTGTGGCCGGAAGAAGACCTCCCGGGTGACGGGGGCAAAGCACAGGAACCGAGCTGACCAGGCCGGGAAGAACCCATCATGCGTCCATTGATCATTCTCATCGCACTGGTCATCGCGGTCGTCATCGCGGCGACCGGCGTCCGGCGTCTGTTTCGCATGGGCATGCAACAAGGCTATGCCCCGGCGCAGCCGATTGCGTTTTCACACAAGCTACACGCCGGAGACAACAAGGTCCCGTGTCTGTATTGCCATTACGGTGCGCGGTCGAGCCGCCACGCCGGGATTCCGTCGTCGAGCGTGTGCATGAACTGCCACGGCCTGCTCGAGAAGCAGACCATCGAGATCGAGCAGTTCAAGGAGGCCGCTCAGCTCGACCGGCCGGTCGTCGCCTGGACCAAGGTCCACAACCTGCCCGACTTCGTGTACTTCAATCACAGCCGGCACGTGCTGTCCGGCGTGCAGTGCCAGAGCTGCCACGGCGCGGTCGAGACCATGCCCCGCATCGAGCAGGTCAAGGAGCTGACCATGGGCTGGTGCTTGACCTGTCACCGCGAGCACGCCGGTGTCCCGACCAACACGCTCGAGCGCGCTGCCAAGCGGTTCACCGAGGTGCCCAAGCCGGTGACCGGTCTGGACTGCGCGAGCTGTCACTACTGAGGACCCCGAGGAGCTTATGAGCGATCACTGCAACGGCGCCAAGACCGAGCTCGTGACCCTCGGGGGACGACGCACCCCCGAGCACTGGAAGAGCCCCGAGGAGCGCCGCAACGGCGCCGCGTCGCGCGGCGAGTTCCCCGGCGGCCTGCCCAGCGTCCGACCCGACGATCAGGGCAGCGACACCACGCGCCGCGACTTCCTGACCCTGATGGGCTTTGGCACCGCCGCGGTCTCGGTGGCGGCGTGCCGCGCGCCCGAGCAGAAGGCCGTGCCGATCGCGGTCGCGTCCGACGAGATGATCCCGGGCGTCCCCAACTTCTACGCCACGACCTGCGGCGGCTGCGCGTCGGCGTGCAGCCTCGTGGTCAAGCAGCGCGACGGCCGGCCGATCAAGATCGAGGGCAACGAGGTCTCGACACTGTTCGGCGGCGCGACCTGCGCCACCGGCCAGGCGACCGTGCTCTCGCTCTACGATCAGGAGCGGCTGCGCGGCCCGCTGTGGAAGGGCGAGCCGCTGGCGTGGGACAAGATCGACGAGCAGATCGCCGCGGGCCTCGAGGCCGCGCGCGCCAAGGCCGGCCGGGTCGTGCTGCTGTCGGGAACGATCACCAGCCCGTCGACCCGCACCGTGATCGAGCGCTGGCGCAAGGCGTTCCCCGGGTTCCAGCACGTGATCTACGACGCGGTGTCGGCGAGCGCGCTGCGCCGCGCCAGCGCCGCCGCGTTCGGCCGCGCGATCGTGCCGCACTACGCGTTCGATCGCGCCCGGGTCATCGTCGCGCTCGACGCCGACTTCCTCGGCACCTGGCTTTCGCCGGTCGAGTTCGCGCGCCAGTACGCGCGCGGTCGGACCCTGGACCAGCCGGCCGGGCTCCACGTCCAGTTCGAGCCCGGGATGTCGGTCACCGGCTCCAACGCCGACCGGCGCATCGCCGTCGCGCCGAGCGCGCTCGGCGGTGTGGCGGCCGCGCTGCTGGCCCGGATCGCGCGCAAGGCCGGCGAGGCCGGCATCGCCTCGACCAAGGATCCGGTCGACGCCGGGGTCCTCGACTCGGTCGCCGACGAGCTGTGGAAGCACCGCGGCGAGTCGCTGGTGGTCGCCGGCTGCAACGACGACGCGATCCAGCTGACCGTGCTCACGCTGAACCGCCTGCTCGGCAACGTCGGCAAGACGCTCGACATCGATCGCCCGTCGCTGCAGCGCCAGGGCGACGACGCCGCGATGGCCCAGCTGATCGCCGACATGCAGCGCGGCGAGGTCCACACGCTGATCATCCACGGCGCCAACCCGGTATACGACCACGCCGACGCCGCCGGCTTCACCGCCGGCCTGGCCAAGGTCGCGCTGTCGATCTCGACCGCCGACCGGCGCGACGAGACCAGCGCGGCGGTCCACGCGGTGTGCCCCGATCATCACTTCCTCGAGTCGTGGGGCGACGCCGAGCCGGTGGCGGGCTACCTCAGCCTGACCCAGCCGACGATCGCGCCGCTGTTCGACACCCGCTCGGCGGTCGAGAGCCTGCTGCGCTGGATCGGCGAGCCGGCCACACACTACGCCTACCTCCGCGACCACTGGCGCACCGAGGTCATGCCGCGCCAGGCCGGCGCCCGCGACTTCGACGCGTTCTGGGACCACACGCTCGAGCGCGGCGTGCTCGAGCTCGCCGAGGTCGGCAAGACCGCCGGGGCCGAGGCCGCGGCCGGCGGTGACTGGCAGGCGGCGGTCGCGACGATCGGCCTGGACGCGGAGCGCGCCGCCGGCCAGGGCGATCACTACGAGCTCGCGATGTTCGAGAGCGTCGCGATGCGCGACGGCAAGAATGCCAATAACCCCTGGCTGCTCGAGCTCCCCGATCCGATCACCAAGGTGACCTGGGGCAACGTGCTGCTGATCGCGCCGTCGACCGCCGGCAAGCTGGGCGTTCGCGACGGCGACGTCCTCGAGGTCACGACCTCGGCGGGCGCGGTCCGGCTGCCGGCGTTCGTCCAGCCCGGGCAGCACGCCCGCACGCTGTCGGTCGCGCTCGGCTTCGGCCGCAAGCAGGTCGGCAAGGCCGGCAACGGCGTCGGCGCCAACCTGTTCGCGCTGACCCCGATGGTCCGCGGCTCGCGCCGGCTGTGGGCCGAGGGCGCGACCGTGAAGCTCACCGGCGACCACGAGAAGCTCGCCGGCACCCAGAGCCACTTCTCGATGGAGGGCCGGCCGATCGTGCTCGAGACCACGCGCGCCGAGCTCGCGCACGGCCGCGAGGAGCCCGAGCAGCTGCCCAACCTGTGGAACGAGCGGCCCCAGGGCGAGAAATCGTGGGGCATGTCGATCGACCTCGATTCGTGCACCGGCTGCTCGGCATGCGTGATCGCCTGCCAGGCCGAGAACAACGTGCCGGTGGTCGGCAAGGACCAGATCCAGCGCCAGCGCGTGATGCACTGGATCCGCATCGATCGCTACTACAGCGGCTCGGAGGACAGCCCCGAGGTCCTGCACCAGCCGATGATGTGCCAGCACTGCGGCCACGCGCCGTGCGAGACGGTGTGCCCGGTGCTCGCCACCACGACCAGCTCCGAGGGCCTCAATCAGCAGGTCTACAATCGCTGTATCGGCACCCGGTATTGCGCCAACAACTGTCCGTACAAGGTCCGGCGGTTCAACTGGTACAACTACACCGATACGAACAATCCGCAATTCGACTACAACATGGCCAATCCGATCGGACGGCTCGTGCTGAACCCGGACGTCACGGTGCGGTCGCGCGGCGTGATGGAGAAGTGCAGCCTGTGCGTCCAGCGCATCCACGTCGCCAAGAACGCCGCGGTCAAGCGCGGCGAGCCGGCGTCGTCGGTCCGCGACGGCGAGATCAAGACCGCGTGCCAGCAGGTGTGCCCGACCGACGCGATCGTGTTCGGCGACCTCAACGACCCGCACAGCCGGGCCGCGCAGCGGGTCCGCGGCGAGCGCGCCTACCGCGTCCTCGACGACCTGGGCACTCGCCCCAACGTGTCCTACCTCAAGAAGGTTCGTCATGGACAATCTACCTGAAGGCGTCACCGAACCTCGCTGGATCGCCGGCTCGCCGACGCTCAAGCAGATCACGGCCGACATCGCCGCGCCGATGGAAGGTCGGCCCGGCAAGCTGTGGTACGTGTGCTTCGTATTTGCCGCGCTGGGTCTGCTCGACCTGCTCGGCATGGCGACCTACCTGATCGCCAAGGGCATCGGGGTCTGGGGCCTGAACAACAGCGTCGGCTGGGCGTTCGACATCACCAACTTCGTGTTCTGGATCGGTATCGGCCACGCCGGCACGCTGATCTCGGCGATCCTCCTGCTGTTCCGGCAGAAGTGGCGGACGTCGATCAACCGCTCGGCCGAGGCGATGACGATCTTCGCCGTGATGTGCGCCGGGTTGTTCCCGCTGCTCCACATGGGCCGGCCGTGGGACGCGTTCTTCATCTTCCCGTACTTCCCTAACCAGCACGGCCCGCTCTGGGTCAACTTCCGGTCGCCGCTGGTCTGGGACGTGTTCGCGATCTCGACCTACTTCACGATCTCGCTGGTGTTCTGGTTCCTCGGGCTGATCCCGGATCTGGCGACGATGCGCGACCGCTCGATCGGCAAGATCAAGAAGCTGGTGTTCGGCGTCCTGAGCCTGGGCTGGAACGGCTCGCACCGGACCTGGGCGCGCTACGAGGTCGTCAGCCTGATCCTCGCCGGCCTGGCGACGCCGCTGGTGCTCTCGGTCCACAGCATCGTATCGATGGACTTCGCGACCTCGCTGCTGCCGGGCTGGCACACCACGATCTTCCCGCCGTACTTCGTCGCCGGCGCGATCTACTCCGGGTTCGGCATGGTGCTGACGCTGCTGATCCTGACCCGGCAGACCATGAACCTGCAGCGCTACATCACGATGCGGCACCTCGACTCGATGGCCAAGGTGCTGCTCCTGACCGGCTCGATCGTCAGCTTCGCGTACGCGACCGAGTTCTTCGCCGCGTGGTACGGCGGCAACATCTACGAGCGCTACCACTTCATCAACCGCGCGACCGGCCCCTACGCGTTCGGCTTCTACCTGATGGTGCTGTGCAACGCGATCGCGCCGCAGCTGTTCTGGTTCAAGAAGATCCGCAACAACGTCGCCATCCTGTTCGTGATCTCGATCCTGGTCAACATCGGCATGTGGTTCGAGCGCTTCGTCATCATCGTGGTCTCGCTCCACCGCGCGTTCCTGCCGTCGGGCTGGGGCATGTTCTATCCGACGCTGATCGACTTCGGCATCCTGGTCGGCAGCTTCGGCCTGTTCTTCACCTTGTTCCTGCTGTTCATCCGGTTCATGCCGATGATCGCGGCCTGGGAGGTCAAGGCGGTGGCGGTCGAGCAGGCCGGCCACGGCGCCGATCCCGGCCACGGTGCCGAGGGAGGCAGCCATGCGGGCTAAGATCCTGGTCGCGAGCTTCGCGCAAGTCGAAGATCTGCTGCGCGCGGTCCGCAAGGCGCGGCGCGAGCTGTTCCGGGTCTACGACGTGTTCGCGCCGTTCCCGATCCACGGGCTCGACGAGGCAATGGGGATCCGGCGGACCCGGCTGCCCTACGTCACGCTGATCGCCGGCCTGACCGGCCTGGCGACCGCGCTGACCCTGCAGTTCTACACCAACGTGCTCGACTGGCCGCTCAACGTCGGCGGCAAGCCCGACAACTCGTTGCTGGCGTTCATCCCGATCTCGTTCGAGCTCACCGTGCTGTTCGCCGGCCTGACCACGGTGGGCGCGTTCCTGCTCCGCGCCAGGCTCTACCCGGGCAAGGCGGTGTGGCTGGTCAACCCGGCGATCACCGACGACACGTTCGTGGTGGTGCTGCGCAAGCCCAGCGACGACGAGTCCCACCAGCGCGCGGTCGCGCTGCTCAAGGAGTCCGGCGCCGCCAGCGTCACGGAGAGCGAGGCGAATCTATGACCGGAACCAAGACCGGCGCAACGACCGGAGCCAGCAGGGCGATCCTGCTCGCGTCGCTCCTCGCAGGCCTCGCAAGCCTCGCAAGCCTCGCGGCGTGCCAGCCCGGCGACCAGCCGGGCTCGGAGTACATGCCCGACATGGCCCGCGGCCCCGCGTACAAGGCGTTCGCGCCCAACCGGGCGACCCGCAACGGCATCACGCTGCAGCGGCCGGTGCCCGGCACGATCGCGCGCGGCTACCACCCGTTCCACTACATCAAGGGCGACGCCGACGGCGAGCGCGCCGGCCGCGAGCTGACCAATCCGTTCCACCCCACGCCGCCGACGCTCGAGAAGGGCAAGGCGCTGTACGAGACCTACTGCCTGGTCTGCCACGGCGAGCACGGCAAGGGCGACGGTCCGATCGCATCGAAGATCCCGCCGCCGCCGTCGTACAAGTCCGAGCGGCTGATCGGCTTTCTGCCCGGGCGGATCTTCCACGTCGTCACGCTGGGCTCGAACAAGATGCCGTCGTACGCGGCCCAGCTGTCGCCCGACGACCGCTGGCTGATCATCACCTATATCCGCGCGGTCCTGCAGGAGTTGCCCGAGGCCGCGCCCGGCAGCCCGGATGCGCCACCCCCGGCTCCGCCCGCGCCCGCGGAACCCGCCCCCACCCCCGCCACCGGATCGGGAGGTAGCCCATGACCACCGACAACCGCCTCGTCGTCTCGCGCTCGACGCTCCGCATCCCGATCGCGCTCGCCGCCGTGGGCGTGATCGCGGTCGTCGCCGGCATGTTGACCTCGACCGAGCGCACCTGGCTCAACCTCCTGGTCGACGGGTTCTACGTCCTGTCGCTCGGCGTCTCCGCGCTGTTCTTCACCTCGGTGCAGCGCCTGGCCAGCTCGAAGTGGGTGGCTCCGATCCGCCGGATCCCCGAGGCATTCACCCATCTCCTGCCGATAGGCGCGGTGCTCCTGGCCGTGCTCGCGTTCGGCTTCCGCACGCTGTACCCGTGGACCGATCCGAGCTCGCCGCTGATGAACGACGAGCACCCGCTGGTCCGCGCCGGCCGGTTCACCTACCTGTCGCCGACGTTCACCTACGTCCGCATGGCGGGCGTGATCGGCCTGTGGATCTTCTTCGCGTGGCGGATGCGCAAGATCTCGCTCGCCGGCGACGCCGACCGCGGCGCGGGGCTCGGCGCCTTCGTCCGGCTGTATCGCTACTCCGGCGCGTTCGTGCCGCTGTTCGCCCTGAGCTTTGCCGCCGCGTCCTACGACTGGCTGATCTCGCTCGAGCCCAAGTGGTTCAGCACGATGTTCTCGGTCTACGTGTTCGCCGGCTCGTTCGTCCAGGGCATCGCGGCGATCGCGCTGACCACGGTCATCCTCAAGCGCAAGCAGCTGATCGGTGCGGTGGTCGATACCCACGTCATCCAGACGCTGGGGACCATGATGCTCGCGTTCTCGACGTTCTGGGGCTACATCTGGGTCTGCCAGTACCTGTTGATCTGGTACGGCAACATCCCCGAGGAGGCCGGCTGGTACCTCCAGCGCAGCAGCGAGGGTTGGCTGCCGCTCCTGCTCGCCAGCTTCGTGGTCAGCTGGATCATCCCGTTCTTCGTGCTCCTGCCGCTGAGCTCCAAGCGCAGCCTGCGGGTGATGTCGGCGGTGGCGGTGCTGGTCCTGCTCGGCCGCTGGCTCGATCTCTACATCCTGGTCATGCCGTCGAAGTGGACGTCGCCTCGGTTCGGCCTGATCGAGCTCGGGATGGCGGCCGGCACCGCAGGGCTCATCTTTCTGATCGTCGTTCGCGCTCTGTCGCGCGCGCCGCTGATCCCGCCGCACGAGCCGGTGATCGCAGCGCGCCGCGGCCATGGAGGACACTCGTGAAGCTCATCAAGTTGGGAACGTTCGTCGCCACCGGCCTGCTGGTCGGGTTCCTGGCCAAGCAGCCCGAGCCCGCCGCGCTCGATCTCCCCAACCGCATGCCCGAGGCGGCGCCGTACATCACCGAGGAGGCGACGGCCAACCCGCCGCCGTACGAGGAGCTCTGGAAGACCCAGAACCACCCGGGCCAGTGCCAGACCTGCCACCAGAAGATCTTCGACGAGTGGAACGGCTCCATGATGTCGAACTCGTGGCGCGATCCGGTGTGGCGCGGCGCGTTCCTCCTGCTCGCCCGCACGGTGTCGACCAACGGCGAGTGCGACACGCCGTCACCGCCCGACGGCACGGAGAAGTCGCACCACAACCCGTTCGCCCGGAAGGGCGAGTGCGCGTCCGAGTTCGACATCGGCACCGAGCACGTCGTCACGTCCCGCCCCGGCTCGCTGCTCGACGCGTTCTGCTCGCGCTGCCACATGCCGACCAACTACATCGACAACTTCCCGCTGCGCAACGTGACGGTCGATCCCAAGACCGGCCTCGAGATGGCGCGGGCCGATACCAAGTTCAACCCGACGTCGGACAACCACACCGGCATCGCGTACGCGACCCTCGACGAGCAGTTCCGCAACACCGAGTCGGGCAAGACCGGCATCTTCTGCGCGATCTGCCACAGCTTCGCCGCGACCCGCGACACGCCGTTCCACAACTACGAGCGCGGCGGCACCGAGTACACCCCGGCGGTCGGCGCCGAGGGTCGCAACGAGCTCTTGTCGGCCGACAAGCAGGACATCTTCGCGGTCGCCGACCTGACCAAGCGCAACCTCGGCTACAGCATCGGCGCCGGCGCGTTCCGGCTGTCGCCGCACGCGATCGTGTTCCCCGAGCGGTTCGGCCCGATGGCGGCCAACCCCGCGCCGTCGGCCAAGGACGAGAACACCAGCACGGTGTTCGGCGAGGACATCCCGTACCAGCAGGTCGATTCGTCCAAGCACAAGAGCTACCACCAGGCGATGTTCGTGCGCTCCGAGATGTGCGCGGCGTGCCACGACGTGACCAACGCGCTGCCGATCCGCAACACGCTCGGCAAGTTCGCCGGCGGGTTCCCGATCGAGCGCACCTATACGGAATGGGCCAATAGCCGCTACGCCGATCGCCCGGGCAACAAGTTCTTCGATCCGGCGCACAAGCGAGATTGCCAGTCGTGCCACATGCAGCAGGATTACGGCCAGCCCGGCACGGCGCAGACCCTGTACGATCCGATGGGCCACGCCCTGCCGATCCTCAAGGAGCCGGTCGCGACCGACGGCAAGGAGCGGCCGTTCTTCACCCACCACTTCGTCGGCGGCAACGCGTTCGTGCCGCGCCTGATCGGCAAGGACGTCGACTCGAGCGGCAACGTGTCGCCGTACCCCGAGCTGTCGGTGTTCAGCTACTCGTCCGAGGACCACAACAGCCCGTACTCGCGCGCCGTGTGGACCCACACCGAGCGCAAGGGCGTCTATGCCCAGCAGGCGCGTCTGGCCTGGGACCGGCTGCGCCACGTGCTCAGCCTCGACGCCAGCGGCCCGCAGGCCGCCGAGGCCGGCACCACGGTGCCGATCTCGCTCAGCGTCAGCAACACCGGCAGCGGCCACGACTTCCCGAGCGGCTTCCCCGAGGGCCGGATCGGCTGGGTCGCGGTCCACGCCTACGACCTCGCCACCGGCAAGGAGCTGATGATCCAGGACTCCGAGTGGAAGCGGACCTCGCTCGGCGTCGGCTCGCTCACCACCGAGGAAGTCGTCGATCCGAACTACCCCAAGTGCACCTGGAAGCTGCCGCCGGGCTCGCCGGATCCGTACTCGATCCAGTTCAAGGCGGTCGCGTCGCTCGGCGACGGCTGCCCGACGCTCGACCTGCCCTACGCCACGCCGCTGAACCTCAAGACCAACGCCGAGGGCCTGCCGATCGACCGCGACAACAAGGTGATCGACGCCTCGCATAACCCCAAGGGGCTCGAGCAGTTCGCCGACCTCGACGGCGACGGCGAGGTGTTCGACGACTCGTTCCTGGTCGACACCCGGCTCCGCCCGCTGCCGCACCCCGGCGCGACGAAGAAGACCGATCGCTACTCGGTCGTGATCCCGCCCGGCACGCGCGGCCCGGTCGTCGTGTCGACCGGCGTCTACTACCAGTCGATGGAGGCGATCGTCGGCGTCAAGTTCCTCGGCAACATGACCGACACCAACAACAACATGGTGCTCGAGCCGTGCGTGCTCGGCGGCCGCTGCGACGGCCGCAAGCCACAGACCGAGCCGGCCGTGGTCGAGGGCGCACCGCCGGTGCCGATGGCGATCAAGACCTTCACGATCGCGATCAACGGCGTGCCCGCCGACACCTCGGCACCGAAGTTCGGCGTCTACCCCGCGCCCGGCGCGCCGCGTGCCCACCTCGACACCGTCCCCAAGGTGTTCTTCTCGCGTCCGGTCACGGGAGTCACCCCGCAGAGCTTCACCCTGACCGACGCCAGCGGCGCGGTGCTGCCCGCCTGGGTCGATCCGATCGGCGACGGCGTGTGGGGTCTGTTCGCCAACCAGATCCAGCTCAAGCCGGGCGCGACCTACACGGCGCACCTGGCCCCCGGGATCTGCGACGCGGCGGTCGCGACCAGCTGCACCCAGACCGGCGCCGAGTGGAGCTTCACCGTCGCGGCCGACCCCGAGTCGTCCGATGGCGACACCGGCCTGCCGATCGGCTTCTCCGGCCCGACCAAGGCTCCGGCGCCGCGCCCGAGCGCCGCGGCCTCCAAGGCTTCGGCCCCGATTCCGACGGACACGCCGCTGTCGATCCGGGCGGCCGGCACCTCGCCGGCGACCTCCACCCCCACGGAACCGGGCCCGGCCCCGGCTGGCCTGTCCAAGACTCCGGCAGCCGGCGCCGGTGCTGTGAAAAAAGCTCCAGCGCCGGCGCCGGGTGCTGCGACCAAGGCCGGCCGCAAGAAGTAGCCACTTTCCCTGGCACTTTGTCCGCGAGCTGAAAGCCCACCCAGTCCTTGACCAGCTTGGGCGCGTTGGCCTCGGCGTCGAACGCTTTCACCTCGACCCTGTCCGTCACCTCCTGGGCTTGGTGGCCAGGACCGCCTGGTAGATCTCCGCGGCGCGCGACAGCTTGCCGTACTTCTGGAGGAACTCCATCACGTCCTCTTCGGTCGCCTCCTGCATGAAGATCGGCCGCTACGGCTTGCGCCGACGCACGATGTCGACGGGCGCGCGTGCGCCAGGCGACGATGGGTCGCGTTCGCGATGCGCGTTGCTCGACGGGTGAGTCGGTTGAATGGTCTACGCAATGCACCCGCGGGGGTCATGAGAATACTCCCAAACAGCATGGCGGCGATCTCGATATCGTGAGTGCGTCAGCGAGCGCGCAGCATTCCAGCCCACGGAGCACGCGTCGGCGACCAGCCCTTCCGGCCAGCCGGCCGCTGCCTATGATATCCGGACGGAACCAGGCGCGGATCCGCGTGTTCATGTGAACGTCTGGCCGGAAGGGGCCACTCGCAAGGGCGATCGCACCTACGTGGATCTGGGCGTCGAGATCCAGAACACCGGAGATCAACCGATCATGCTCGATCGCGACGCGCTCGCGCTCGAAGCATTCGACGCGGTCGGCGCCATCCAGCATCTCGGCAGGTCGATCTTCAAGGCTTGACGCGAGGTGATCTGCCGGGTCGGTCCGGCTGTGCGCTGCCCGTGTCGATCTCGATCTGACGCGCCCGGCTCCATTGCCTGCGTGCGCGTAGCCGGATCTCGAGGACACCATTCTCGAACCGCGCCCCGGAGCTCGCTGGGTCAACGCCTTCGCGCAGCGGGATGAACCGCTGGAGCCGAACGGACGGGTACCGACCGGACGGGTAGAACCGACCGGACGGACGCTGGCCGCGCCAGACGTCGCCCGCTCGCTCCATGGGTACGACGTCGAGCTCGCCGGCGATCACCAGCGCGCGGTCTTCGACGGTGAACCGAAGCTCGCTGCGGCGGTCGGAGGGATTCATGTCGAACGAAACGAAGACCGATGAACAGATCCAGCGGGACGTGCTGGCCGAGCTCAAATGAGACGCGCGCGTTGCACCGAACGAGATCGGCTCAGCGTCAAGCATGGCGTTGTCACGCTGACCGGACATGTCGACTCGTTCTACAAGAAATGGGCAGCCGAGGAGGCCGCACGACGTGTCCGGGGAGTGACTGCGATCGCGAACGATCTCGAGATCAAGAGTACGAGACTTGAATACGATCTTCGACCTGCAGGATCCCAGGTGCACCCCAGGCGGTGCGTTCGGCCTCCTCGCGTTCCGCCCACGATCGCACCGTGCCCTTGAGGATCGCCTTGGACCCCTGAATATCAACAGAGATCTTCCTGGCATCGAGCTCTGCGCTGCGGAGCAGCGCCTTCTCGATCTTGTCCTTGAGCTCGGTCGGGGTCGGCCGCAGCTTGACGGTGATGAGGTTGGTCACGCCCTTGACGCCCCACAGGCGGCGCAACAGGCGCTCGGCGTCGTTCTTCAGAAAGTTCCACTCGACCTCTCCCCGCACCGTGACCCAGCCGCCCGACACGGTGATCTGAAGCTTCCTGGCCCCGAGCAGCGCGTCGGTTTCGAGCGCACGCACCGCGCTGTCTGCGATCTCGTCATCGGTCCGCTCCGAGGACGACGGCAGCTTGACCTCGATGTCGTTCGCCACCGCCATGACGCCTCGGACGCGGTGCGCGGCTTGCTCGGCTGCCCACTTCTTGTAGAACGAGTCGATATGTCCAGTCAGCGTCACGACTCCGTTTTTCACGCTGACTCCGATCTCGTTCGGAGACACTCGCGCGTCCCACTTGAGCTCGGCGAGGACGTCTTTCTGGATCTGCTCGTCATTATGTGTTTCATTCACCATGAGTTCCTCCAACCGCCGCCGATGCAAGATGAGGTGCACACTGCTCTGGCCGGAAAGCCTGATTCGATGGCGCCGAGGTCCCCGGAGCACGCGCGCCCGTGCTCGTCGCGCGTCGTCGACGCTATCATGGCGCTCACGCACCGGCGTACGACCGATCCGGACTGGTGTGGCCGATGCACTCGCGTCGCTGCGAGCTCAATCGCAGCTCGGGAGAAACTCATGGCCACGACAAGCAAGACCGACAATGACGACAAGAGCGGCGCGCGTACGCCGCCGGCGGAACCATCACAACAGGTGGCATCACAGCAGGTAACATCGCCGCAGGGATCGGGCGGCCTGACCAGGAGTCAGAACAGCCAGAGCCGATCGGGCGCCCTCGCGCGATCTCCGGGGGCGTTTGGTCCGTTCTCGTTGATGCGCCGCCTGTTCGAGGATCTGGGGCGGCTCACCGGGGTCGGGATACCCACCGCGCGCGCCGACGACGCCAGCGGGTTCGATGGCCTGATGTTCGTACCCATGGTGGAGGTCATGCATCGCGACGACAAGCTGATCGTCAACGTCGATCTACCGGGGATGTCGAACGAGGATATCCAGGTCACCGTCGACGACGGCGCGCTGATCGTCGAAGGCGAGCGGCGCAGCGAGCACGAGCGGCAGGACGGCGACGTCTGGCGCTGCGAGCGCTCGTACGGCCGCTTCCAGCGCGTGATCCCGCTGCCGGAAGGCGCCGATCCCGGGACCACCGAGGCGCGGTTCGAGAACGGCGTGCTGGAGATCTCGATGCGTGCGCCCGAGCCGACCAGGCAGCGCCGCAAGATCGACATCAAGCGCAGCGAAGCGCCGTCCGACCGTGCCAGACAAGCCGGCTCGCACTAGGAGGGCCCGATGATGAGACTCAAGAGATGGCGGTGGTGGACCGTCGGGCTCCGCGGCGTCGCGGCGATCCTGCTCGGGATCCTGAGCGTGTTCGCCCCGGGGGTCACCTTCGTGTCACTGGTCTTGCTGTTCGGCGTGTACTCGCTCGTCGACGGTGCGCTCGCGCTCGCGCTCGCGGCCAAACCGGTCCAGCCACGGTTCGCGCTGATCGCGCGAGGTCTGGTATCGATCGTCGCAGGGATCCTCGCGCTGGTGTTGCCCGGGATCACGGCCTTCGCGCTGGTGCTGGTGATCGCGGGGTGGGCCGTCATCTCGGGGATCCTCGAGGTCGTGATGGCGATCCAGATGCGCAAGGAGATCGAGGGCGAATGGCTGCTCGCGATCGAGGGCGTGCTGTCGATCGCGTTCGGGGTCCTGCTCATCCTGGCGCCACTCGCCGGAGCGATCGTGCTCGGGCTGTGGATCGGTGCGTATGCGCTCGTGCTCGGTGGCATGCTCATCGGCACGGCGTTCCGGCTGCGCTCTTACGTCCACCAGCACCCCGAGCTCGCGGCCTGAGTGCAACCGGCGCGTGGTTGCCCTTGGCGCCCCGGCGATCACCCCGTGCATC
The DNA here is from genome assembly GCA_036403075.1 of Kofleriaceae bacterium. Classification (GTDB taxonomy): domain Bacteria; phylum Myxococcota_A; class Polyangia; order Haliangiales; family Haliangiaceae; genus JABFXX01. The sequence goes on from DASWRS010000356.1 coordinate 40,194, forward strand.
CACCGAGGCTTCGGAGGACGTCGAGGAACGCCTTCAGGACCCCGGTGTACGACGCCTTGTAGATCGGGTTCGCCACCACGACCGCGTCGGCGCGCTCGACCAGCTGGATCGCCGCGGCGATCGCCGGATCGGCCGTCCGGCCACCGAGCAGCGCGTCGGCGGGGAGATCGCGGACGTTGATCGACGCGAGCTCGAGCTCGAAGCCGCGCGCGCGGAGGTGATCCGCGACGTACCGCACGAGCGCCGCCGAGCGCGACGGGCCTCGTCATCGAGATGACCGATGAGATCGGCGGCGAATGCGGCGTCTCGGCGCTACGGTGACGCGTTCCGGCGCACCGGGTTCGCGATGTGCTGATCCAGGACCCGTACGAGATCGCGAACGCTCACGGGCTTGACGAAGTGGCAGTCGAAGCCGGCGTCGGCGGCGCGTAGCCGATCCTTGGGCTGACCGTAGCCCGTCGCGGCGATCAGCATCGGATCGCCGCCGTGATCCGCGCGCACCTGCTTCGCGAGCTCGTAGCCGTCGATCTCCGGCAGTCCGACGTCGAGGATGGCCGCATGGGGCACGAAGCTTCGCCAGCGTTCCAGCGCGGTCCGTGCGTCGTGCTCGATCGCGGTCTGGAAGCCTTCGATGCGCAGCGCCTCCGACAGCAGCTCGGCGATATCGACGTTGTCGTCGACGACGAGGACGCGCACGTTGGCTCGCGCGCCGGGGGCTTGTGGGGGCGCGGGCGCGGCGGGCTCCTCGCAGCGCGCGACCGTCGGCAGCTCGACCGTGAAGGCGGCCCCCCGACCGGGGCCGTCGCTGTGCACGGTGATCGTGCCGTCGTGCCGCTCGACGAGGTTCTTGACGATCGCGAGGCCGAGGCCCAGGCCACCGCGCAGCGCATCGTGCTGGCGATCCGCCTGGACGAAGGGTTCGAAGATCCGGCGGAGCTGATCGTGCGCGATGCCGCGTCCCGTGTCGCACACCGTGACGCGCACGCGACCGGCGCCGGGCTCGATCGCCACGCCGATCTTGCCGAGCGGCGGCGTGAACTTCGCCGCGTTCACGAGCAGGTTGCTGAACACCTGCGCGAGCCGGACCGGGTCGCCCTGGACGACGATGCCATCGGCGCTCGCGATGTCCAGGGAGTGCCGGTGCTGTGATACCAGCGGCGTCGCGATCTCGACGGCGCGCTCCAGCACCGAGGTCAGCGACACGGACTCGCTGCGCAGCTCCACGTGGCCGCGCGTGACGCGCGAGATGTCGAGCAGGTCGTCGACCAGCCGCGCGAGGTGGCGCACGTGTCGCTCGATGATCTCTCGCTCGCGGGCGGCGGTGGGGTGCCGCGCGAGCAACTCGACGGCGATCACGATCGGAGCGAGCGGATTGCGGAGCTCGTGCCCGAGCATCGCCAGGAACTCGTCCTTTCGGTGCGCGAGCTCCAGGATCCTGGCGTTCTCCAGCGCCGCGCCGACGAGGTTCGCCGCGCTGCGGACGAGGACCCGGTCCGTCCCGGGATCGAGCGGCGAGCGGCGACCGACGACCAGCCGTCCCGATCCGGTGCCGAGCGGAACCTCGGCCTCCAGGCACCACAGCTGGCCGGTGCCCGGCAGGACGCATGTATGCGGTGCATCGCTGCCGGCGGCGAGCACCACCGCGAGCGCGCCGACCTCGGCATCGGCCACGGGCACGCCGTACAGCATCGCGCGCTGTGTGGGCGGTAAGCCCGGCAGCGTCAGATAGACCAGATCGCAGCCCAGCGCGGTGGGGAGCGCGTCGAGCGCGATGCCGAGCGTTTCGTCCGGAGAACGGCCAATGCACATCGAGGGCAATGCATTGAGCGCGGCCAGATCGCGAATGCAGCGATGTAACCGACGAGTGCTTTCATCATCCCCGGAACCGCTCGGAGGGACGCCGGCCATCGCGTCAGCTCATCACGCGTCGCCGTTGAATGTCTCGGAGCATTTCTTCGGCCGGCGTATAGAACGGGTTTTCGTGCAACACGCCGTTCACCACCGCGAGCGGGTGGGCGCGCAGCAGATCCATCATCATCGAGCCGCTCAGCCGGCGCACATCGTACACGCACACCGTCGGTGTCCGGCCGCGGTTCAAGACCTCGTTGACGCTCGCCTCGTAGGCGACGAGCTGCTCGATGCCGGGGGGCGAGGAGAACACCCAGCCCATCTGTCCGACGAGTCGAACCGGCGGCATGCCACTCGCGGCGTTGTCCCGGATCATCTCCTCCAGCGAGACCATCATCCTCTCGGGATCGAACGACCCGCCTTTGAGGTGCGCGTCCTGCCAGGTCGTGACCTCGACCAGGTCGCGGGACGGCGCGAACCCGTGGAGGCGCGCTTCATGCTCGTGCTGCTGCGCGGGATCGACGTAGTACACGGCCTTCTCGCCGCGACGCAGGCCGGCGACGAAGAACGGGTCGATGAGCGCGCGCTCTTCGGCGGCATCATTGACGAACGCACACACGTGGAAGTGATCGCGAAACCTCGCATCAGCGAGCGACGCATCCAGCGGCATTGCCGCAAGCTAGCACCTGGAGCCACACCACGGCCAGTCAGTCGCTCGCGGACGCGCGTTCGCGCCTCGTGCAAGGCCCTGGCTCGACGCTGTGCGGCAGCGCCACAGTACCCGGCGGCCGGGCCGGTGGCGCCCGGAAGCGTCCTGGGCGACCTCGCAGCACCGGTTCGCCGCTGCGGTCAGCACGGGCTGGTCATGATCTCGGGATTCGGACAGGGGAAGTCGAGCGATTGCACGCATGCGTCGGATCCTCCGTCCCCGCCGTTCACGCGAGCGATCTGCATCTTACCGAGAATGCGCAAGGTCGCCTTGTTGAGTGTGAGCTTCTTTGGCTTCTGATCTTGCGACGTCTTCATCATACGAGAGCGCCTCCAGACAGCAGCCTACGCGCGATGGCAACAGCGGTCGAGGTGATTGCCGCCGGCACTTCGGACCCGGTCGCCGGCGCGATGACCGCGAGCCATTCCACCTCGAGCAGGTCGCGTCGCTCACCGGCGCGCTTCACCGCCGTGCTTCTGGGCAGTGATGCCAATGCTGCTGCGGGCGCGGTCGTGCGACATCGCCTGCGATGCGCCGGCTACGCTGCACATGGGATGTTGGCGGTTTGCCAGGCTTCTCCGGTCACCTCGGCCGGCAAACGACGCATGATGGCACGACGCAGAGCCATGGGGACGACGAAGCAGACCGTGATCCTGTGCCTTGCCGCCGCCGCCGCCGCCGTGGCCCCGGCCGCCGCCGACGACCACGCGCCGAGCTCGCTGCGGATGCGCGAGCCGCGGCCGGTGCGTGGCGGGTGGAGCCCGTTCCCGCTCGGCCGGCGGGTTGCCCAGGCAGCGCCCAGCGACCCGGCGCCCGACCCGGCGCCCGCGCCGGCCGACGCGCCCGCGCCGACGTCCGACCCGGCGCCCGCCCCCGCGGAGCCGGCGGCCCCGGCACCGGCCGCGAGCCCGCCGGCCAAGCTCAGCGACGAGGAGCGC
>DASWRS010000357.1:0-4777 GCA_036403075.1 Kofleriaceae bacterium
CGGCAAGCTCAACGAGATGCTGCGGACCAGCATGACCGGCGGGATCTCCCGCGCGCTGACCAGCGAGCTCCGCGGCTTCCTGCTCAAGCAGGAGACCGGGCTCGGTGACACGCTGTCCCGGATGCGGGCCAATCTCGACGCCTGTCGCCGGACCCGCGCCGAGGTCGCCGAGTCGCGCCAGCTCGAGCGCGAGATCACCGCGATCTACGAGGCCGGCGCGGAGATGTTCGCGGCCGCGGTGCACGCCGCGCGATTGACCGCCACCGAGGCCGATCAGCGCGTCGCGGAGGCCCGGCCGGCGGTCGACGATGCGGCACGTGCCCGGCGCGACCGCGAGGCCGAGATCGCGGCGCTCGAGCAGCGCGAGCGCGAGCTCGAGGCCCGCCGGGCGGCGGCGCGCGCCGATCTGGGCCGCGTGACCGCCGAGCGCGATCGCCGGACCGCGGCCGACGCGGTGGGGTTCCGGATCGCCGAGCTCGACCGCGAGCTCGCGGTGCTCGCGGCGGCGGTGCGCGACGCCCGCGGGCGCCAGGCGGTGGCGACGGCCGAGCGGCTCGCGGCCCGGCAGGGTCGCGGCGCCGCGCGCGAGGCCTACGACCGTGCCTCGCTCGGGCTCGCGCACCTTCAGCAGGGACTCGACGAGCTGGTCCGGCGCGCGCACGGTCACCGCCGGCTCGCGCGCGGCCTCGCCGAGGCCCGGTCACTGCTCGCGCGGCCCGAGCTCGCCGCCGACACCGCGGCGGCGGCGCTCGCCGAGGTCGACGAGCGCCGCGGCCGCTGCGAGGCCGAGCGCGCGCAGATCGACCGCGCGCTGCGCGATCTCGAGGCCCGGCGCGACGACCACGCGCGGGCGCGCGCCGCGCTCGACGCGATCGACCCGTCATCGGCGGCGCTGCCCGCCGGCGCGCTGCACGACCACGCCCGCGCGGTGCTCGCCCGGCTCGCCGAGCGCGAGCGGCTGCTCGGCCGCGGTCACGAGCTCGAGCGCGAGCAGCAGGGCGCCGAGCGCCTGGCCGGCCGCCAGCACGCCGCGCGCACGCTCGCCGTCGAGCTCGGGCTCGACCCACAGCTCGGCACCGCGCCGGCGACCGCGATCGTCGCGCGCGAGCTCGATGCTGCCGAGCGCGATGTCCAGGCCGCCGAGGACGCGGCGAGGCCCGATCCGGCCGCCGATCCGCGGCCCCGGCTCGCCGCGTTGCGCGCGCAGCTCGCCGCCCACGACGATCGGCTCGCGGCGTGGCATCGCGCGAGCACCGCCGCGCATCGGCTCGCCGACCGCGGTGCGCCGCCGGCCACGCGCGCCGAGCTGACCGCGCTGCGCGACCTGGTGATCGCAGACCAGCACGCGCTCGCGGCCTGCCGCGCCGAGCTCGAGGCTACCCGCGAGCGGACCCGGCTGCGCGCGGCCGCGCTCGAGCGCACCGGCGCCGCCGTGGATCCCGAGCTGATCCAGCTGCGCGACGAGGTCGGCGGCGAGCTACTCGCCGAGCGCTTCGAGGACCTTGATCCGATCTCCGCCGGCTGGGTCGAGGCCCGGCTCGGCCCGCTGGTCGGCGGCCTGATCGTCGACGATCCCGCCGCGGCGGCGCGCGCGCTCCGTGGCGTCGAGCGTGCGATCCCCACGGTGTGGCTGGTCGCCGCGGGTGCCGCGCTCGATGTCGCGGCGCTCCCCGAGTCCCCGGTGCTGCCCGGCCTGCTGGACGCGGCCGTCTTTCCCGCATCAGGAGCACCGCGCAGCGATGCGATCGACCGATCCACCGGCACCGGCACCGGCACCGAAACCGGCACCGGCACCGGCACCGGCACCGAAACCGAAACCGAAACCGAAACCGAAACCGAAACCGAAACCGGCACCGGCACCGGCACCGGCACCGGCACCGGCACCGGCACCGGCACCGGCACCGGCACCGAAACCGACGCCGGCACCGGCCCCGGCACCGGCACCGAAACCGACGCCGGCACCGGCCCCGGCCCCGGCCCCGGCCCCGCAGTCGCGGCGCGGCCTCCCGGCGCGCGCGGCGCGCCCGAGCGGCCGGCGGCGACCTCGGCGCCGGACGTCGTCTGCATCGAGCGCTTCGGCGTGCGGATCAGCCGCGTGGTCGAGCAGCCGAGCCTGGGGCGGCGCGCGCGGGAGCGCCAGGTCGCCGAGCTCCACGAGCAGATCGCGCGCGACGGCGATGCGCTCGACGAGCTCGCCGCACAGGGGGCGCGGCTCGCCGGCCAGCGCCGCGACGTCGACGAGCTCGTCGCGCACGCCGAGGCCTGGCTCGCAGGCGATCCGTCGGCGGAGCGCGCCGGGCTCGCGTCGGAGATCGCCGCGCTCGAGCTCGCCGCGCACGGCCACGACGACCGGCTCCGGGCGGCCGCCGCCCGGGCCGTCGAGGGCCGCCGCCGGCGCGACGGCCTGCGCCGCCTGCTCGGTGACGCCGCGCTGCTCGATCCACCGGACCACGCCGCCCGGGCGCGCGAGCTCGCGACGACGTGCGCCGAGCTCGCCACCGCGCGCGCCGAGCTCGACCGCGCGGCACCGCACCGGCGGCTCGTCGCCGAGTACCTCGACGTGCTGCGCGCGCCGCCGCTCGACGACGCGCACCGGGCCGAGCACGCGGCGCGGGCGGCGGAGCTCGCCGCCGAGCTCGACCGGCTGTTCCTGGCGCGCGCCGCGCTCGACGACGTGCTTGCGCATCGCCACGCGGCGGCGTGGGGCGACGCCGAGCAGGCGCTCGCGGCCCAGGCCGGGCTCGCGCCGGCGCTCGAGCGCCAGCACGCCGACGCGCGTGCCGCGGCGCAGGCCGCCGAGCAGGCCGAGGCCGCCGCCGACGCGGCGTGGGAGGCCGCCACCGCCGCGGCGCTCGAGGCCGATGCGCGCCGCGGCGCCGCCGCCGCGCACCGCGAGCGCGCCGCGGCCGAGCTCGTCGCGCTCGGCGGCCCGGCCGGCGCCGCCGCCGAGGATCCCGAGCAACTGGTCGCCGCCGCGATCGAGCACGTCAACGCGATCGAGGCCGAGCTGCGCGGCCTGGTCACCGCGGCCGCGCTCGCCGCCGAGCGCCGCGATCAGGCCGCGCGCGCCGCCGAGGACGCCCGCACCCGGCTCGCCGCCGAGAGCCGCGGCGCCGGACCCGCGGCCGCGGCGTGGGCCGAGCTGCGCGAGGCCGCCGGCGCGGCGGGCCTGTTGTCGCCCGCGCTCGCCGGCACGCAGCACGCCGGCCGCACCAGCATCCAGCTGACCGCGGACGCGTGGAGCAAGCGCGAGGTCCTGCTCGATCGCGTCGCCCGGGCGCGCGGCGGCGCCGAGCTCGCCGGTGCGATCCGCGCGCTCCCGCTCGACGGCCCGAGCTACCTCGCGGCCTGGCAGCAGACCCGCGAGTGGCTGCGGCACCGCGTGCCGGCCCAGGTCGTCGAGGTCGATGATCCGCTCGCCGCGCTCGAGCGCCTGCGCAGCCACCTCGACGTGCTCGAGGGCCGGCTCGCCCGTCAGGAGCACGACCTGCGCGGTGCGTCCGAGGACGTCGCCCGCGGCATCGACGTCCAGCTCCGCCGCGCCGCCGGCCAGGTCCGCCGCCTCAACCAGCACCTCGACGGCATCCAGTTCGGCAGCGTCCGCGGCATCCGGATCGAGCTGCGCCGGATCGATCGCATGGAGCAGATCCTGCGCGCGCTGCGCCTCGGCGAGGCCCAGGAGCTGCTGTTCCTGTCGGCGATCCCGATCGAGGAGGCGCTCGACGAGATCTTCCGGCGCTACGGCGGCGGCCGCACCGGCGGCGAGCGCCTGCTCGATTACCGCGAGTACCTCGAGCTCGCCGTCCAGATCCGCCGCCAGACCGCGGCGGACTGGGAGACCGCGAGCCCGACCCGGCTGTCGACCGGCGAGGCGATCGGCGTCGGCGCCGCGGTGATGATGGTCGTGCTCACCGAGTGGGAGCGCGACGCGAACTTGCTGCGCGCCCGCCGCACCACCGGCAGCCTGCGGTTCCTGTTCCTCGACGAGGCCAACCGGCTGTCGCGCGACAACCTCGGCGTGCTGTTCGATCTGTGCAAGACGCTCGACCTCCAGCTCCTGATCGCCGCCCCCGAGGTGGCGCGGGCCGAGGGCAACACCACCTACCGGCTGGTGCGCCAGGTCACCGATGACGGGCGCGAGGAAGTCATCGTCAGCGGTCGGCGCGCGGCCGGCGCGGCTCCGCCCAGCGAGTGACCGCGCTTCGCCGGCGCCGGCCGGTGCAGCGACACGACTTTGCCGGTGCCTTGACCGAGCTTTAACGGACGTCGCGAGCCCGGTCATGAAAGACTGGAAGCGTCGCGGGGCTCAGCCTCCCTCGCAATGCAACTGGGCCCCGCGACGTTGTCTAGGAGGGCCCGGCCGCGGCCGCCGCTACACCGGGTGGTCGCCGGCCGCGAGCACGGCATCGGCGATCCGCCGGCGGGCGGCGACCGTGTCGAGCCCGGGGTGCGCGGCGACCGCGGCGGCACGCTCGCGGACGGCCGCGGCGTGGTCGCCCAGCGCGTGGCCGACCTGCTTGGCGGCGTGGACGATACGGTCGGCGGCATCCGACACGAACACGGCGGTCATGTCGGCGGCCAGCGCCGCCCGGTCGCTGCCCGCGGCGGCGAGCTTCTCGGTCCGCGCCAGCGCGCTCTCGATCGCGTAGCCGTCGATCACGACGTTGGCGATGTGGGCGAGGACCTCCTGGTGCTCGGCGACGCGCTCGCCGAACGCCGCCACGGCGCCCGACAGCATCGCGACCGTGAGCCGCTTGGCCGCGGCGAGCACGGCGCG
>DASWRS010000358.1:0-15011 GCA_036403075.1 Kofleriaceae bacterium
CTGGCACGAGGCCGCCGACAGCCGCGTGTTCGGCCCGCGCCCCGAGATCACGGCCGACCGCGACCTGGTGTGGGTCGGCAACTGGGGCGACGACGAGCGCACCGCCGAGCTCCAGGCGATGCTGATCGAGCCGGTGCGCGCCCTGGGCCTGCGCGCCGACGTCCACGGCGTCCGCTACCCGGCGGCCGCCCGGCGCGCGCTCGCCGACGCCGGGATCCGCTACGCCGGCTGGCTGCCCAACTTCGCCGTTCCCGAGGTGTTCGCACGCCACAAGGTCACGGTGCATGTGCCGCGGCGGCCGTACGTCGAGGCGCTGCCCGGGATCCCGACGATCCGCGTGTTCGAGGCGCTCGCCTGCGGGATCCCGCTGATCTCGGCGCCGTGGCGCGACGACGAGGGCCTGTTCACCGCCGGCGAGGACTACCTGGTCGCGCGCGACTCCGAGGAGATGCGGCGCCTGCTGCGCGCGGTGGTCCACGACCGCGTGCTCGCCGCCGCGCTCGGCCGCCACGGCCGCGACACCATCCTGGCCCGCCACACCTGCGCGCACCGCGTCGACGAGCTGCTCGCCATCCTCGCCGAGCTCGGCGTCGCCGCGGCGACCCCTGCCCCCGCTGTCTCCCCGCCGACGACCAAGGAGCTCTCGTGCCATCCGGACTGACCATCGCGTTCTTCGGCTCGAGCCTGGTCTCGGCCTACTGGAACGGCGCCGCCACGTACTACCGCGGCATCCTCCGCGCGCTCGCCGAACGCGGCCATCGCATCACGTTCTTCGAGCCCGACGCGTTCGAGCGCCAGCAGCACCGCGACATCGACGATCCGCCGTGGGCGTCGGTCGTGGTGTATCCGGCGACCGAGGACGCGGCCCTGGCCATGCTCGAGCGCGCCCGCGGCGCCGATCTCGTGGTCAAGGCCAGCGGCGTCGGGGTCCACGACGGCCTGCTCGAGCGCGGCGTGCTCGCGCTCGCCGGGCCGCGCACCCTGGTCGCGTTCTGGGACGTCGACGCGCCGGCCACGCTCGATCGCGTCGAGCGTGACCCGGACGATCCATTCCGCGCGCTGATCCCGCGCTACGACGTGGTGTTCACCTACGGCGGCGGCCCGCCGGTGGTCGACGCCTACCACCGGCTCGGCGCCCGGCGCTGCGTGCCGATCTACAACGCGCTCGATCCCGAGACCCACCACCGCGTGTTCCCCGATCCGCGGTTCGCCGCGGCGCTCGGCTTCTTGGGCAACCGGCTGCCCGATCGCGAGCGCCGGGTCGACGAGTTCTTGTTCGGCGCGGCGCGCCGCCTGCCCGACCACCGCTTCCTGCTCGGCGGCGCGGGCTGGCACGACAAGGCGATGCCCGAGAACGTCGGCTACGTCGGCCACGTGTTCACCCGCGACCACAACGCGTTCCACGCCACGCCGCTCGCCGCGCTCAACATCAGCCGCGACTCGATGGCGGCCTACGGGTTCTCGCCGGCGACGCGGGTGTTCGAGGCCGCCGGTGCCGGCGCGTGCGTGATCACCGATGCGTGGGTCGGGATCGAGCAGTTCCTCGAGCCCGGCCAGGAGATCCTGGTCGCGCGCGACGGCGACGACGTCGCGCAGTACGTCGCGGCCCTGACCCCCAAGGCCGCCCGCGCGATCGGCGAGCGCGCCCGCGACCGCATGCTGCGCGAGCACACCTACGCGCACCGCGCGCGCGACGTCGAGGCCGCGCTGGGCGAGCTGCCGCACGCCCCGGCCGGGGCCCCCGCGCGCGGCACCGGCGACTGCCCGCTCCGCATCGTCGTGATCGGGCTGTCGATCACGTCGTCGTGGGGCAACGGCCACGCGACCACCTACCGCAGCCTGCTCCGCGAGCTCGCCGAGCGCGGCCACGACATCACGTTCGTCGAGCGCGACGTGCCGTGGTACGCGCAGCACCGCGATGTCACCGACGTGCCGTACGCGCGGATCGCGCTGTACGCGACGCTGGACGAGCTCCGCGACCGGTTCACGGCCGCGGTGCGCGACGCCGATCTGGTGATCGTGGGCTCGTACGTGCCCGATGGCATCGCGGTCGGCGACTGGGTGACCCGGACCGCGCGCGGCGCGACCGCGTTCTACGACATCGACACGCCGGTGACCCTGGCCGCGATCGACGCCGGCAGCTGCGAGTACCTGTCGCGCGACCTGATCCCGCGCTACGCGATGTACCTGTCGTTCACCGGTGGTCCGACGCTCGACCGGATCGAGCTCGAGCTCGGCTCGCCGCGCGCGCTGCCGCTGTACTGCTCGGTCGATCCCGCGGTGTACGGGCCCGAGCTGCGGCCGGTGCGCTGGGACCTCGGCTACATGGGGACCTACTGCGACGATCGCCAGCCCGCGCTGCAGCGCCTGCTGATCGAGCCCGCCCGACGCGAGCCAGCCCGCCGGTTTGCGGTCGCGGGGCCGCAGTACCCGGCGTCGGTCGAGTGGGGGCCCAACATCGAGCGGCTCGAGCACCTGCCGCCCGACCGGCACCGCGCGTTCTACAACGAGATGGCGTTCACGCTCAACGTCACGCGCCAGCACATGCGCGCCGCCGGCTGGTCGCCGAGCGTGCGGCTGTTCGAGGCCGCGGCGTGCGGCGTGCCGATCATCTCCGACGCGTGGGACGGGATCGAGGAGCTGTTCGAGCCCGATCACGAGATCCTGATCGCGCACGACGCCGAGGACGTCGTGCGCTACCTCAACGACCTCGGCGAGGGCGAGCGCCGCGCGATCGGCGCGCGGGCCTGCGCCCGGGTCCGCGGCTCGCACACCGCCGCGCACCGCGCCGCCGACCTCGAGCGCTATGTCCGGGAGCTCGCATGACCGCCACCCCATCCCGCGCCCTGCGCCAGCAGATCGCCGCGCTCGGCCCGTGGTTCCACAACCTCGTGCTCGACGGCATCGCGACCGCGCCGGATCACTTCCTCGGCGACTACCCGGCGCAGAAGTTCCAGCACTTCGCCGATGCGCTGCCCGCGGACCTGACCGGCAAGTCGGTGCTCGACGTCGGCTGCAACGCCGGGTTCTACGCGTTCGAGATGAAGCGCCGCGGCGCCGAGCACGTGGTCGCGATCGACTCCGATCCGCGCTACCTGGCGCAGGCCCGGCTCGCCGCGGACGTCCTCGGCCACGACATCGAGCTCCACCAGCTCGACGTCTACCGGGTCGGCGAGCTCCGCGCGCGATTCGACCTGGTGATCTTCATGGGCGTGCTTTACCACCTGCGCCACCCGCTGCTCGCGCTCGACCTGCTCCACGACCACGTGGTCAACGATCGGCTGCTGTTCCAGAGCATGCTGCGGGGCTATCCCGAGGTCGCCCCGGTCGAGCCCGACTACCCGTTCAGCGAGACCGCGATCTTCGACCGCCCCGGCCACCCGGCGATGTACTTCGTCGAGCAGCGCTACGCCGGCGACTGGACCAACTGGTGGATCCCGAACCGCGCCGCGATCGAGGCCATGCTGCGCAGCAGCGGGTTCGTGATCGAGTCGCGGCCCGAGGACGAGGTCTACCTGTGCCGGCGCGGCAAGCAGCGCTCGACGGAATCGGAGACCACCCGATGATCGAAGCCGCGATGATCTGGAACGAGCCGAACAACAAGTCCCACTGGGACTTCCAGCTCGATCCCGACTGGAGCCGGTTCGCCCACATGGCGCGGCTCGCGGGTGACGCGATCCGCGCCGAGCACCCGACCCTGACCCGCGTGCTCGGCGGGATCTCGCCGATCGACGCCAACTTCATCGTCAACATGAAGAGCCAGGGCGTGCTCGATCACGTCGACGCGGTCGCCGTCCACGGCTTCCCGCTCGACTGGAACCACTGGCAGCTCGAGCAGTGGCCCGAGCGCCTCGCCGAGATCCAGGCGGTCACCGACCTGCCGGTCTGGATCAGCGAGGTCGGCGTGTCGACGTTCGGCGCCGACTGGGTCCAGGACACGGGCCTCAAGCGCACGGTCGAGCTGCTGCGCGGCCGCGCGCCGCGGATCCACTGGTACAGCCTGCTCGACCTGCCGCGGGCGTGGCCGGCGACCACCCGGCACCGCGAGGCCGAGGGCTCGTCGTACTACCGGCACTTCTACATGGGCGTGATCCGCGAGGACGGCACCGCCAAGCCGGCGGCGCGCACGCTCGCCGAGCTCAGCTCCGAGGTCGGCGTGTGCCAGTGGTTCCACTTCGAGGACCACCGGCTCGACGACGCCGTGCGCTGGCTCGAGCAGATGCACGTCCGCCAGCTGCGCACGGGGCTGTCGTGGTCGGACTACCAGCGCCCGGGCCGGGAGGCCTGGTTCGATCGCCAGATGAAGGCGCTCGAGCCGTTCGACGTCACGCTGACGTTCTGCTTCACCCCCGAGGACGCCGGGATCGAGCCGCACTACACCAGCCCGCCGCGCCACCCCGAGGAGTTCGCGGCGTTCTGCGCCGAGATGGTGCGGCGCTACGCCCGGTGATCGCCATGCAGCAGGCGCTCGAGCTCGGTGCGGACGACCTGCGGCAGGCGCAGCGCCGGCAGCTCGTGCCGCGCGCGCTCCGACATCCGCGCCAGCGTGTAGCGGACCTTCGCGGCGGTCTGCTCGGCGCCGAAGTACCGGAGGTAGCCCGGGCTGTTGAACGCGAAGAACGACAGCGCGTCGGCGTCGTTGATCGCGCGGAGCGCCGGCGCGTCGCCCGGGCGCTCGTGCACGGCGACGAGCGCCGCGACCTCGCCGGCGAGCGCGCGGTCGACCCCGGCGCGGACCAGCAGCGCGTGCGCGATCCGCGCTCCGGCGCGCGCGTGGGCGTCCTTGAACGCCTGGTAGTCGGCGGCGAGGTGCTCGATCCGCGCGTCGGGCTCGCTCGCGAGCCGCTCGATGTCGTGCAGCAGCACGGCGAGCTGGACCTCGCGCGGCGCGTCCGGATCGAGCCGGAGCGACCACTGCCAGGCATCGAGCGCGTGGTCGAGGTCGGCGCGGACCAGCGGCCGCTCCAGATCGTGCAAGGCGCGGTGCTCGTCGAGCACGCGATCGAACCAGGCGCCCGCGGTCGCGGCGTTGCGGCGCGGCGCGAGCCGCTGGCCGCGCGTCGCGATCTCGCGCGCGAGCACCGCCGCATCCCCGGGCGACGCCGCCACGCGCAGCGGCTCGCCCCGTGCAACGAGGTCATCGAGATGGCGATCGAACGCCCAGAAATCGAACGCATCGTCACGCCACGCTGCCGCGGTCACCGTATTGGCGGTCATATCCGGCGGCGCCTCGTCCGCGCGCCGGACGATCAGGACTTCGAGGCGGAGCGACATGTCTCCCTGGTCATAGCGGATCGCCGGCCGCGCGCCCGCGACCCGTCCGAGAGGAGCAAGTGATGCGCATCGTGATCTTCGGCCTGTCGGTCAGCTCGGCGTGGGGCAACGGCCACGCGACGCTGTGGCGCAGCCTGATCTCCGCGCTCGACGCCGCCGGCAACCACGTCGTGTTCTTCGAGCGCGACGTGCCGTACTACCGGGCTCACCGCGATCTCGACCAGCTCGGCGGCACAGCCCGGCTCCGGCTGTACTCGAGCTGGGACGAGGTCAGCGACGAGGCCCGCCGCGCGCTCGCGGACTGCGACGCCGCGATCATCACGTCGTACTGCCCCGATGCGCGGCCGGCCGCCGAGCTCGTCCTGGCGTCGCGCGGGATCCGGGTGTTCTACGACCTCGACACCCCGGTGACCTTGAGCCGGCTCGACGCCGGCGAGGACGTGCCGTACGTGCCGGCCGGCGGCCTGGGCGAGTTCGACCTCGTGCTCAGCTACACCGGCGGGGCCGCGCTCGAGCGGTTGCGCGACCGGCTCGGCGCGCGCCGGGTCGCCCCGCTGTACGGCAGCGTCGATCCGCTGCGCCACTACCCGGTCGCGGCCCGGGCGCAGTGGCGCGCCGCGTGCTCGTACCTCGGCACGTGGTCCGAGGACCGCCAGCACGCGCTCGAGACCCTGTTCCTCGAGCCCGCGCGGCGCCGGTCCGAGCGGTTCCTGATCGGCGGGCCGAAGTACCCGGCCGAGACCTCGTGGCCGGCCAACGTCGCGCGCGTCGAGCACGTCGCCCCGCCGGAGCACCCCGCATTCTACTGCTCGAGCCCGCTGACGATCAGCGTGACCCGCGCGCCGATGGTCGCGCTCGGGTTCTGCCCGTCGGGCCGGCTGTTCGAGGCCGCGGCGTGCGGCGTCCCGGTGCTGTCGGATCCGTGGCCCGGCCTCGACACGTTCTTCACCCCCGGCGACGACATCCTGGTCGCCGACTCGACCGACGACGCGCTCGACGCGATCGAGCTCCCCCGCGACACGCTCGCGCGCATCGGGCGCCGGGCGCGCGCCCGCGTGCTCGAGGCTCACTCGTCGACCCGACGCGCCGCCGAGCTGATCGACCTGCTCGAGACCACTCCACCCCACGCGATCGGAGCCACACCATGACCTGGGGCATCGTCCCGGCCGCCGGCATCGGCAGCCGGATCCAGCCACTGGCGTTCTCCAAGGAGCTGTTGCCGGTCGGCAGCCGGCTCGACGCCGGCGTCGAGCGCCCGCGCGCGGTCGGCGAGTACGTCGTCGAGCGCATGATCCGCGGCGGCGCGAGCAAGATCTGCTTCGTGATCTCGCCGACCAAGTCCGACATCATCGAGTACTTCGCCGGCGTGCTCGGCGGGGTGCGCTTCGCCTACGTGGTCCAGGAGGCGCCGGGCGGGCTGTGCGACGCGATCTTCCAGGCGCTGCCGCTGCTGTCGCTCGACGAGCCGGTGCTGATCGGCCTGCCCGACACGATCTGGTTCCCGGCGGACGCGCTCGCCCGGCTGCCCGACGACCGGCTGTCGTTCCTGTGCTTCCACGTCGACGAGCCCCAGCACTTCGATGCCGTGATCGGTGACACCGCGCGCCCGATCTCGGAGATCTCCGAGATCCAGGTCAAGCACCCGACGCCCGGCAGCCACTGGGTCTGGGGCGCGTTCAAGCTCCCGGCCCGCATCCTGTCCGAGCTCCACGAGCTGTGGCGCGAGCCCGGACGCAACGACACGTACATCGGCACGCTCGTCAACGCGTGGCTCGCCCGCGGCGGCCGCGCCTACGCCGCGCGGATCGGCACCGACTACGTCGATGTCGGCACCCTGCACGGCTGGCGCGACGCCGCCCGCCTCGTCGAAGGCCGCGCGGCCGGCGACGCTCCGCGGCCGTATCGCGCCGCGCTCACCCGGAGGATCGGATGAAGATCGCAGTCATCGGTACCGGCTACGTCGGCCTGGTCAGCGGCGCCGGCTTCGCAGATTTCGGCCACGACGTCACGTGCGTCGACATCGACGCGGAGCGCATCGCGGGCCTGACCCGCGGCGTGCTGCCGTTCCACGAGCCCCAGCTGCCCGAGCTCGTCCACCGAAACGCCGCGCTCGGCCGGCTGCACTTCACGACCTCGACCGCCGACGCCGTCGCCGGCGCCGCGGTGGTGTTCATCGCGGTCGGCACGCCGCCGCGCCCCGACGGCTCGGCCGACGTCGGCCACGTGCTCGAGGCCGCGCGCCAGATCGGCCGGGCGATCGGCGAGTTCACCGTGGTCGTCACCAAGAGCACCGTGCCGGTCGGCACCACCGAGCGGGTCCGCAAGGCGATCGCGGGCGAGACCGACCGGCCGTTCGCCGTGGCGTCCAACCCCGAGTTCCTCAAGGAGGGCGACGCCGTCGCCGACTTCCTCAAGCCCGCGCGCGTCGTGATCGGCGCCGACGATCCACGGGCCGCGGACACGCTGCACGGGCTGTATCGCGACATGCTGCGGACCAGCGATCGGGTGATGGTCATGGACATCCGGTCCTCCGAGCTCACCAAGTACGCCGCCAACGCCATGCTCGCGACCCGGATCTCGTTCATGAACGAGCTCGCGCGGCTCGCCGAGGTCGTCGGCGCCGACATCGAGCACATCCGCCGCGGCATCGGCTCCGATCCGCGGATCGGCCCCAAGTTCCTGTTCGCGGGCGCCGGGTTCGGCGGCTCGTGCTTCCCCAAGGACCTCCACGCGCTGCTCCACACCGGCCGCGAGCACGACGTCCCGCTCGCGATCCTCGACGCCGTCGATCGCGTCAACGAGCGCCAGAAGCACGCCCTCGCGCGCCGCGTGATCGCCCACTTCGGGTCGGGGTCGCTCGACGGCCGGCGGATCGCGATCTGGGGCCTGGCCTTCAAGCCCAAGACCGACGACATCCGCGAGTCGCCGGCGCTCGCCGTGATCGAGCAGCTGCGCGCCGCGGGTGCAGAGGTCGCCGGCTACGATCCGGTCGCCGGGCCCAAGGTCCGCGAGATGCTCGGCGACGCGGTCGAGCTCGCCGGCGACCCCTACGCCGCCGCGAGCGGCGCCGACGCGCTCGTCCTGGTCACCGAGTGGCACGAGCTGCGCCAGCCCGACTTCGCGCGGCTCCGGCGCGTGATGAAGTCGCCCGTGCTGTTCGACGGCCGCAACGTGTGGTCGGCCGAGCAGGCGCGCCGCGCGGGCTTCATCTATCACGCGATCGGCCGCCCCGGCGCCGCGGACTCGAGCCGCGCGCCGACCCACTGACCAACAGCGACGCGCTGTGCCTCGGAAACCGCGGCGATCCGCGCGATCGCGCGCCCTGGCACACGTCGCACCGCGCCACGGTCCGTGACGTTACACGGGCGTGGAACGGTGATTGCTCCGCTCGGTCCATCTTTACCACTCACGATCAAAGGAGCGGAGTCATGAAATCTGTCTCAGCGTTCCAGAGTCATCAAGATTCCGATGACGCGCCCGGGACCACGCTGCTGTCGCGCGGCCTGGGCTGGTTCAGCATCGCGCTCGGCGTCACCGAGCTCGCAGTTCCCCGGACCCTGGCGCGAACGATCGGCGTCGATCCGGACGGCGCCACGCCGTGGATCCTGCGGGCGATGGGCGCGCGCGAGATCCTCGCCGGCCTCGGCGTGCTGATGCAGCCGCAACGTCCGGTCCCGCTGTGGGGCCGGGTCGCCGGCGATGCGATCGATCTCGCGCTGCTCGGCATCGGCGCCGCGTTCAAGCGCACCAGCACGCCGCGGATCGCCGGCGCGATCGCCGCGGTCGCGGGCGTCACCGCGCTCGACGTGATCGCCGGGACCCGGACGCAGCGCTCGTTCCAGCGCGCCAACCGGCCGGTGGTCTACTCGGTGACGATCAACAAGCCGCCCGAGGAGGTCTACGCGTTCTTCCGCAAGTTCTCGCAGCTGCCGCAGTTCATGAGCTACCTCGAGTCAGTCCGCGAGATCGACGCTCGCCGGTCGCACTGGGTCGCCAGGCTGCCGATCGGGGGCACGGTCGCGTGGGACGCCGAGATCACCGAAGACATCCCCGGCCAGCTGATCGCCTGGCGCTCGGTCGAGTACAGCACGGTCACCACGCGCGGCCGGGTCACGTTTGCCACGGCGCCGGCTCGCGACATGACCGAGGTCCGGGTCGAGATGCAGCTCGGCTTCCTCGGCACCGAGCCGAGCGCCACCCTGGCCAAGTTCTTCAGCAAGCCGCAGATCAAGGGCGATCTGCGCCGGTTCAAGCAGGTCATGGAGACCGGCGAGGTCCTGCACTCGGACGCGTCGGTGCACCGCCGCCCGCACGCCGCGCAGCCGCCCAGGAGCGACGAGTCGATCGAGCGCTCGGACATGTTCTCTGCCAACCCGCCGACCGCGGCCACGGGCGTCACGCCGGTGGCAAACCCGCCGCCGAACGCCCGGGTCACCATCGACACCGGGTCGGCCCAGACCGCCGGCGCCAAGGGGGTGACGCCATGAGGGCGACCTGCTGGATGGGCAAGCAGAAGGTCAGCGTCAACCACGTCCCGGATCCACAGATCCTGAACGCGCGCGATGCGATCGTGAAGGTCACCGCCACCACGATCTGCGGCTCGGACCTCCACCTCTACAACGGCTTCATGCCGTCGATGATGAAGGGCGACATCCTTGGCCACGAGTTCATGGGCGAGGTCGTCGACCTCGGCAAGGGGGTCAAGAATCTCAAGGTCGGCGACCGCGTGGTCGTGCCGTTCTGCATCGCGTGCGGCAACTGCGAGCAGTGCGAGCTCGGCAACTTCTCGTGCTGCGAGAACGGTAACCCGACCGGCTGGATGCCCGAGAAGCTGATGGGCCACGCGGCGTGCGGCGCGTTCGGTTACTCGCACCTCACCGGCGGGTTCGCCGGCGGTCAGGCCGAGTACGTCCGCGTCCCGTTCGCCGACTTCGGCCCGCTCAAGCTGCCGTCGACGATTCCGG
Source organism: Kofleriaceae bacterium (assembly GCA_036403075.1). Classification (GTDB taxonomy): domain Bacteria; phylum Myxococcota_A; class Polyangia; order Haliangiales; family Haliangiaceae; genus JABFXX01. The sequence goes on from DASWRS010000358.1 coordinate 10,239, forward strand.
ACGAGCAGGCCCTGTTCCTGTCCGACATCCTGCCGACCGGCTACATGGGCGCGGAGCAGTGCGAGATCCACCCGCGCAAGGTGATCGCGGTGTGGGGCGCCGGCCCGGTCGGCCAGTTCGCAATCGCGAGCGCGCGCATGCTGGGCGCCGAGCGCGTCATCGCGATCGACCGGTTCCCGTATCGCCTCAAGATGGCGGTCGAGAAGGCCGGCGCCACCGATGTCATCAATTACGAGGAGCAGCCGGTCCAGGAGGTGCTGCGCGACCTGACCGCCGGCCGCGGCCCCGACGCCTGCATCGACTGCGTCGGGCTCGAGGCCCACGGCCACGGCCTGCAGTACGCCCATGACCGCGCCGAGCAGATGATGAAGATCCAGCTCGACCGGCCGCTCGCGGTCCGCGAGGCGATCTTCGCGTGCCGCAGCGCCGGCATCGTCTCGATCATGGGCGTGTACGCGGGGCTCGTCGACAAGTTCCCGCTGGGCGCGCTGATGAACCGCGGGATCACGATCAAGACCGGGCAGTGCCACGTCCATCGCTACATGAAGCCGCTGCTCGAGCGCATCGAGCGCGGCGACATCGATCCGAGCTTCGTCGTATCTCACCACATGAACCTCGACGACACGCCGCGCGGCTATGACATGTTCATGCGCAAGCAGGACAACGTCATGAAGATTGTGCTGCGCTCGTGAACATTGTCGCTTGTCGGTGACATTGTTCGCTCCGCGTGCCGAGGCGTGCGCGCGCCGCGCGCGCCGCGCCCCCATGGCATGGGGCGGTCACCGACGGTGTGACGGGCTCGACGAGCCCGCGTGCCCGTTCGCGTGGCACGTCGATCGCACCTGACGCGGAGCATGAACCGCGGATGTCCGAGCACACCGCGCATGGTTTTTTACCAACGGATCTAGGAGATATGATTATGTCATTCAAGCGTTCATTGCTATTTTCACTCATCCTCTCGGCTGGTGCGTTCGGCTGTCATCGGGACCGGAGTGCTTCGTACAACGGGAGCGGGAATGCTGCTCCGGTAGAGGGCACCGGGAACACCGGCGCCACGACCACCGGTGGGTCCCCGGGCGCCACTGGCACGTCGGGCACCTCGGGTACCTCGGGTACCTCGGGCACGGACACGTCCGGGACGGCTGGTGGCACGACGGGCACCTCGGGCGCCGGCGGCACCGGAATGTCGGGCACGTCGGGCACGTCGGGCACCGGCGGCACCGGGATGTCCGGAACCTCCGGCACCGGCGGCACCGGGACGTCCGGCACCTCGGGCACCTCGGGCAGCACTGGCGGCACCGCCGGCGGGATGTCGGGCACGTCGGGCACCGGCGGCACCAGCGGCACGTCGGGTAGCACCGGCGGCGGAATGTCGGGCACCTCGGGCGCCGGCGGCGCCGGCGGCGGAATGTCGGGCACCTCGGGCGCTGGCGGCACCGGCACGAGCGGTAGCTATGGCAGCCCGAGCAACACCGGGACTGGCACTTCGGGCAACAGCGGCACTGGCACGAGCGGAAGCCGCCGCGGCAGCCGCAACGGCACCAGCGGCACGTCGGGCGGCACCGGTGGCACCAGCGGCACGTCGGGCAGCACCAGCGGCACGTCGGGCAGCACCGGCGGCACCAGCGGCACGTCGGGCAGCACCGGCACCGGCGGCTCGATGGGCGGCGGCACCTCGGACACCACCAACATGGGCACCGACGCTGGCGTCGGCGGGGCGCAGGATGCCGGCGCCAACACCGGCGGCAGCAGCCGCAGCCGCCGCCGCGGCTCGGGTTCGGGCACCGGCGGAACGGGCGGCACCGGCGGAACGGGCGGCACCGGCGGAACGGGCGGCACCAGTGGCGGTGGCGGCGGCGGTGGCGGCACCGGCTCGGGCGGACGCTAACCTCGCAGCATCAGCGACCACGGCCCGGCCTGTTTCGAGCAGGCCGGGCCGTCTTGCGTCAGCGTCGCCGGCGGCGCAGCACCCGCAGCAGCCGTGCGAACGCCAGCCAGCCGGCGCCATGGCTGGCACCCGGGGGCTGCGCCGCGCGTGCCGCGGGCCGCACGGGAGCGCCGCGCGCCGGGAGAGTGGCCCTCGAGCCCTGTGGTCTGCCGCCGCGCGGTAGACTAGCCGGCTCAATGCGCCTCCTGTTCTGCGGCTCGGGCTGGTTGCCCATCGTCGATCTGATCTCCGCGCGGCTGCCGGCGGACGCGGCGATCGCGATCTGGGACCGCCGCACGCCGCTGGCCGCCGCGGTCGCCGAGGTCGACGTGCTGCTGCCGTCCAACGCGGCGATCACGCCCGAGGTCGTCACCGCGGCGTCGCGGCTGCGGCTGATCATGCAGCCCGCCGCGGGCACCGAGCACATCGATCGCAGCGTGGCCGCCGCCCGCGGCATCCCGATCTGCAACGCGCCCGGGACCAACCACGTCGCCGCGGCCGAGACCGCGCTGTACTTCCTGTTCGCGCTGGCGCGGCGCGCGCCGCTCGCGGCCCGGACGTTCGCCGAGCGCCAGGTCGGCGTGCCGCTCGGCATCGAGCTCACCGGCAAGACCCTCGGCGTGATCGGGATGGGGCGCGCCGGCACCGCCCTCGCCGAGCGCGCGCGCGGCCTCGGCATGACCGTGATCGCGCTCGGCCGCGGCGCGAGCCCCGCCGAGCGCACCGCGTTCTACGCCGCGAGCGACGCGATCTCGATCCACTGCCCGCTGACGCCCGAGACCCGCGGCATGATCGACGCCCCGGCGTTCGCGGCGATGCGGCCCGGCGTGCTCGTGATCAACGTCGCGCGCGGCGGGGTGATCGACCGCGACGCGCTGGTCGCGGCGCTCGCCGGTGACCGGCTCGGCGGCGTCGGGCTCGATGTCCACTGGGAGGAGCCGCCCGATCCGTCCGACCCGCTCTACGCCGACCCGCGCGTCGTGGCGCTGCCGCACCTCGGCGGCTCGACGGTCGAGGCGTTCGGCCGGATCGCCGACGTCGTGGTCGACAACCTCGGCCGGCTGGTCCGGGGCGATCCGCTGCGCCACCGCGTGGCCTGACCTGCGGTGCACCGGCCGATGGCGCGAGGCGCCAGGCTCGCTCCCCGCCGGCGTCGATGTTGTGGGGAGATGACAGCGTACATCGCGGCGCCGGCCGCACGGCAGCTCGCAATCGGCCGCGGTCGCCGTGATAGGCTGCGCTCGTGGATGCCCCCGGGGAGCGGCCCGCCGCCCGACCTGGAACAGACAGCGATGTTGCGCTCCGGGGCCGCCGGCTCGGCGACTTCGTGCTGCGCGAGTGCATCGGCGAGGGCGCGTTCGCCGCGGTCTATCGCTGCGAGCAGCCGCTGCTCGGCCGCGAGGCCGTGATCAAGGTGCTGCACCAGCGCATGCGCGGGAGCGAGGTCGTGCTCCAGCGCTTCATGCGCGAGGCCCGGCTCGCGTCGCGCCTCGATCACCCGTACGCCGCGCACGTCTACGCGTTCGGGGTCGAGCCCGACGACGGCCTGGCGTGGATCGCGATGGAGCTGGTCCACGGCACCTCGCTCGAGCACTGGCTGTCCCAGCGCGGGCCGCTGTCGCTCGACGTGCTGGTCGGGTTCTTCGAGCAGGTCGCCGAGATCGTCCAGAACGCGCACGACCACGGCATCGTCCACCGCGACCTCAAGCCGTCCAACGTGATGATGATCGAGTACGCCGGGAAGATCTTCCCCAAGCTGCTCGACTTCGGGATCGCCAAGCTGATCGACGAGGCGCACGGCGGCAAGCCGTCGGTCGCGCTCGATGCCGCTACCCTCGGCGACACGATCGCCGACACCATCGCCGATACCGACGACGCGCGGTTCACCGCGCCGACCGAGAGCGGCAACGTCCACCTGACCCAGGCCAACGCGACGCTCGGCTCGCCGCCGTACATGTCGCCCGAGCAGTGGTGCGATCCGCTGTCGGTCGGGCCGCGCTCGGACCTGTACTCGCTCGGCGTGATGGCGTACGAGGCGCTGACCGGCCGCCAGCCGTTCCTCGGCGACACGATCCCGGCGATCGGCGAGCAGCACTGCAACGCCCCCGTGCCGCCGGTCGGCCCCGGGTTCCCGCCGGCGCTCGACCGCGTGTTCCAGCGCGCGCTCGCCAAGTCGCCGGGCGACCGCCCCGCCAACGCGATCGCGTTCGCGCGCGAGCTCCGCGCCGTGGCGCTGGCGCCGCGGTTCGAGGCCACGATCGCCACCGAGGCGATGCCGCCGCTCGGTCGGCGGCGGATCTGGCCCTGGGCCGCGGCAGGTGCCGCGATCGCGGTCGCCGGCGGGCTCGTCGTTCATGCCGTCTTGCCCGGTGGTGGCGGCGGCGCGCAGGTGCTGTCGCCGGCGTCGTTCGCGCACGCGATCGAGCCCGCCGGGCCGCCGACCGTGCCGGCGGTCCCCGCGGCCGCGGTGCCGAGCGCTGCGGTCCTGGGTGCCGCGGCGCCCTCCGCGGCGCACGCGACCGTCCCCGTCGAGATCGAATCGCAGCCGCACGGCGCCGACGTGTTCCGCCTGCCGTCCGAGACCAAGGTCGGCTCGACGCCATGGCGCGCCGAGCTGCCCCGGGAGGCCGGCACCCAGGTGTTCCTGATCCGGAAGCCGGGGTTCGGCGATCGGATGGTCGAGATCGATCTGCGCAGCGGCGGGACGCGATCGGTGAAGCTGCCGCGGGTCGCCCCGAGGCCCGCGGTGCCCGCCGCGGTGCCGCGCACCACCACCCGCACGGAACCGGCCCGGCGCGAGGGCGAGCCGATCGATCCGTTCCGCGCGCCCGGCGGGACATGACCGG
>DASWRS010000359.1:0-23193 GCA_036403075.1 Kofleriaceae bacterium
GCCCGGGCCAGCATTTCGCCCTCCGCCCTCGCCAGCATTTCGCCCTCCGCCCTCGCCAGCATTTCGCCCTCCCTCGCCAGCATTTCGCCCCCCGCCCTCGCCAGCATTTCGCCCTCCGCCCTCGCCAGCATTTCGCCCTCCGCGCGGGCTCACGCCGGCTCCGCCGGCCCGGGCACATGGCCGAGCACGTCGCCCGTGGCGATCCCGCGGCCGGCCGCGAACTGCGCGGCGGCCAGGCGCTTGCGGCCCGCCGCCTGGAGATCGCGGATCACCACGGCGCCGTCGAGCGCCGCGACGTGAACCCCGGCCGGATCGATCGCGAGCACGGTGCCGGCCACGGCCGGGCCGCCCGGCGCCGGCCGCGCGCGAAACAGCTTGACCGGCTGGCCGCGGAGCAGCGCGTGCGCACCCGGCCACGGATCGACGCCGCGGATCCGGGCCGCGACCTCGCCGGCGGGTCGCGCAAAGTCGATCGCGCCGTCGGCCTTGGCCAGCATCGGTGCGTGGCTCGCGCTCGCGTGATCCTGCGCCACCGCGCGTGCGGTGCCGGACGTGATCGCCGCGATCGCCTCGAGCAGCGCCGCCGCGCCGATCGGCGCGAGCCGCGCGAGCAGCTCCCCGGCGGTCTCGTCGGGATCGATCGCCACGCGGCGCTCGAGGAACACGGGCCCGGTGTCCATGCCCTCGTCGAGCTGCATGATCGACACGCCGGTCTCGCGCTCGCCGCGGATCACCGCCCACTGCACCGGCGCAGCGCCGCGGTACTTCGGCAGCAGCGAGCCGTGGACGTTGATGCAGCCGCGCGGCAGCGCCGCGAGCACCGGCGGCGGCAGGATCTTGCCGTACGCGACCACCACCGCGAGCTCCGCGCCCGTCGCCGCCAGCGCGTCACGCAGCTCGCCGGTCCGCGCCGAGCGCGGCTGGATCACGGATAACCCGAGGCCGAGCGCCGCCGTCTTGACCGCCGGGGCGGTCAGCTGGCCGCCGCGCCCGGCGGGCTTGTCGGGCTGCGACACCACCAGCGCGACCTCGTGCTGGGCGTGCAGCGCGCGCAGGCACGGCACCGCGAACTCGGGAGATCCCAGGAAGACCACGCGCACGCCGTCGATCTATCACCCGGCGTCGCGACGCGGTAGGGCGCGCGGCGGATCAGCGCCGGTCGGCGGCCGGTCGGTAGCCGGTCGGCAGCCGGTCGGGGGCCGATACGCCGCCGGTCAGTGATCGACCAGGTTGGCCAGGTAGGTCTGGCGCAACCGATCGTCGCGCAGCACCCGGAACGCCTCGTCGAGCACGTGGGCGATGTCGTCGAGCTCGCGCGCCAGCTCGCGCCGCAGGTTGCTCGGGAAGCCGTCGGCGGAGAAGTCGCGCCGCGCCGACTGGTACGCCCGCCGGATCTCGAAGCCGGTCGCGTCGCGGCGGACCCCGAGCAGCGCGAAGTAGTCGGCCTCGGTGACCAGCTGCCAGCGCGCCCGGACCCGCTCGCGGTCGATCGCGAGGTCGGTCTCGCCGATCAGCGCGGTGACCTCCTCGGAGACCTCGGCGTCGCTGCGCCGGGCGGTCGCGAGCCCGAGCACGCACAGCCCCCAGGCCAGCGGCAGCACATCGGCGACGTCGACCCCCGTGGTACGCGCGACCTGCGCGAGGTCGGCCTGGCCGTCGAACGCCGCCAGCGCGGCGCGCTCCTCGGCCGCGAGGTCGCCCATCTGGATGATGCCGCCGAGCCGATCTCGATCGCGGACCTCGATCACGGTCGACGGCGGCCCGATCAGCCGCTCGAGGCTGCTGCGATCGAGCTTGCGGCGGATGCCCTCGAGGATCAGCGCTGCAGGGTGGCGCGACAGCCGGATCCGCTCGGCCGACGGCTCGGCGTCGTGCGTGATCGCGTACGCGCCGCGCTCCCAGCCGAACAACGAGTACACCAGGTCCTCGACGTGGCGCCGCACCGCCGGCAGTAGCTCGCGGCGCTTGAGGTAGCCGAAATCGACCAGGATCTCGCCCATCCGCCGCCCGGACTCGGCGACCACGGCCTGGCAACGCTCGTACTGCGACGCCGTGATCTTGCCCTCTCGCAGCAGCAGCTCGCCCATCCGATCGCGCGGCTCGTTCGACGACGCGAACACCGGCCGGCCGTGGTCGAAGTACACGATGGTCTCGACCTCGTCGCGGCGAAACCCGATCCGCCCGGTCGCGCCCTGCGCGAACATCTTCGCGAGCAGCATCGCGGCATCGGACACGCCGCGCACGATCGCGCCGCCGTCCGGAAGGCCCCGCTCGCGCACCTGCGTGTCCCACGACCCCGCGGACCCGGCGGACCCCGCGGACCCCGGCGAGCCGGGCGAGGTCGCGAGCTCGCGGGTCTCGAGGCGCGGCGCACCGCGTGCCTCGAGGTCGGTCATCCCCGCCAGCGACGGCTCGTCGCCGAGCCCCGCGAGATCGATCTCGGTGTGGTGGTCGTGGCGCGGCGCGTGGTCGACCGGGCTGGGCGCCGGCGCGTCGCCGCGGTGGAACAGCCGCTGCGCCATCATCGACATCTTGGCGCGTAGCTCGCGCGCGAAGTCGCGCGGCTCCGGGCCGCTCGCGCCGGGGTCGGAACCGCGATCGCCCGGCGGCCCTGCGATGTCCGTGACGTCGTGCGGGATTGACCTCCGGCGGCCGGTGACGTCGCCGGACCGGGTCTCTGCCCGCGCCTGGGCCGGGGCGCGGATCTCGTCGTGTGTGTCGCGCGTATCGTGGCCGGCCCGGGGCTCCGGCGGCCCGCCTGCCGCGCCGCCGCCGGGCCTGATCGCCGCCTGCTCCACGAGCTCGTCGACGTCAAAGCCGTCGTCGAGCTCGCTCGCATCGGGGGAGCGGACCCGGCCGATCTCGCCCCCGTCCCCGCTGTCATCGCCGTGGCCGTCGTCATTGCCGTCGGGGCCATGGTCGCCGTCCTCGCCATCCGCGCCGGGCTCGCCGGGCTCGCGATCGGCCAGCGCCGGGATCGACATCGGCTCGGACCACAGCTCCTGTGACGATGTCCGCGCCGCGACCACGACCGCGCCGTCCCCGGTGCGCGTCCGGCTCGGCTCGGGCGGGTCCTGCACCGGCGCCGGCTCGCGCAGGATCAGCGTCGGCTCGCGCGGCGGCGCGATGTCGTCGATGCGCTCCGGCTTCCAGGCGACCGGAATGGCATCGACGACCGCGTCCGCCTCTTCGGCCAGCTCGACGACCTCGATGTGCCGGCGGCGCGGCTTGATCACCAGAGGCGGCGGCGGTGGCGCCGGCTCGTCGGTGTCCGCGTCGCCCGGCAGCTCCGCCATCGAGTCTGCCAGCGCCTCCCAGCGCGCCCGTAGCGCCGCGCGGGTCGTCGACTCCGGCGCATGGCCCTCGGCCCCCGACGGCGCGGCCGCTGGCACCGGCGGCACCCGAGGCGGCGGTGCCCCGGAGTGCACCGACGGCGGGCGCGGCAGCCGCGGCGGCGGCGTGCCGCCGGGCTGGGTGTCGATCCGCACCGGCAGCGGCGACGGCGGCGAGCTGCGCACGAGCCGCACCGCCTCGATGCCGCCGGTCACCGCGAAGCGCAGCGCCCGGGACGACAGCGGCCGGGTCACGAACCGGTCCGGCGCCAGATCGAGCGCGTCGAGCGCCGTCCGGATCTGCCCGGCATCGTCGCCGATCACCACGATCGCGACCTCGGCCCGTGGCACCCGCGCGCGCAGCGCGGCGATCAGCGACCCCGCGTCGCCGTGCTGGAGCGACGCCGTCAGCACCACGACCGCCGGCCGGCGCGCCGCGAACAGATCGATCGTATCGTCGCCGCCCGACGACACCACCACCTCGACGCCGGGCAGGTCGGACAGCGCAGCGACGAGCTCACCGACCCGCTCGCGATCGGCGACGACCAGGACACACGGAGGGGCGGACGGATCGGTCACGTGGGCTCGACGGCGAGGGACGAAAGTATACACGCGCCCGAGCCCGCCGGCCGCGCCGCGCGCAGTCCCGCTTCCCCGGGGGCTACATCGCCGAGATCGGGTCGACGTCGAGCCCCACCCGCACCGCGCCGGCCAGGTCCGCCCCGAGCAGGCTGCGCGCGACGCGACGGAGCGCGTGGCGATCGGCGCTGCGCAGCCAGACCTGCCAGCGCGTGCGGTTGCGCAACCGCTCGAGCGGTGCCGGCACCGGGCCGCGGACCTCGACCTGCCCGGCGATCTCCGGCCGGCGCGCCGCCGCGATCGCGAGCTGGGCGAGCCGCTCTGCCGCCGCCGCGACCTCCTGGGCGTCGGCCCCATCGATCCGCACCGCGATCAACCGGCCGTGCGGCGGATAGCCGAGCTCGGCGCGCGCCGCGGACTCCGCCGCGAAGAAGCTGTCGTAGTCGTGGGCCGCCGCCGCGATCACCGCCGGTGCCCGCGGCCGGTAGGTCTGGATCATCACGCGGCCCGGCTTGTCGCCGCGGCCGGCGCGGCCGGCGACCTGCGCGAGCAGCTGGAACGTCCGCTCCGAGGCGCGGAAGTCGGGCAGGTTCAGGCCGGTATCGGCGCACAGCACGCCGACCAGCGTGACGCCGGGGAAGTCGTGGCCCTTGGTCACCATCTGCGTGCCGACCAGGACGTCGACCTCGCGGCGGGCGACCCGGGCGAGCACCACCTCGATCTTCGCGCCGGTCGCGACGTCGCGATCGAGCCGCGCGACCCGCGCCGCGGGGAACGCCGCCGCGATCGCGTCCGCCACCTTCTCGGTGCCCAGACCCTTGCGCTCGATCGTCCCGACCGCGCCGCAGCCCGGGCAGCCCTCGGGGACCCGCTGGGCGAATCCGCAGTAGTGGCAGGCCAGCCGGTCGTTGTGGCGGTGGTAGGTCAGCGACACCGAGCAGTGCGGACAGCGAAACGCGTGGCCGCACGCCCGGCACAGCACGAACGTCGCGAACCCGCGGCGGTTGAGGAACAGGATCGTCTGGTCGCCGGCGGCGAGGGTCTCGCCGATCGCCGCGCGCAGCGGCGCCGACAGCATCGCGTCGCCGTCGGGCATGTAGGTCTTCAGATCGATGATCTGGACGTCGGGCATCGGCCGCGCCGTGGGTCGCTGGGTCAGTGTCAGCTTGCGGTAGGTCCCGCGCTCGGCGTGCGCCGCGCTCTCGAGGCTCGGCGTCGCCGAGCCGAGCACGCACACCGCGCCGGCGCGCTGGGCGCGGACCAGCGCGACGTCGCGCGCGTGGTAGCGCACGCCCTCGTCCTGCTTGAACGAGCCGTCGTGCTCCTCGTCGACCACGATCACGCCGAGCCCGTCGAGCGGCGCGAACACAGCCGAGCGCGCGCCGACCGCGATCCGGGCGTCGCCCCGGTGCAGCCGGGACCACTCGCCGAGCCGCGCGGTCTCCGACAGCCCGGAGTGCAGGATCGCGACGAGATCGCCGAACCGCGCGCGGAACCGCGCCGCGAGCTGCGGCGTCAGCGAGATCTCGGGCACCAGCACCAGCGCGGTGCGGCCGGCCTCGAGCGCGGTCGCGATCACCCGCAGGTAGACCTCGGTCTTGCCGCTCCCGGTCACGCCATGCAGCAGGAATGGGGTGAACCCGCGGCGGCCCTCGGGCTCGGCGGGCCCGCGCACGCTGTCCGCTGCGATCGACGGTGCGTCGTCGCCCTGCACCGCGGCCGTGATCGCATCGACCGCGATCCGCTGCTCGTAGGTCAGCGCCGGCGGCACCGAACCCGCCATCGCGTCGTCCGTCGCCACCGCGGTGATCGCCGACTCGCGCTCCGAGACCGTCGCCAGGCCGAGCTTGACCAGCTCGCGGACCGCGGCCTTGGCGCCGGGGAGGCTGCGCTCGATCGCCGACACCGCGACGGCCTCGCCGCCGGCGAGCAGCTCGACCACCGCGAGCCGCCGCGGCGCCCGGGCCACCTGCGCCCGCGCCGCTCCCGCGTCGCCGGCGAGCTGCACGACGCGCTCGCGCTTGAGCCGGACCCGGGCCGTGTCGCGCTGCTCGCGCTCCTCGACCAGCCCGAGCGCGCGGAGCTGCTCGAGCTGGCGCCTGACGCCCGCCGCGAGCCCCGCGGCCGGCAGATCGCGCGCGACCAGCCGCGCCAGCAGCGCGCGGTGCCCCGGCAGCATCGCCGCGCCGCCGCCGTTCGCCGCCGCTCGCCCCGCCTCGGTCAGCGCGAACACCGAGCGCGCCGCGACGCCGCTGCCCGCCGGCAGCGCCGCGCGGATCACCTCACCCGGCGGCGCCTCGTAATAGTCGGCGATCCACGCGCACAGCTCGACGAGCTCGGCCGACAGCGCGGGCTCGTCGTCGAGCACGTCCGACACCGCGATGGGCGCGACCCCGGCCGGCGGCGCCGAGTCGGTGCGCACCACCACCCCGGTGACCTTGCGCCCGCCGAACCGGACCAGCACGCGCGACCCGACCTGCACCCGCGCCGCGAGGTGCTCGGGCACGAGGTAGTGAAACCGCCCGGACACCGGCAGCGGCACGGCGACTTCGATCAACAGGGGACGTTCCCGTCCCCTCTGGACCGGCGAAGCCGGTCCATTCACCCCTCCGCGCGTCGCGTCGCGCGGCGCTGCACCTGCGGGTTTCCTGCCCACCTGCGGCTCCCTCCCTGTGCGTTCCCACCTCGAACCCCGCAACGCCGCACCGCCGTCAGCCGCGTCGTGCGGCCGTGCCTCTGCGGGCTTCCCGCCCACCTCCAGCTCCCTCCCTGCGCGTTCCCACCTCGGGTCCGGCAACCCCGGCGCGCCGCCGCCAGTCGCCTCGTGCAGCACTGCCTGTGCGGGCTTACCGCCCACCTCCAGCTCCCTCCCTGCTCGTTCCCACCTCGGGTCCGGCAACCTCGGCGCGCCGCTGCCAGCCGCCTCGTGCAGCACTGCCTCGGCGGGCCTCCCGCCTACCTCCAGCTCCCTCCCTGCGCGTTCCCACGTCGGACTCGGCAACCCCGGCGCGCTGCTGCCAGCCGCCTCGTGCAGCACTGCCTGTGCGGGCTTGCTGCTCACGTCCAGCTCCCTCCCTGCGCGTTGCCACGTCGGGCTCGGCAACTCCGGCGCGCCGCCGCCAGCCGCCTCGTGCAGCACTGCCTGTGCGAGCTTGCTGCCCACCTCCAGCTCCCTCCCTGCTCGTTCCCACTTCCGGTCCGGCAACGCCGGCGCACCGCCGCCCGCGGCATCGTCGCCGGCCCAGCGCGGCAGCGCCTGTATGAGCCGCGGTGCTGCGTCGACCGCGGGTTCGGCGAGCTGCGTCGACGCACCGGGCTCGCGGCGAGCGAGGGTCGGCACCTCCTGCGCGACGCCTGGTTGCGCGAGTTCCAGTCGCACGTCACGAAGCAGCCAGCGATCCACCGCGACATCTTGCACCCAGCCGCTGACGGCCCACTCCTCCACGCGACATTCAACCTCCGCGATCAGCGCCGCCGGCGCATGAATTTCAACGGCTTGCCCTCAGCCGCGCGGCATGCCGATCCCGGCGGCGACGGCTCCATGACTCCGCATCACCGCTACGGTGCGCCGAGCATCTCGCGGCACAGCGCGAGCACCGCGTCGCGCAACTCGGGCCGCTTGAGCGCGTAGGCCAGGTTCGCGCGCAGGTAGCCGAGCTTGTCACCGGCATCGTGGCGCGTGCCTTCGACCACGACTCCGTACATCCCCGCGGGCGAGCCGATCAGCTCGCGCAGCGCGTCGGTCAGCTGGATCTCGCCGCCGGCACCGGGCCTGGTCGCCGCCAGGTGCGGCCAGACCTCGGCCGGCAGCACGTAGCGGCCGACGATCGCCCACCGGCTCGGCGCCGTCCCGGGTTTGGGCTTCTCGACCATCTCGCGGATCCGCATCCGGCCGCTCGCGTCGCGCTCGCCCGACACGATGCCGTACATGTGCTCCTTGCCGGGCGGGACCTCCATGATCGCGATCGCCGCGGCGCCGGTCTCGGCGTGGACGCGCATCAGCTGGCCGATCCCCGGCTCGGTGTCGTTGTCGATCAGGTCGTCGCCGAGGAGCACGGCGAACGCCTCGTCGCCGACCGCCTCGCGCGCGCACAGCACGGCGTGGCCCAGGCCCAGCGGCTGCTTCTGGCGGACCGAGATCAGCCGCACCAGCGACGAGATCGCGGCCATCTCATCGGCGAGCTTGGCGTTGCCGCGCTCGCGGAGCGTATGCTCGAGCTCGTAGGCGTGATCGAAGTGGTCCTCGATCGCGTGCTTGTTGCGGCCGTTGACCACCACGACGTCGGTGACCCCGGCGCGCACCGCCTCGTCGATCACCAGCTGGATCGTCGGGACATCGACGATCGGCAGCATCTCCTTGGGGACTGCCTTGGTCGCGGGCAGGAACCGGGTACCGAGGCCTGCCGCGGGGATCACTGCTTTTCGCACCTTGTGCCGAGCCGTCATGGACGCTGCATCTTACCATTGCGCGTCCGGGTTGACCGAGTGTCGGCCCCCTCCCGCCGCCTCCCCTGCCGCACGCTCGCGCGAAGCGCCGGCGCGCACAGCGCGAACCCGTCGTGGTCGGTGGCGCCGCGGCCGCCGCCCTGCTCCGCGCGCTCGCTGCTGTGACAGCGGCGCTCGCGCAACGGTTCGGGGCCACGCTCGCCGGGATCTCGGACCGCAGGGAAGCGTCGTCCTGGACCCACTCGATGATCTTCTGGACCGCCGAGATCGATCCAAGGTGATGACTGCGCGCCCCGCGGCGCGAAAGGGCGACGGAAGTCGCACAAAGAAGGCGTATGGGACCATCCGTGTGATCAGCACGCGATGACTCGACCCGCCCCGCAGCGACGCCACTTCCGCCTCACGGCGCGGGGCAGGTGACACCAGTCCCCAGTGTCAGGGGAATGAAGCTGTGGGCATTCGGCTTGGTCCTGGCGGCCGATGCCCCGGCTTCGAGGTTGGTCCAGAAGCCGGTGATCGACGAGTAGCAGCCGAGGTTGCCTGCGGCCAGGCGAAGGATGTCGGTGCCGAACGTGGTTGTCCCCTGGACCGCCGTGGCCACGAAGCCATTGTCGGCATTGCCGATCGCAGTGAGCTTGACGTCGTTCAGCGTGACGAGCACGGACTCGTATGCGGCAGCGTTCGTGGCCTGAAGCAACGTGGCGGCGCCCTGGCCGGTCACGGGAACCGGCGCCGTCGTCGGTGCGGCGACCACGGTCACCCGGAGCCTGTTGACCTCGGTCAGGCTGCCGCCCATGCTGTCGTCGTTGAACTCGGTCACGGTCCCGATCACGTTCACCTTCGCGCCGGGAACGACGCCCGGGACCTCGACCGGCGAACGCCCAGGCGGCGAGGCCGGGCACCGACCCGCTCGTCGGGAGAGCCGCGGCTCAGGACGGCTGATACAGGCCGACGAGCTCGACGAACGCCATCGGCGCGGCGTCGCCCTTGCGGACGCGGGTCTTGAGCACCCGGGTGTAGCCGCCCTTGCGGGTCGCGAAGTGCGGTCCGATCTCGGCGAACAGGCGGGTGAGTGCGGTCGACGTCTTGACCGTCTTGCGCGCCATGCGACGCGCATGAACGATCTGGGCGCGCTCTTCCTTGCTGGCCTGGTCCCCCTTGGCCACGAGGCCGTGGACCGAGACCCCCCACGAGATCGTGGCTTCGGCGAAGCCGCGCAGCTCCTTGGCCTTGGCCTCCGTGGTCTCGATGCGGCCGTAGGTCAACAGCGCGGTGACGAGGTTGTTGAACAGGGCCGCGCGATGGGAGGCATTGCGGCCGAGCTTGCGTCCTGAGTTGCGATGGCGCATGACGGTGTCCTCTAGGGCTTCTTGAGCGGGTTCGGGCCCGGCCAGTTGTCGAGCTTCATGCCGAGCTGCAGGCCCATCTCGGCCAGGAGCTCCTTGATCTCCTTGAGCGACTTGCGGCCGAAGTTCTTGGTCTTGAGCATCTCGGACTCGGTCTTCTGCACCAGCTCGCCGATGTACTTGATGTTGGCGTTCTGGAGACAGTTGGCCGAGCGCACGCTGAGCTCGAGCTCATCGACGGTGCGCCACAGGTTCTCGTTGAGCTTCTCGGCCGCCTCGTCGCGCGGCGCCTCGACCGGCTCGGCCATCTCCTCGAAGTTGATGAACAGGTTGAGCTGTTCCTTGAGGATCTTGGCCGCGTAGGCCACGCCGTCGTCGGGCCGGACCGAGCCGTTGGTCCAGCACTCGAGGGTGAGCTTGTCGTAGTCGGTCTGCTGGCCGACGCGGGCGTTGGTCACGGTGAAGTTGACCTTGCGCACCGGCGAGAACAGCGCGTCGATCGCGATGGTGCCGACCGGCAGATCGCTCGAGTGGCGCTCGGCCGGCGCGTAGCCGCGGCCGGTGGCGATCGTCATCTCGATCGCGACCTTGCCGTCCTTGGACAGCGTGAGGATCTTGTGGTGCGGGTTGAGGCAGGTGACGCCGTCGACCAGCGAGATGTCGCCGGCGGTGACGATGCCGTCACCCTGCTTGTCGAGCCGCACGGTGTAGGTCTTGTCGTGCTCGACCTTGAACAGCGTCTCCTTGAGGTTGAGGATGATGTCGGTGACATCCTCGACGACGCCGGGCAGCGACGTGAACTCGTGCAGCGCGCCTTCGATCGCGATGTGGGTGATCGCCGCGCCCTGCAGCGACGACAGCAGGATCCGGCGCAGCGCCACACCCAGCGTCGTGCCGAAGCCACGCTCGAGCGGCTCGCACGAGAACTTGCCGTAGGTGTCGCTGCGCTCCTCGATCTCCAGCGTGCGCGGACGGATCAGGTCGCGCCAGTTCTTGGCCATGAAGGCGGTCTGCTCGGGGGTCGGTTCCATCTGTCAGTCTCCTTTGATCGACTCGCTTTCATCACGGTCGATCACCATGCAGGTTTCGAGGCCTGCCATTTCGGGGGTCGAGGGCCGGTCAACCGACCGGCTCGGCCGCCAGGAAGCTAGCTCGCAGGTTACTTCGAATAGAGCTCGATGATCAGCTGCTCGCGGATCGGCAGCGTGACGTCCTCGCGTGACGGCAGCTGGGCGATCGCGCCGCGGAAGTTTTCCTTGTCCATCTGGATCCACTGCGGCACGCCGCGGCGATCGACCGCCGCGAGTGCCTCGTTGATCCGCGCCATCTTCTGAGACGACTCGCGGACCTGGACGATGTCGCGCGCGCGGACCAGGTACGACGGGATGTTGACCTTCTTGCCGTTGATCGTGAAGTGGCCGTGGCGGACCAGCTGGCGCGCCTCGGCGTGATCCGAGGCAAAGCCCATGCGGTAGACGACGTTGTCGAGCCGGCGCTCGAGCAGCTGGATCAGCGTGTGACCCGAGACGCCCTTGGTGCGCAGGGCCTTGTAGTAGTAGCCGCGGAACTGCTTCTCGGCGATGCCGTAGATCCGCTTGACCTTCTGCTTCTCGCGCAGCTGCTCGCCGTAATCCGAGCGCTTGCGCCGGCGGCTCTGGCCGTGCTGACCCGGCGGATACGAGCGCCGCTCGTAGCCGCACTTGTCGGTGTAGCAACGCTCTCCCTTGAGGAAGAGCTTCATGTCTTCACGCCGGCAGAGCCGACAAACCGCGCCTGTATAACGAGCCATGGCAGTTCCCTTGCGATGCTACACGCGACGACGCTTGCGAGGCCGGCAGCCGTTGTGCGGCACCGGCGTGACGTCCCGGATGAGGTTGATCTTGAAGCCCGCGGCGTTGAGCGCACGCAGCGCCGACTCACGGCCGGAGCCCGGACCGTTGACGTAGACCGTGACGTTGCGGACGCCGTGCTCCATCGCCTTCTTGGCGGCGTCCTCGGCGGCGAGTTGCGCCGCGAACGGCGTCGACTTGCGCGAGCCCTTGAAGCCGCAGGTGCCGGCCGACGACCACGCGACCACGTTGCCGCTGACGTCGGTGATCGAGACGATGGTGTTGTTGAACGTCGCCGAGATGTGGGCGACGCCGGTCTGGATGTTCTTCCGGACCTTCTTCTTCTGCTTACCTTTGACCGTGGACATGCGCGGCTCCTACTTGCCCTTGGTGACGGCGCCCATCTTCTTCACCGCCATGCGGCGCGGTCCCTTGCGGGTACGGGCGTTGGTGTGGGTGCGCTGCCCGCGTGCCGGCAGGCCGCGGCGATGACGCGTCCCGCGGTAGCAGCCGAGGTCCATGAGGCGCTTGATGCTGAGCTGGACGTCGCGACGCAGATCGCCTTCGACGCGGAAATTGGCCTCGATCGCGTCGCGGATCTTGCGGACGTCGTTCTCGTCGAGGTCATCGCTCCGCTTGTCGGGCGAGATACCGGCTGCGGTGAGCACGACGTTGGCCGCATGGCGGCCGATGCCGTAGATGTACGTGAGTGCGATCTCGATGCGCTTGTTGCGCGGAAGGTCGACGCCTGCGATGCGAGCCATGACTCGTGATCCTCTTCTTGGCTGATGTCCGGGGTCCCGGGACTATCCCTGGCGCTGTTTGTGGCGCGGGTTGGTGCAGATGACGCGGACGACGCCCTTGCGCTTGATGATCTTGCACTTCGGGCAGATGGGTTTGACGCTGGCGCGGACTTTCATGGCGTGGCCTCGGTGACGCGGACTTTCATGACGTGCTCTCGGGGGCTGGACCGGCTCAAGGATGACCGGGGGTGGAGGATGGACGGGTCAGGACCCAAGGACCCTCGTCGAGGATCGCGATCGTGTGCTCGAAGTGTGCGGACATCGAACGATCTCGGGTTACTGCCGTCCAGTCGTCATCCAGCTCCTCTACGTCGGGGGACCCGGCGTTTACCATGGGTTCGACGGCGATGACAAGGCCAGATTTCATGCGTTTGCCGTCGTTGGGCTTGCCGAAATTGGGGACCTGCGGGTCCTCGTGCATCTGGCGGCCCGTGCCGTGACCGACAAACTGCCTGACGACTGAAAAACCGCGTGACTCCGCATAGTTCTGGATGGCGGCGCCGAGATCGCCCAGTCGGCTGCCCGGGACGCACAGCGCGATCGCGGCCTCGAGGGCGTCGCGGCAAGCCTCGACCAGCCGGCGCTTCTCGGGCGAGACGTCGCCGATCATCAGGGTCCGCGCGGTGTCGGCGCAGAACCCCTGCTTGTAGATGCCGAAGTCGATCCCGATGATGTCGCCGTCCTGGAGGATGTCCGACTTGCGCGGGATGCCGTGGACGATGACCTCGTTGCGCGAGGTGCACAGGACGGCCGGGTACGGCGGCTTGTTCCCGGGGTTGTAGTGCAGGAACGCGCTCGTCACCTTGTGCTTGGCGATCCCGCGGCGCGCGATGTCATCGAGCTCCCAGGTCGAGACGCCAGGCCGGGCGGCATCGCAGACCTGGTCGAGGATCGCGGCGGCAACGAGGCCCGCCTCGCGCATGAGGCGAATCTCGT
Source organism: Kofleriaceae bacterium (assembly GCA_036403075.1). Lineage (GTDB taxonomy): Bacteria > Myxococcota_A > Polyangia > Haliangiales > Haliangiaceae > JABFXX01. The sequence continues at coordinate 13,272 of DASWRS010000359.1, forward strand.
CCTTGGATTTGAGGTGGATCCGCACCGCCCGGCGCCTACGCGACGCTCATCGCGGGCGCGCCGCGACGCGGCCGCGGATCCGCGGGCCCTTGGGCCCGGCGAAGCCTTCGTAGTTGCGCGTGATGAGGTGCGACTCGATCTGCTGCACGGTATCGAGCGCCACACCGACGACGATCAACAGCCCCGTGCCACCGAAGTTGAACGGCACCTGCATGTACTTCTGCAGCAACGCCGGGATCATGCAGACCACGGACAGATACAGCGCGCCGGCGAACGTGATCCGCGACAGCACGCGCTCGATGTACTGCGCCGTGTTCTTGCCGGGCCGGATCCCCGGGATGAAGCCGCCCGACTTCTTGAGGTTGTCGGCGACGTCGACCGGGTTGAACACGACCGAGGTGTAGAAGAACGCGAAGAACACGTTCAGCGTGGTGAAGATCGCGTTGTAGCGCCAGTCCGCCGGGTGCAGGACCGCCGAGAACTCCTGCATGAACCGCGAGCCCGACATGCTCGCGATCTGCCCCGGGAACATCAGGATCGACGACGCGAAGATCGGTGGGATCACGCCGGCGACGTTGATCTTGAGCGGCAGGAAGCTCTGCGCGCCGGAGTACATCTTCCGCCCGACCTGCCGCTTGGTGTACTGCACCGGGATGCGGCGGTGGGCTCGTTCGAAGTAGCAGATCGCCGCGATCGTGCCGACCACCAGGATCAGCATGAACAGGATGGTGAGCCCGCCGACGCTGCTCGAGCCACCGCCGCCGACGAACCGGGTCAGCGCGTCGGGCATCGCAGCCACGATGCCGGCGAAGATGATCAGCGACGAGCCGTTGCCGATGCCCTGATCGGTGATGAGCTCGCCGAGCCACATGATGACCGTGGTACCGGTCGTCATCGTGAGCACGGTCAGCAGGTGGAAGCCGATGCCTGGGTTGGCCACGACCTCGGCGCCGCCCTTGGACAGGCTCTCGACGTAGCCGGCGGCGACCCACGACTGCACCGCGGCGACGAGGATCGTGCCGTAGCGGGTCAGCTGGTTGATCTTGCGGCGGCCCTGCTCGCCTTCCTTGTTGAGCTGGTCGAGCTTGGGCACCACGACCGTGAGCAACTGCATCACGATCGACGACGTCACGTACGGCATGATGCCGAGCGTGAAGATGGAGAACTGCTGGAGCGCGCCGCCCGAGAACATGTTGAACATGCCGAGGAACGAGCCCGAGCCACCACGGGTGACGACGTGGCTCATCTCGACGCGGTTCACCCCGGGAACGGTGATGAACACGCCGATGCGGTAGACCGCGAGGATGAACAACGTGAACAAGATCCGGCGCCGGAGCTCCGGGATCTTGCCGATATTTGCGATCGATCCTGCCACGTAGGCCCTTTATCCCGGCCTAGCCGGCGACCTCGATCGTGCCGCCCGCCTTCTCGACCTTCTCCTTGGCGGTCGCCGATGCGCGGTAAGCCCTGATCGTGAGCTGCTTGGTGATCTCGCCCTCGCCGAGGATCTTGACGTGCTCGGTCATCTTGGGGACGAGCCCCTTGGCGCGCAACGCGTCGAGATCGACGGTGGCACCGGCGTCGAACACGCGCTCGAGCGTGGCGACGTTGATCGGGAATGCTTCGATGCGGAACGGATTCTTGAATCCGCGCTTGGGGATCCGCCGCGGCATCGGCATCTGACCACCCTCGAACGCCAGGCGGGCGCCGTGGTGACCCGGGCGGGCCTTCTGGCCCTTGACGCCCTTGCCGGACGTCTTGCCGGTGCCCGAGCCACGGCCGCGGCCGAGGCGCTTTTTCGCCTTGGTAGCACCGGGGTTGGGATGGAGGTTGTGCAGTGAAATCGTCATGGGAGACTTTCCCGCCCGCGCCTGCAATCTGGCGCGGAAACTGAGTGAGCGCAACTGCCGGAGAGGAAATCCAAGGCCCGGCTAGTCAGCCGGTTCGACGACCACCAGGTGGGAGACCTTGCGGATCATGCCGCGGATCGCCGGCGTGTCCTCGAGCACCTTCGAGCGACGCGGCCCGCGAAGCCCGAGGCCTTCCAGGGTCTTGTTCTGCTGCGCCGAGCGGCCGACCCCCGACCGCACCTGCGTCACCTTGAGCTTGAGCGCCATCGCTAGCCTCGCATCTCGCTGGACGACCGAACACCGCGGAAATCCGTGACGTTCTTGCCGCGGGTCTTTGCCACCTGCTCGACCGAGCGCAGCGCCTTGAGCGCCACGATGGTCGCGTGGATGACGTTGTGCTTGTTCGACGTACCGATCGACTTGGTCAGGATGTCGGTGATCCCGGCGACCTCGAGCACCGGCCGGACGGCCCCGCCGGCGATCACGCCGGTACCGGGCGACGCGGGACGGAACAGCACCTGCGCCGCGCCGAAGAAGCCGACGACCTCGTGCGGGATGGTGCCCTTGATCAGCGGGATCTTGAACAGGTTGCGCTTGGCGCGGTCGGTGCCCTTGCGGATCGCCTCGGGCACCTCGTTGGCCTTGCCCAGACCCGCGCCCACGTAGCCGTGCTGGTCGCCGACCACCACGAGCGCCGAGAACGAGAACCGCCGGCCACCCTTGACCACCTTGGCCACGCGGTTGATGTGGACGACGCGGTCGACGAGCTCGCCTACTTCTTCGGGATTGATCAGCATGTCGTCCTTTAGAACTGGAGACCGGCGTCGCGAGCGCCGTCGGCGACCTCTTTGACGCGGCCGTGAAAGATGTAGCCGTTGCGGTCGAACACGACCGCCTTGATGTTGAGCGCCACGAGCTTGTCGCCGATCGCCTTGCCGATCGCGCGGGCGCGCTCCTTCTTGGGCTTGCCCGAGACCTCGCCCTTGAGCGTCGGCTCGAGCTCGCTGGCGGCCGCAAGCACGCGGCCGGTTGTGTCATCGACCGCCTGTGCATAGACGTAGCGCGCCGAGCGAAACACCGAGAGCCGCGGGCGCTCGGCGGTCCCCGACAGCCGCAAGCGGATCGAGGCCTTGCGGCGGAACCGCTTGCGCTGCTTGGGATTGGTGTACTTGATGTGGCCAGCCATGGTTGGGTCTCCTGATCGAGGCCGTTGTCGCGGTGGGTGGCGCCTCCGGCAACCGGAGCACGCCCTGCGCGACGACCTGTGCGATCAACTCACTTGCCTGCGGTCTTGCCCGCCTTGCGAAGAATCGTCTCCTCGACGTACTTGATGCCCTTGCCCTTGTAGGGCTCCGGCGGACGGAAGCTGCGGATCTTGGCGGTCGCGGCGCCGAGCGCCTGCCGATCGATCCCCGACAGGATCAGGAGGTTCTTGTCGACCTTGGCCGAGATGCCCTCCGGCAGCTGGTACTCGATCGGGTGCGAGTAGCCGAGCGACAGCACGATCTTGGGGCCCTTGATCTCGGCCTTGTAGCCGACGCCGTTGATCTCGAGCTGGCGCGTGAAGCCCTGGGTCACGCCCGTGAGCATGTTGCCGACCAGGGCGCGCATCAGACCGTGGGCGGCGCGCTCGTGGCCAAGGTTGCCCTTGCGCTCGAACACGATCACGTCCTTCTTGTCGTCGTCCTTGGCCTGCTTGATCTCGATGTCCTTGTGACGCTTGAGCGTCAGCGTACCCTTGGGGCCCTTGGTCGAGACCGTGTCGTTGCTGATCGACACGGTGACGCCCTTGGGGATCTCGAGAGGTTTACGACCGATGCGCGACATGATTCACCAGACCTCGCAGAGGACTTCGCCGCCGACGCCCTTGGTCCGGGCCTCTTTGTCGGTCATCACGCCCTGCGACGTGGACAGGATGGCGATGCCGAGGCCGTTGCGGACGCGCGGCACCTGTTTGGCGGGGACGTACGTGCGCTGGCCCGGGCGTGACACGCGGCGCATGCCGGTGATCGCGCTACCGGACCCGGTCCGGCCATCGTAGCGCAAGGTCAGCTTGAGCATGCCCTGCTTGTTGTCATCGATCAAAGTCACGCCCTGGACGAAGCCCTCGTCGCGGAGGATCTCGGCGAGCCGGAGCTTGATGTTGGAGCGCGGACACTCGACCAGCTGCTTGCGGGCCCGGATGCCGTTGCGGATGCGGGCGAGGAAGTCAGCGATGGGATCGGTCATGGACATGGCTTGGGTCCTCTCACCAGCTCGACTTGATGACGCCCGGGATGTCGCCACGCAGGGCGAGCTCGCGGAAGCAGAGGCGGCACATCTCGAACTTGCGGAGATACGCGCGTGACCGACCGCAGCGCTTGCAGCGGCTCTTCACCCGCACCTTGAACTTGTACTTCTTGGGAAGCTTATCGACCAGCTTGCTCATGGTTTCCCTCTCAGGCCGTAGCTCCGGTGCCCGGCGCCGCCGCGACGGCGACAGTCCTGAACGGCATACCGAGGTGTCCCAGCAACGCGCGCCCTTCGGCGTCGGTCGCGGCGGTGGTGACGATCGAGATGTTCATGCCCTTGATCGAATCGATCTTGTCGTACTCGATCTCGGGGAAGATGATCTGCTCGCGTACGCCCATCGTGAAGTTGCCGCGGCCGTCGAAACCGCGCGGCGACACGCCGCGGAAGTCGCGGACGCGCGGCAGCGCGATGTTGCATAGCCGATCGAGGAACTCCCACATGCGCTCGCGGCGCAGCGTGACCATCACGCCGATCTTCTGGCCCTTGCGCAGCTTGAACACCGCGATGTCCTTCTTGGCGCGCGACACGACCGGGGACTGGCCGGTGATCGACTTGAGCTCCTCGATCGCGTGGTCGATCATCTTGGGCTCGTCCTTGGCCTTGCCCAGACCCATGTTGACCGTGATCTTGACGATCCGCGGGACCTGCATGACGGTGGAGTAGTTGAACTCCTTCATCATCTGCGGGCGCACGGTTCCGTCGTACACAGCCTTGAGCTTGGGCGCCTTGTCGCGCTTGTAGGTAGGCGCCGGGCCGGTGGGCTCGGCGGCCTTCTTCTTTTCGCCCTTGGCCTTCTGCGGCTTCTCCTTCTTGGGAGCGTCGCCGGCGGCCGCGGCTGGTTTCTCGTCGTCCTTCGCCATCGTGGGTTCCGTTTTTCCGTGGGTTCCGTGGTCGATCAGGTCATGCCGCTGCTGGGGAACTTGGTCCCCGACTTCACGCCGACGCGGACCTTCGTGTCACCGTCGGCGACGTACTTGGTGCGCGTCCCGCGTCCGAGCTTGTCGTCGAACAGGGCCACGTTGGAGATGTGGATCGTGCCTTCCTTGTCGATGATCCCGCCCTGCGGCGACTTCTGCGTCGGCTTCTGGTGGCGCTTGATCATCGCGACCTTCTCGACGACCACGCGGTCGCCGACGATGCGCAGGATCTTGCCGCGCTTGCCCTTGTAAGCCCCGCTGGTGACGACCACGAGATCGCCCTTGCGTACGTGCGGCATGGCTAGAGCACCTCCGGCGCCAGCGAGATGATCTTCATGAACCGCTTGGCGCGCAGCTCGCGAGCGACCGGCCCGAAGATCCGGGTCCCGATCGGCTCGTTTTCCTTGTTGATGAGGACGGCCGAGTTGCCGTCGAACTTGATGTAGCTGCCATCGGACCGCGCCAGCTCGCGCTTGGTGCGGACGATCACCGCGCGCGCGACCTCGCCCTTCTTCACCTTGGCGCCGGGGATCGCCTCGCGGATCGACACGATGATCACGTCGCCGATCGTGGCGTAGCGCCGCCGGGTGCCGCCGAGCACCTTGATGCAGAACACCTTCTTGGCGCCGCTGTTGTCGGCGACGTCGAGCACGGAGGTCATCTGGATCATGGCACCCTCACTTCTCGATCTGCGGTTGGTCCGCGGGCGCCGACGCGTGCGGATCGATCTCGGCGCGCGACAGCGTGCTGAGCAGCCGCCAGCGCTTGGTCTTCGACATCGGCCGCGACTCGACGATCTCGACCACGTCGCCGACCTTCGCCGTGTTGTGCTCGTCGTGCACGTGATACTTCATGCGGCGCGTCAGGAACTTGTGGAACCGGCGGTCGCGGACGCGGCGGATCACCGTGACGGTCGCCGTCTTGTCCATCGTGCTCGACGTGACGGTGCCGACGATCACGCGGCGCGAGCCGCGGTGGTCGGCGTCGGATCGGGCCGGGCCCGGGCCGGAGTTTGCGGGCGGGGTCGGGTCAGTCATGACTTCGCCTTCTCGGTATTCTCGGTATTCTGGGTGCTCTGGGTCTTCTGGCCCTGGGTCTCGGAGCCGAGCGAGCGAGCGCGCAGGATCGTCGAGATCCGCGCGATCTCGCGCCGCTTCTCCATCACCGCGGCCGTGGACGTGACCTGGTTGGTGTGCTGGGCGAGGTGGAGCCGGAACAGCTCGTCGCGGCTCCGGACCAGGGCCTGGCGAAGCTCGTGGTCGGGCTGATCGCGCAGCTGCTCGAGGGCGACGGAGACCTTGCTCATAGCGCGGCCTCGCGGGCGATCAGCTGGGTCTTGACCGTGAGCTTGTGGTGGGCGCGATGGAACGCTTCCTTGGCGATCTCGATCGACACGCCCTCGACCTCGAAGATCACGCGGCCGGGGCGGACCACGGCGATCCAGCCCTCGACGCCGCCCTTGCCGGTACCCATGCGGGTCTCGGCCGGCTTCTTGGTGACCGGGTGGTCCGGGAACACCCGGACGTAGATCTTGCCAAGCTTCTTGACCGAGCGCGAGATCGCGACACGCGCGGCCTCGATCTGGCGCGCGGTGATCCAGCCCGGCGAGGTGACCTGCAGCCCGAAGTCGCCGAACGACACCTGGTCACCGCCCTTGGCGCGGCCCTTGAGGTTGCCCTTGTGCGACTTGCGGAACTTCGAACGTTTGGGGGAGAGCATCGACATGGCTGGTTCTCCAGATCAGCGCTGCGGCGCCGGGGTGCGGACTTCCTTGCGGGGCGGGAGGACCTCGCCGTGGAACACCCAGGCCTTGACGCCGATGCTGCCGTAGGTGGTGTGCGCCTCGGTGAAGCCGTACTCGATGTCCGCGCGCAGCGTGTGGAGCGGCACGCGGCCCTCCTTGTACCACTCGCGGCGGCACATCTCGGCGCCACCGAGCCGGCCGCTCGACGCGACCTTGATGCCCTTGGCGCCGAACTTCATCGCGGTCTGCGTCGCCTTCTTCATCGCGCGGCGAAACGCGATCCGGCGCTCGAGCTGGGTCGCGATGTTCTCGGCGACCAGCTGCGCGTTGGTCTCGGCCTTGCGGACCTCGATGATGTTCAGGAACACCTCGTTCTCGGTCAGCGCCTGGACTTCCTTCTTGAGGGTCTCGACACCCGCGCCGCGCTTGCCGATCACGATGCCGGGGCGCGCGGTGTGGATGTTGATCTTCGCCTTGTTCGCGGCGCGCTCGATCTCGATGTAGCTCACGCCGGCGTGGTTGAGCTTCTTCTTGATGAAGGCCTTGAGCTTCAAGTCTTCATGCAGCCACTTGGCGTAGTTCTTCTCCTCGTACCACCGAGACGACCAGGTCTTGATGATGCCGAGGCGAAACCCGGTTGGATGTGTTTTCTGGCCCATGTTTGCCCCTAGTCGTCGGTGACAACCACGGTGAGGTGGCTGGTGCGGTGGTTGATCCGGTTGGCGCGGCCCATCGACCGCGGCATCCAGCGCTTGGCGATCGTGCCGCCGTCGACGGCGATCGTGTGGATGCGGAGCTGGTCGATCGACGCATCGCCGCCCGAGCGCTCCTCGGCGTTGGCCGCGGCCGACTTGATCGCCTTGGAGATGATCCCCGCGGCGCGCTTGGGCATCAGATCGAGCAGGCCGACGGCGTCCTCGACCTTCTTGTTGCGGACGAGGTTGGCGACGACCCGCATCTTGCGGGGCGACATCGAGATGCCACGAACGAGTGCACGTGCCAGCATGACCTACTTCTTCCGCTCGCCGCTGTGGCCGTGGAACGTCCGGGTCAGCGAGAACTCGCCGAGCTTGTGTCCCACCATCTGCTCGGTGATGAACACCGGAATGAACTTGCGGCCGTTGTGGATCGCGAAGGTGAGGCCGACCATCGACGGGATCACCGTCGAGCGTCGCGAGTAGGTCGTGATCACGCGGCGCGACGGATTGCCCTCCTTGGCCGCCGTCGCCATCTTCTTGGCGAGGTAGTGCTCGACGAAGGGACCCTTTTTGACTGAACGAGGCATCGCTGGTTTCCTTTTCGCGCTTACTTCGCCCGGCGGCGGATGATGAACTGCTCGGTCCGCTTGTTGTGGCGGGTCTTGAGGCCCTTGGTCTTCTGGCCCCACGGCGTGCACGGGTGGCGGCCGCCCGACGACCGGCCCTCGCCACCACCCATCGGGTGATCGACGGGGTTCATCGACACGCCGCGGTTGTGCGGGCGGATGCCCTTCCACCGCATGCGGCCGGCCTTGCCCCACTGGATGTTGGCGTGCTCGGTGTTGCCGATCTGGCCGACCGTGGCCCGGCAGTCGATGTGGACCCGGCGCATCTCGCCCGACGGCATGCGCAGCGTCGCCCAGTCGCCTTCCTTGGCCATCAGCGTGACCTTGGTGCCCGCCGACCGGCCGATCTGCGCGCCGCGGCCGATCTTGAGCTCGACCGCATGGACCTCGGTGCCGATCGGGATGTAGCGCAGCGGCAGCGAGTTGCCGGGCTTGATGTCGGCCGAGTTGGCCGCGATCACCTGGTCGCCGACCTTGAGGTGCTGCGGGGCCAGGATGTAGCTCTTCTCGCCGTCGGCGTACTGCAGGAGCGCCAGGCGCGCCGAGCGGTTCGGGTCGTACTCGATCGACAGCACGGTGGCCGGGACGCCGGTCTTGGTGCGCTTGAAGTCGATCACCCGGTAGCGCTGCTTGTGGCCGCCGCCGCGGAACCGCGAGGTCACGCGGCCGTGGTTGTTGCGGCCGGCCGTCGCCGACTTGTGCGCGAGCAGGCTCTTCTCCGGCTCATGCGTGGTGATGTCGCCGAAGTCCTGGGTAGACATCCCACGCCGGCCCGGTGAGGTCGGCTTGTACTTCTTGATCGCCATCCTAGACTCCCTCGAAGAACTCGATGTTGTCGCCAGGCTTGAGCGTCACGAACGCCTTCTTCCACGCCGGACGCTGGCCGGAGAACTTGCCGACCCGCTTCTGCTTGCCGCGGACCACCAGCGTGCGGACCCCCGTCACGGTGACCTTGAACAGGCTCTGCACCGCGCTGCGGATCTCGATCTTGTTGGCGTCACGCGCGACCTCGAACACGACCTGCTGGGCGTAGGTGTCGCCCTCGGCGCGACGTTCGGCCGCGCCGCCGGTCTCGCGCAGCCGCGACGACTTCTCGGTGAGCAGCGGGCGCTTGATGATGGACTGGGCGTCGCGCATGGCTACTTGGCTCCCCCGGCACCGAGCGCCTCGGTGATCGACGCGACCGCGGCCTGGGTCAAGACCAGGGTCTGGTGGCGCAGGATGTCGTAGACGTTGATCCCCTCGGGGGCGACCCACTGCGACGACCGCAGGTTGCGCGCACCGCGCACCAGGTTGTCGTTGGTCTTGGTGTCGACGATCAGGACCTTGTTGTCGGGCTGGGCCGCGCCGATCGCGGCGAGCGCACTCGCGACCGACTTGGTCGACCCTCTCGGGCCGCCGATCGCGAAGCTGTCGAGCACGACGATCTTGTTCTCGGACGCGCGCAGCGACAGCGCGGCGCGCAGCGCGGCCTTCTTGGCCTTGCGCGGCATCGCGTAGTCGTAGCTGCGCGGCTTGGGGCCGAACACCGAGCCGCCACCGACCCACTGCGGCGCCTGTCGGCTGCCCTGGCGCGCCTGGCCGGTGCCCTTCTGCTTCCAGACCTTCTTGGACGACCCGCGGACCTCGCCCAGCCGCTTGGTCGACGCGGTCCCGGCGCGGCGCTTGGCGAGCTGCCACTTCACGACCTCCCACAGGAGGTGCTCGTGGATCTCGGCGCCGAACACGCTGTCGTCGAGGTCGATCGACCCGACGTTGTTCCCGCTGATGTTCTTGACGTCTAGCTTCGGCATGA
>DASWRS010000360.1:0-51995 GCA_036403075.1 Kofleriaceae bacterium
ACGGTCGACTGCCCGCGCGGGACGTCGATCCTCGATGCCGCCGAGGACTGCGGCGCGCGCGTCGGTCACGCCTGCGGCGGCAACCTGGCGTGCTCGACCTGTCACGTCTGGGTCCAGGCCGGGCTCGACTCCTTGCCCGAGGTCTCCGACAAGGAGAACGACATCATGGACAAGGCGTTCGACGTCCGCGCGGAGTCGCGGCTCGGCTGTCAGGCCCGGGTCGGCGATGACGATGTCGTCGTCGAGATCACCGAGGAGAGCCTGCGGGCGTGGCTCGACGAGAACCCCGAGGAGCGCAAGAAGCTGCGCAGCGCCGGCTGAGCAGCGAGCCGGCTGAGCACGAGCCGCGGCGGCTCAGGCCGGGGCGCCGCGCGATCCTGCGTGCTCGGGCCAGTCGAGCGCGGGGCACGGGAACCGGGTGCCGGCCGGGAACACCAGGCCGAAGTGCTCGGCGAGCACGGCGAGCAGCTCGTCGGGCGACTCGATCAGGCGGCGCTCGGCGCGGCCGTCGCGCTCGCGGACCGAGAGCTCGCGGTTGAGCAGGGTGATCCGCCGGCCGTCGGGCAGCGCGCGCGCCACGGTCAGGCGCTGCTTGAACGACGACTCCGGGTGCGCGCTGGTGTACCAGCTGGCGACCTCGCGATCGATCGGCGGCATGTCCTCGAGCGTGGTCTCGTAGACGTCCTGCCACTCGTCGCCGAGCCGGGCCTGGTGGAAGATCCGCTCGCCGTCGCGGACCAGGCGGCGGGGCTCGTGCGGCGTCGGCTGCGGCTCGTCGAGGACCAGGCGGATCGCCGCGGCCATCGACATCGCGCCGATCCCGACGTCGACCAGCCACGACGTGTCGAGCTCGACGCGGACGAACAGGTGGGTGCGCGGCGGCGTGTAGTCGCGCGGGCGCTGCCAGCGAACCCGCCCGCTCAGCGGCCGGGCGGCAAACCCGAGCTCGGTCAGCACCGCGAGCAAGAGCGAGTTCTGCTCGAAGCAGTAGCCGCCGCGCCGGGCATCGACCAGCTTGCGCTGGACCGCGCCGAGCTCGAGCTCGATCGGCCGGCCGAGCAGCACGTCGAGGTTCTCGAACGGGATCGTCTGGACGTGCGCGTGGACGATCTGGTGGAGCGTCTCGAGGGTCGCGGTCCGCGGCCCGTGGTAGCCGATGCGTGCGAAGTACCGGTCGAGGTCGATCACCCGATCACGATGCGGCGCGGCGGCGGTGCTGTCGAGCACAGAACCGGGCGCGCGGTGCCGGCGCAGCGCGCTACATCAGTCCACGAGCTTCAGGTGACCGCGCTTGCGGGACTCGTCGTCGGGCTTGACGGCAACGGCGGTGGGCAGCGCGGTGGGCCCGGCCTGGGGCCCGATGGCCTGGGGCCCGATGGCCTGGGGCTCGCCCCCGGTCAGCACGTCCTCGGGGACGTCCTCGGGCCACACGGTGCCGCGCTGCTCGCCCTCGACCATCGCCGCGTAGACCGCGGTCCACGGCAGGACGCAGTGGAACGGCTGGCCGCCGAACGTCAGCGTTCCGGCGATCGCCTCCTCGTCGATGGTGAGATCGGCGATCGCCGGCGTCAGCTGGTAGCCGAACCGCAGCACCAGGCTGGGATCGGCACGGAACCTGGGCGGGACGGCGACCTCGGAGCGGCGGGCATCGACGTGGACCAGCACCGGGCCGCGCGCGAGCAGCGCCTCGAGCGTGCGCTTCTTGTCGGGCGCGCTGGCGTCGTCCTCGTCGACCAGGGCGCCGATCGACGCGATGTCGCGCGACGGCCGGCCGACCAGCTCGACGAACTCGGCCTCGGACATCAGGCCGGCATCGACCGCGTCGCGCAGGATGCCCTCGGGCCGGTCGCCGGCGGCCGCGGTGACCCGCTCGACCGTGCGCTCGCAGCGCGCCGCGTGCCGCAGCACCGCGCCGTGGGCAGCGAGCGCGGTGTGCGCCCCGCTGCGCCAGCGGGCGAGCGCGCGCTCGACATCGACGAGAGAGGTCGACACACGATGCTCGATCAGCGCGGTCACCACCGCCTGTAGCCGGGTCAAGGTCCTGGGATCACGCTCGAGCATGTCGTGGGGACTTAGTACGATCGCAGGTAAGGGTAAAGCCCGGCGGGCGATCGTGGGCTGGTTTTTTTCGCGGCGCCGGTGGGCACGGGCCCGACCTCACGCACGGAATTCCACGATGCCGCGGCCGGCGGTGAGGTGCGCCCGGCTGCGCCAGCGTGACCGCGATCGCGGTGCCGCGACCCGGAGCGCGGGCGGGGCTTGACGTGTCGCTCCGGGGCTGGCGCCGGGCTCACGGCTCGATCGCCGGGAGCACCAGGCGCACACCGCACGCCGCGGGCACCCCGGGGCAGGGCGGGGCGAGCTTCTCGAGCTCGATCGCGACGCACGCCCGGGGGTAGAGCTCCTGGATCTTGTGGCCGATCGCGCCGGCGAGCGCCTCGAGCAGCCGGAACGTCGACCGCGTGCCGAGCCCGACGACGATCTCGCTGACCTTCCAGTAATCGACGGTGTCCGCGATCCGGTCGGACGCGGCGGCAGCGGCGAGCGGGAGCTCGAGCGTCAGGTTGACGCGGAACCGTCGGGTGCCGCGGCGCTCGGCCGCGGAATAGCCATGGTTGCCTTCGAATTCGAGGCCGCGGACGAAGACGCAGTCGGTCACGGGGCGAGGCTACACGGCCCGAATGCCGCGGCGCTACGCCTCGGCCTCGTCGGCGTCGGCCTTCTGCTTCTGCAGCTTCTTCTTGATCATCTGGCGCTTGAGCGGGCCGACGAAGTCGACCAGCAGCTTGCCGGTCAGATGGTCGTTCTCGTGCAGCAGGCAGCGGGCGAACAGCGCCTCGCCCTCGATCTCGAACAGCGCGCCGTCCAGGCCCATCGCCCGGACCTTGCAGCGCATCGGCCGCTTGACCTTGATGTAGATGTCGGGGAACGACAGGCAGCCTTCCTCGCTGTCCTGCTGCTCCTCGGAGGTCTCGACCACCTCGGGGTTGAGGAACGCCAGCGGCGGATCGGTCTCGGACCGGCCGGCGAGCTTGGGCTCGACGATGAACATCCGGCGCGGGTCGCCGAGCTGGAGCGCGGCGATGCCCAGGCCGTTCTCGGCGTACATCGAGTCGACCAGGTCCTGGTACAGCGCCCGGACCGAGGCATCGACGGCGGTGATCGGCACGGACGGCTGCCGCAACCGCTCGTCGGGCCAGATCACCACGGGGCGCACCGCCATGGTCCCACCATAGGAGCCGCCGGTCCGATTGACAAGCCCCGCCGCGAACGCCATACAGGCCAGGCGCAATGGTCCTGCGGTACTCGGAAGCGAGGTTACCAACCCCCCACGGTGAATATCGCGTGGTCGTGTACCGCACCGGCGCGGCCGCAGGCCCCGGAGCGACCGCGGTGGGCATCGCGGCCGAGGAGCACGTGGCGATGGTGTTCGGCGATGTTCGCGGCAGCGACGTGCTGACCCGGGTCCACAGCTCGTGCTTCACCGGCGAGGTCCTGGGCAGCCTGCGCTGCGACTGCCGGGCCCAGCTCGACGCGGCGATCGAGCGCATCGGCCGCGAGGGCCGCGGCGTGGTCGTGTACCTGGTCCAGGAGGGCCGCGGCATCGGCCTGGGCAACAAGATCCGCGCCTATCAGCTGCAGGACGAGGGCGCTGACACCGTCGACGCCAACCTCCAGCTCGGCTTCGATCCCGACCTGCGATCGTACGATCTGGCGGCCGGCATCCTGGCGGATCTCGAGGTCGGCTCGGTGCGCCTGATGACCAACAATCCCCAGAAGATCAGCGGGCTCGAGCGCGCCGGGGTCGTAGTCTCGGCGCACGAATCGCACTGGGTGGCCTCGAACGAGCACAGCGCGGGGTATCTTGCGGCCAAGAAGTCCAGGCTGGGACACCTGGCCTGACTCGGCGACCCGACGACCCGAGGACTCCAGGAGTCCAGAGAGAAATCATGATCACCGACGCAGCGGTCAAAGAGGCACTCGCCAAGGTCGTCGATCCGGCGCTCGGCCACGACATCATCAGCTACCGGATGGTGAAGAGCGTCGAGGTCCAGGGCGACGACGTGCTGATCCGGATCGACCTGCCGACCCACGCCTACCCGCTCGGGCAGCGCCGCGAGCTGATCGTGATGATCGAGCAGGCGGTCAAGGCCGCGGGGGCCAAGCGGGTCACCGTGCTCCCCGAGGTCACGACCGCGTACCTGCCGGCGCCGAGCGACAAGGCGGTGCTCAAGGGCCCCAAGAACGTCATCGCGGTCGCCGCCGGCAAGGGCGGCGTCGGCAAGTCGACGGTCGCGGTCAACCTCGCGCTCGCGCTGGCGCGCCACGGCGCCCGGGTCGGCCTGCTCGACGCCGACGTGTTCGGCCCGTCGATCCCGACCATGCTCGGCGCCCCGGAGGTCCCGGCATCGGCGACCAAGGACTCGCGGATCACCCCGGCGCTGCACCACGGCCTGCGCGTCATCAGCGTCGGGTTCTTCGTCGACAAGGGCGAGGCGGTGGTGTGGCGCGGCCCGATGGTCCACCGCCTGCTGACCCAGTTCCTCGGCGACGTCGAGTGGGGCGAGCTCGACTACCTGGTCTGCGACCTGCCGCCGGGCACGGGCGACGTCCAGCTCTCGCTGTCGCAGCTGATCCCGATCGCCGGCGCGGTCATGGTCACCACGCCGCAGGAGATCGCGATCATCGACGTCGTCAAGGGCATCGCGATGTTCGAGAAGGTCGAGATCCCGATCCTCGGGATCATCGAGAACATGAGCACCTACAAGTGCCCGGCGTGCGGCCACACCGACGAGATCTTCAGCCACGGCGGCGGCAAGCGGCTCGCGCAGGAGGTCGGCGCAGAGTTCTTCGGCGAGATCCCGATCGACACCCGGATCCGGTTCGGCGGCGACGCCGGCGTGCCGATCGTGATCGCGAGCCCGGACTCGGAGAACGCGCAGCGGTTCATGGACCTCGCGACCAAGACCGCGCTCAAGATCGCCGGCAACGTGCTGTCCAAGCCCAAGCGGTCGCCGCGGCTCGCGGTGATCAAGTAACGCCCGGCGCTCAGCGCGCCCAGAGCTCGACCTTGGCGTTCGCGCCGGCGACCAGCCCGGCAGCGCGCGCCGTGTGAGCCGCGCCGCGGTGGCCGGCGCCGCCCAGGCTCACACCGGACCGCGCGCCGCGGGGGTCAGTTGACCGCGCCCTGGCAGGGCGCGAGCTCGCAGAGCAGGTGGCTGACGTGGCCCAGCGTGCGCTGCAGGCGGACCATCGGATCGCGGGCCTCGAGCAGCTCCTGGCGCGCGTCGGCGTCCATCACCAGCGCGGCGGCGACGGCATCGGCGCACTCGCCCGGCGAGTCGAAGTTGCGGACCAGGTCGCGGAGCTGCGCGCCGCCCTGCTCGATCACCTCGGCGAGCCGGTCGCACAGCGAGATCAGCCGGCGGTGATGATCGTGGGCGTCGAGCGGATCGTAGGACGCATCGTCGAGCGCGCGGGCCTCGACCAGCCGGTAGCCGCGCTCGGTCGGCAGCTCGCGCGCGATCTCGGCCCGTGCGACGCCGCGGAGCAGCAGCGCGAACCGCCCGTCGGGCAGCTCCTCGGAGCAGATGATCCGGCCGACGCCACACTTCTCGTACACCGGCGGGCGGCCGTGGTACGTGCTCTCGAAGCCGGGGCGCAGCCGGGCGACCCCCATCAGCTGGTGTCCGGCGAGGCAGTCGCGCGTCATGTCGCGATACCGCTTCTCGAACACGTGCAGCGGCAACAGCCCGCCGGGGAGAAGCACGCAGTTGGGGAGCGGGAAGATCGGCAACGAGGACAGCGCGGCGGGATTGTCCAATCCTAGTTCGCGCATGGTCTTCGCATCTCTTTCCCGGGTTTCAGCCGAAGACATCGATGCAAGCCCCGGTCAACGCCGGTGGTGCTGTGGTGGCCAGGAACAACGCCGTGCGAGCAATATCGTCCGGGCTCATATCCGGACTCGCTCCAGGCATGCCTTCGCGCAGCATGATCGTGTCGACGCTGCCAGGACAGATCGCATTCACGGAGACCTTAGCAGCGCGGAGCTCCTCGGCAAGTGCCCGGGTCAGCCCAATGACCGCATGCTTGGCAGCGCAGTAGGCCGCCAGCAGCGCGGTGCCTTCGCGGCCCGCGATCGACGAGATGTTGATGATGCGGCCGCCGGCGCGGGTGAGGTCGGGGAGGAAGGCGCGGGTCACGTGGAACGTACCGTCGGCGTTCACGGCCATCACGCGCCGCCACTCGGCATCGCTGATCGCCACGGTCGGCTTGCGCAGGACCGCGCCGGCGTTGTTGACGACCACGGTTACGGGCGCGAGCGCGCTGCGGACCTGCTCGGCCGCGCGTTCGACGGCCGCAGAGTCCGTAACGTCGCACACGATCGCTTGTGTGCGGGCGCCGAGCGCGGCGACCTCGTTCGCGACGCGCTGCAGCGCGTCGGCGTCGCGCGCCCACAGCGCGACGTCGGCCCCGGCCTCGGCCAGGCGCAGCGCGATCGCGCGGCCGATGCCGCGGCTGGCGCCGGTCACGACGGCGGTCGTACCTGCCAGCGGAGCCGTCACGAGGTGCCTCCCGGCGCGGCAGCCGTGGTCACCGCTGCTTGTCCTTGCGGTCGCGCGCCTTCAGCTCCGCCGGCTCGTCATCGCCGAGCTGGCGGCGGCCGGCCTGGGCGGCCAGGTCGAGCGGATCGACGATGTCGTTGTAGGGATACGGCATCGACTGCGACTGACATTGAAACGACGCCTGGTTCTGGTCGTCCTTGATGTCGAACAGGTAGATCGGGTCCTGCTTGCCGCCGGTGCCGTTGCTGCAGTCGCGGAGGTACGCCCAGCCGGTGCCGTCGATCTCCTTCCATACCCGGTCGAACTCGCCCGGGGTCAGGCTGCGCGCGTCCTCGAGCCGCGTCCCGGCCTTGTCGGTCCGCCACCGCTTGATCCGCGGCCCGGCGTCGGCGCAGTCGATCTGGACCCCGAGCTCGTCGCCGGCGAGGTGGTGGGCCGCGACGTAGCTCGCCCGCCGGCCGCGGCAGTCGAACACCTGGGTCTCGCGCGCGATCTGCTCGCGCCGTGCGCCGCCGCAGGCCACGCACAGCGCGATGCACGCCAGGCGACCGAGCGCGCTACGCATAGTCCGCGGCGAGCGAGGCGCGGGTGTCCTCGGGGCAGACCACGCGGTGGCGGTAGTTCGGGTGATCGATCTCGACGGCGACCTCGGTGCCCGGCGTCAGCAGCGCCGCGCGCGCCTCGGGGGTCAGCGGGTAGCGCGTGTACTGGACGGCCGAGATCCGGTCCTCGGTCGACCGCCCGGGCTCGAACGCGGCGCGGAGCGCGTGCGGCCCGATGTGCAGCACGACGTGCTCGTCGAGGCCGACCAGCTCCTTGAGCACGACGTACGGATCGGCCTCACCCGGCAGCTCGATGAACAGCGTCGCCGACAGCGAGCTCTCGGTCGGCATCAGCTCGTTGTAGACCGCGATCTCGCTCTCGATCTGATCGTCGCGCGTCAGGTTCTCGGCGCGGCAGATCTCCTCGATCTGGACCGACAGCGTGTGGCGGTTCTCGAACACCAGCGAGACCCGATCGCCGATCAGGACGCGGCGCGGCCGCTTCATCGCGATCACGCGGTGGCGGTAGTCATCGCGGATCGGCCCGTACAGCGCGGGTCCCTTGATGTCGCGGCGGGTGATAGGACGCACCAGACTCATGATGCGGGTGTACCACGCACCGGCTCGGACGACGGCCGCGAGCCCGGCGCGTTCCGGTGACCGCGGGCGGTGACCAGAACGGCGCGGCCCGAAGCTCGTCGAGCGCGACTCGTCGAGCGCGAGCGAAACCGCCGTCCTCGCCTGGCCGATGCCATGCCGGACGTCGGTGGAACGACTGCAGACGCCGGGAGCCTGGCATCCCGACGTCGGTCGCTCTCGGGTCGCTCGCCGGTGGCGATGCCGCGCGGCTACTTCGCGGTCAGTCCGTCGAGGCCCTTCTGGAACCGGCCGGCGTGCGAACGCTCGGCGCGGGCCAGGGTCTCGAACCACTCCGCGATCTCCTCGAAGCCTTCCTCGCGCGCGGTCTTGGCGAACCCGGGGTACATCTGCGTGTACTCGTAGGTCTCGCCGGCGATCGACGCCTTGAGGTTCTTGGCGCTGTCACCGATCGGCTCGCCGGTGGCCGGGTCGCCGACCCGCTTCAGGTAATCGAGGTGACCGTGCGCGTGGCCGGTCTCGCCCTCGGCGGTGTCGCGGAACAGACCGGCGAGGTCGGGGTATCCCTCGACGTCGGCGACCTTCGCGAAATACAGATAGCGGCGGTTGGCCTGCGATTCACCTGCAAATGCTTCTTTCAAGTTCGTGTGGGTCTTGCTGCCCTTCAGATCGGCCATGAGCGAGCTCCTTCTTCGTGCTGTTTCGTACCACCGTGCCAGGTCGACATCAACGGGAGCAACAAGCAACGTTCCGACGACAAGTCTTCATCGTTCTTCACGGTGATCCCAGATACGCGGCGAGCGCGTCGATGATGGTGTCGGCGGCGG
The DNA here is from genome assembly GCA_036403075.1 of Kofleriaceae bacterium. Classification (GTDB taxonomy): domain Bacteria; phylum Myxococcota_A; class Polyangia; order Haliangiales; family Haliangiaceae; genus JABFXX01. Next base: position 8,533 of record DASWRS010000360.1, read on the forward strand.
TTCTCGCACTCGCGCGCTGACCGGGGGGGATGTCGTTCACGAGAATCGCGAAACCAAGCGGGTGCCTGCCGTCGAAGGCGAAGTATCCCGCGAGAGTGGTGACCTTGTCGAGCGTGCCGGTCTTGGCGCGGACCCGGCCGCTCGCCGGATGGCCGTGCCATCGCCGCGCCAGCGTACCATCGATACCTCCGACCGGCAGCGACGCAACCAGGTCTGGACCGACTCGAAAATCCGCGTACGCCGCGCGAAGCAGCGTCGTGATCTGCCTTGCGGAAACCTCCGTCGCGTCGAACAGGCCCGAGCCGTTGTCAGCGCGGTAACCAGATTCCGGCATGCCGATCGTCGCGAGGTAGGCGTGCAGCGCGGCGCGGCCGTCGGCCCAGGTCGCCGGGCCGGGGGTCGTCCGGGTCTCGGCGCCGAGGGTCTTGAGCAGCGACTCCGCCAAGTAATTGTCAGAAACCTTGTTCATGGTGCGGAGCACGTCGGACAGCGGCGGGCTGTCGTGCGCCGCGAGCAGCCGGGCGGTCGCCGGGACCACGGCGTGGCCGAGCGCGCGCGCCTTGACCTTGACCCCGTGCTCGCTCAGCGCGCGCCGGAACACCTCGCCGGCGAACCGGGTCGGATCGCCGACGCGCTTGCGGATCTCCCAGCTGCCCTCGCCCCAGCGGATCTGGCCCGAGACCGTGACCTCGAGGTGGTCGATCTTCGGCTTCATGTCGACCACCAGGCGGGTCCGGCCGCGGGTCACGCTGGTCACGCCCTTGTCGACCAGCTTGATGTAGTCGCCGGGCTCGGGATCGAGCGTCACGGTCGCGGCGCCGCCTGGATCGGCGACGACGACAACGGTGACCGTGCTCCGCGCGACCCCCAGGCTCGCAACCGGCGCGCGAAACCCGGCGGTCTCGCCGGGCTGATCGGCGAAGTGCGGCGGCTCGACCTGGTCGTCGAAGTAGCTGTCGTCGATCACCAGGCGATCGACCGAGCGGACGCCGCGCGCGGCGAGCTCGGCGGCGAGCGCACCGAGCTCGGCGGTGCCCAGCATCGGATCGCCGCGACCCTTGATGTAGATCTCGCCGGCGACGACGCCCTTGTCGTCGGGCTCGGCGCCGTACACCGCGGTCCGCCAGTGGAACCCACCGCCGAGCGTCGACAGGGCGGCCGCCGAGGTCAGGAGCTTGGCGGTCGACGCCAGGCTCATCCCGCGATCGGCGTCGTGCGCGACCAGCTCGGCCCCGGTCGCCAGATCGATCACCGAGACCGCCCTGCGGGCACCGGCGAGCCTGGGATCGGCCGACAGCGCCGCGGTGACGCGGCCCTGGAGCCACGTGAGCCGCGCCTTCGGATCGGCCGGCGCGGCGAGCCGGGGGACCGTGGCGCTGCCGGACGCCTCTTCGTCCTCGGCCGGCCGGGCGGCCTCCGGGGCAGCAGATCCGGCGCCTTGCGCGTGCAGCCGTACAATGCAGATACTCGAGACCAGCGCCGCCGTCCCTGCGGCGACCGCGGTGAGCACCACCCGAGATGCACCCACGACCCCACGCTAACACGGTTGTCCGGCTCGTGGCCCTTGTTGCTGCAACGGTGAGTTGCGAGCCGCGCACCCGGCGGACGCCCGACGATACCCTCGTGCTGGTGATCGAGGCGCCGATGAGCTCCTCGGATCCCCGCGCCCAGGTCTCGACCTACGACGCCCGGCTCGCCCAGCTGGTCGCCAGCGGGCTCACGGCGGTCGACACCCCGGACATGCGGCCGCGGCTCGAGCTCGCGGCCAAGGTCGAGACGCTCGACGATCGCACGATCGACGTGACGCTGCGCGACGACGCCCGGTTCTCGGACGGCTCGCCGGTCACCGCCGCGGACGTGGTCGGGACGTACATGACCGTGCTGTCGCCCGAGTCGACCAGCGGCTCGCACAAGATGCTGTCGGACCGGATGACCGGGGTCGAGGCCACCGGCCCGCGGGTCGCGCGGTTCCACCTCAAGGCGCCGCTGGCGACGTTCATGACCGACATCGACTTCGGCATCGTGTCGTTCCACGACGGCCCGCCGGCCAGCGATCGCGTGATCGGCGCCGGGCCGTACCGGCTGCGCGAGCTGACCTCGACCAGCGCCCGGCTCGAGCCCAACCCGTTCTACTTCGGCGACAAGCCGGCCGTGCCGCACGTCGAGATCAAGTTCGTGCGCGACGCGGCGGCGCGGCTGTCGATGCTGGTCGGCGGCTCGGCGGATCTGATCCAGAACGCGGTGCGGCTCGATCTGGTCTCGGCGATCGAGCAGCGGCCGCGCGTCCAGATCCAGACCGGCCGCAGCGCGGTGCTCACGTACCTGATGATGAACAACGACGACCGGGTCCTGGCGGATCGCCGCGTGCGCCAGGCGATCGCGCTCGCGCTCGATCGGCCCGCGATCATCGCGAACAAGTTCGGCGGCCGCGCGGTGCCGGCGACCGGCCTTCTGCCGCCGCAGCACTGGGCCTACGCAGCCGGCGTGCGGCACTGGGATCACGACCTGGCGCGCGCGCGCGAGCTGCTCGACGACGCGGGGCTGCGCGATCCCGACGGCCCCGGGCCCGAGCCTCGGCTCCGCCTCATCTACAAGGTCTCGGCCGACGCGTTCCGGGTCGCGATCGCGCGCGTGATCGCGGCGCAGCTCGCCGAGGTCGGTATCGCGGTCGAGATCCGCTCGTTCGAGTTCGCGACGTTCTTCGCCGACGTCAAGCGCGGCGCGTACCAGCTCGCGTCGATGCAGACCACCGACATCACCGAGCCGGACTTCTACTTCATGTACTTCCACTCGTCGTGGATCCCGTCGCCGGCGGTGCCCGACGGGTTCAACCGCTGGCGCTACCGCAGCGCCGAGGTCGACCGGCTGACGCTCGCGGGCCGCGAGGAGCTCGATCGCGAGCGCCGCAAGCAGATCTACGCCGAGGTCCAGCGCCTGGTCGCCGAGGATGTCCCGATCATCCCGTTGTGGCACGAGGACAACATCGTGCTGTCGAACAAGGACGTCCGGGGGTACACGCTCACCCCCAACGCGCGGCTCGGCGGCCTGCGCCACGTCGTCAAGCAGCGATAACGGATGCACCGCCGCCGGCGGCCCGCGCGCCCCGGCGCGGCATGGTTCAGGCTAGAACGCTCTCGACCGCTGTGGTAGGTACGGGGGCTCATGTCCCTGGACCCCGGCATCGAAGAGCTGTTCCTCGGGATCGCGCACGCGCTGTTCGTCAATCGCCTGCACGTGCTTCGCCTCACCGAGATCGTCCGACTCGGGATCAGGCCCGATCCGAATGATCAGAACATGGAGGTGCCGCCCGAGGTCGACCGCGAGCTGATCAGCCAGGCGTTCGCCTACGTCACGCGGCACTTCCCGCCGTCGTTCACGCCCAAGATCGAAGCAGCCAAGGCGCGCTGGGTTCGCCTGGCGTGAGCCTCGTCGCCTGGTAGGGCTCAACGCTTCTTGCGCTCGGTAAGCTGCGCGAGCCGCCGGGCGAGCTCGGCCTCGAACCCGGAGTCGGCCGGCCGGTAGATCCGCTCGCCGACGAGCTCGTCGGGCAGGTAGTCCTCGGGGACGTAGTTGCCGGCGAAGTCGTGTGGGTACTTGTAGCCCTGGCCGTGACCCATCGCGCGATCGAGCGCGGTCGAGCCCGGGCGGTAGCGTGCGGGCACCGGGAGGGTGCCGCGCTCGGTGACGAGCTTGCGCGCGGCGGCGTACGCCGTGAGCGCCGCGTTCGACTTGGGCGCCAGCGCCAGGTACGTCACCGCCTGGGTCATCGGCAGGACGCCCTCGGGCAGGCCGACCAGCTCGACCGCCTGGAGCGCGGCGATGGCGACACCGAGCGCCTGCGGATCGGCGTTGCCGACGTCCTCGGCCGCGAAGATCACCATGCGGCGCAGCACGAACCGCGGATCCTCGCCGGCCTCGATCATCCGCGTCATCCAGTACACCGCGGCGTCGGGATCCGAGCCGCGCATGCTCTTGATGAACACCGAGACCACGCCGTAGTGCTCGTCGCCGGCCTTGTCGTAGAGCAGATTGCGGCCCTGGGCGGCCTCGGCGATGTGCTCGGCGGTGATCGCCGCGGCGGGCGGAGCTTCGCGCTCGGGGCCCTCGTCGCCCCCGGGGCCCTCGGCTCGGTCCGGGGCGGCGCGGCGGGCGAGGTCGGCGGCGACCTCGAGCACCGAGTACAGCCGGCGGGCGTCCCCGGCGGCGCCGGCGACCAGCTGCGCGGCGACCTCGGGGTGGAGCGTGACGTGGAGGGCGCCCAGGCCGCGCTCGTGATCGGCGACCGCGCGCTGCGCCAGCTCGGCGAGCTCGGGGTCCGACAGCGCCTCGAGCCGGACGACCCGGCACCGCGACAGCAGCGCGGCGACCACGCCGAAGCTCGGGTTCTCGGTGGTCGCGCCGATCAGCGTGACCGTGCCGGCCTCGACGTGCGGCAGCAGCGCGTCCTGCTGGGTCTTGGAGAACCGGTGGATCTCATCGATGAACAGCAGCGTGCGGGCGCCGAACTGGTTGCGGCGCTCGGCCGCCTTGGCGACCGCCTCGCGGACATCCTTGACGCCGGCGTCGACCGCTGAGAGGGCGTTCAGCTCCGCCTTGAGCGTGTCGCCCAGCAGGCGGGCGAGCGTGGTCTTTCCGCTCCCCGGCGGGCCCCACAGGATCAACGAAGGAATCGTACGCCCTGGGGCCAGCCCTGACAGGATGCGTCCCGGCCCCACCAGGTGGCGCTGTCCAACCAGCTCATCGAGGCTACGTGGGCGCATTCGTTCGGCAAGTGGCTGCCCCACGAGGCGCTTCTTGGCGCTGGCCGCAAACAGGTCCATCGGTGCCCTGGATACCCCAACCCCGGGCGTTGTGCGATGACCTTGTCACCTCTCAAGGGGTTACGAGCAAACTGCGCATTTCTTGTAGACCGGAGCACAGCCACCAAGCATGGTGACGCGACACCCGGCTACCCCGTCGACCACCTTGTCGGTCACCATCGATGTTTCGCTTTGTTAGCAGCGGCCAGCCAGGGCGCTTACGTGGCATGACAACTGCTTCTTGACTGACACATGCTCGTCGAGGTCGTGTTTCAGTATCGGACCCTGGTGGGAAAATGCGAGCTGGGTGTTGGTCTTGACTGGGACGAGATCGAGCAGGTCACGGCGATCGAGTCCGCGTTCGAGCCGTCCTCGGACGATCGCCGGATGAAGGCCGGCCGGCGGTTTCGCCGCGAGCCGGTCAAGATCACCGCGCTGCTCCGCGGCGACCGGATCAACGATCGCGTCGACGTGGTCGAGATCGGCCCCGGCGGCATGGTCGTGCGCAACGCGCCGTTCGTCGCGCACGGTGAACACGTCGAGATCGTGATGCAAGACGGCGATCGGAGCTACCGGTTCAGCGCCGAGGGCGTGTGGCTCAAGGACGACGGCGAGGACTACCGCGTCGGCCTGGCGCTGATCGGCGTGCCGGTCTGCCTGCACACCGTGGCGGTGAGCCGCCACGAGGTCGACCTGGTCGATCGCATCGGCGCGGCGGCCTGAGCGTCGCCGCGGGTCAGCCGCGGTCAGCGCCGGTCAGCGGTCGGCTGAGCATCGACGATCGACCGCGCGTCACTCATCGGGGCGGTCCGCGAGGCGGCCCAGCAGGTGAAACGTCCTCGGCGGCAGCGTCTCGCCGCGCCACGCCACCGAGCGGGCGAGCACGATCGCCTTGTCGAGCTGGCCGAGCTGCGGGCGCTCCGCGAACAGCCGCTCACCGACCGCGGCGATCTTGTCGAGGATCCGCATGCCGCCGTGCCAGGTCAGCGCGAGCTCGACGGCGAGATCGGGGCCGGCGAGATCGACGAGCGGACGCGCCCGCTCGAACAGCGCACGGGTGCGGGCGACCTCGTAGCGCACCAGCGCGCCGATCGCCGGGCTGACCCGGCGCGACTCGATGTCGGCCTCGGTGACGCCGAAGTGCCGGAGGTCCTCGGCGGGCAGGTAGACCCGGCCGCGCTGCCAGTCCGCCGGGATGTCCTGGATCAGCCGCGCCACCGCGACCGCGCTCGACAGATCGTCGGCGTAGGCGTGGAGCTCGGGGGCGCGGTAGCCCGCGATGTAGAGCAGGAGCCGGCCGATCGGCTCGGCGGCCTGGCGGGTGTAGCCGCGCAGCTCGTCGAACGTGGCGTACCGGCGGCGCTCGAGATCGGTCCGGAACCCGGACAGGAGCTCGGTGAACTCGGTGATCGGCAGCGCGAACTTGTCGACCGTCTCGGCCAGCGCGACGAACACCGGGTGCTCGGCGTGGCCGCGGTACGCGGTGTGGAGCTGCTCCTCCCAGCGATCGAGCTCGCGGGCGCGCCGGCCCTCGTAGGCCTTCTCGTCGGCGAAGTCGTCGGCGACGCGGGCGAACGCGAACAGCGCGAAGATGTGCTTGCGCAGCTGGGAGCGCGCGAACATCGACGCCACCGGGTAGTTGTGGTGGCGGGCGCGGACCAGCGCCTCGCAGTAGCGGTAGCACGCGCCCTGCTCGAGCGAGGTCGGCAGCGGCACGGCGAGCGCGGGGGAACGGGCGAGGCCGAGGCGTTGGATCACGGGCTGTCCTTTACCATGTGAGAGGTGCACAGGCGCGCCAGGACCTCGCGGGCCCGGTCGGCCTTGACCTCGCCGGTCGCGGCCAGCTCGTCGGCGACCCGGTCGATCAGCTCGCCGGTGGCGCCGGCGGCGCGGGCCAGGCCGCGGGCGTGGAGCGCCATGTGGCCGCGCTGGATGCCCTCGGTGGCGAGCGCGCGGAGCGCGGCGAGGTTGGTGGCGAGCCCGGCCGCGCCGGCGATCGCGGCGAGCCGGTCCGCGGTGTGGGCGCCGGCCAGATCGAGTGCGAGCCGGGCGCCGGGGTGGACGTGCAGCGCACCTCCGACCGTGCCGACCGCCATCGGCATCACGAGCTCGCCGTCGATCCCGCCGGCTCCGGCACCACCGGCTCCGGGGCCTCCGTTACCGGGGACGCCCGCGCGCTCGCGCCAGACCGCGAGCGGCCGGTACGTCCCGGTCCGGGCCGCGTAGGCGTGGGCGCCGGCCTCGACCGCGCGCCAGTCCTGGCCGGTCGCGACCAGCACGGCGTCGACGCCGTTCATGATGCCCTTGTTGTGGGTCGCCGCGCGGTACGGATCGAGCTCGGCGAACCGCGACGCCGCCGCGATCGCCGCCCGGACGTCGGGGCCGGCGGCCTGGTCGCTGGCGAGCAGCGCGTCGTCGATCGAGCACCGCACCGTCACGGTGCGCCCGTCGGTGAGGTTCGACAGGATGCGCAGCCCGGGCCGGCCGCCGGCGAGCTCGGCGACCCGATCGGCGAGCGCCTCGCACAGCGTGTTGACCAGGTTGGCGCCCATCGCGTCGCGGCAGTCGACGTGGAGGTGGACGACCAGCACGCCGCCGTCGGGGCCGGTCCGCGCCAGCGGCCGGACCTCGAGCGCGACCGGGCCGCCGCCGCGCTCGGCGAGCCGGGGCACGAGCCGGCGGGCGTCGGCGAGCAGCTCCTCGGCGTGCGCCCGCAGCACCGCCGCCGCCTCGTCGAGATCGGCGATGTCGGTGACCTGGATCTGGCCGATCATCACCGGCCGCGACACCACCGCGGCGAAGCCGCGCGGCCGCGCCATGCGGGCGGCGTTCGACGCCGCGGCGACCACCGACGGCTCCTCGATCGCCATCGGCACCAGCGTGTCGGTGCCGTCGATCGCGAAGTTGACCGCGACCGCGAACGGCAGGCCGTAGACCCCGACGACGTTCTCGATCATGCCGTCGGCGACGTCGAGGGTCAGCGCGCCGGGATCGAGCGCGGCGAAGCCTTCGGCGGGCAGGCCCGCGAGCGCGAGCAGCCGGCGGCGCCGCTCGGCGGGGGCGAGGCGGTAGAACCCGGTGATGCGCGAGGAGCTGGACGGCACGTGGACCCCGAGGTTTACGACGCGTCCGGGCGCAAGTCCACGCCGGTCTCGTCGAGCGCGATCCGCAGCGGACGGCACCCGGCTTCGATGAGCAGCCGGGTCACCATCGTTTCATCCAGCCCGGCTGGAAGCACCGCGACCCCGACATCGCCGCCGCCGGCGCCGGTGGTCTTGGCCGTGCCGCCGAGCCGCGCGAGCGCGGCGCGCGCCGCCTTGACGCAGGCGGGCACGAGGTCGATCCGGGTCGCGGCCGCGAGCCGGTCGATGGCCTCGGCGGCGAGGGCGAGCGCGCCGATCAGCGCGACCGGCGCGATGTCGGGCGCGGCGGCGAGCGCGGCGCACGCGGCGCGCGATGCCTCGGTGATCGCGGCGAGCGCGGCCTCGACCGGCGCGCGCTGGGCGGCTCGCGCGGCGGTGACCCGGGCGACCAGCTGCGCGGTGTCGGCCGCGGCCCCGGTGAAGAACGGCAGGATCGCCACCGGCGCCGGCCACCGCCACGGCTCGATCAGGCACGGGCCGGAACCGGCCGGGCGCGAGAACACGATCGTGCCGCCGTAGACCGACGCCGCGATGTCGGCCCCCGAGCCGCGGGCGCCACGCGCGCCCTGGGCGCGAGCGTGCGCGGCGAGCGCGATCTCGAGGATCTCGCGGCGGTTCGTGGTGTCGAGCGCGAGCGCGGTCGCCGCCACCGTCACCGCGGCGCTCGAGCCCAGCCCGAGCTTGCTCGAGTCGGCGTCGACCTCGGCCGCGCCGGTCCGCAAGTCGACCGAGGCGAGCTGCGCGGTGATCGTGCGGCGCGCGACCGCCGCCGCCTCGAGCCGGCGCGTGGTCCGGTCGTAGAACGCGCTCGAGTCGACGCTGATCTCGAGCGCCGCGCGCGCCGCGGGTGCCTCCGCGCCGCGCCGCGCCGCGATCTCGTCGGCGACCGCGAACAAGAACGGCGAGCTGCCGCGCGGCGTGGCATTGCGCCGCGCCACCGCCCGGCGATCGACCGCGACGACGATCGCGGGCGCGCCGTCGAGCACCGCGTACTCGCCGGTCAGGATCAGCTTGCCGGGTGCCGTGGCGATCATCGCGGCTCGCTGGCGAAACGGGGCCAACTGGATGGCCGCGCGGTGCGCAGCCGGTGTCCACGATCCGTGGCGATCTGGGGAAGCGTCATGATGTCCGGCCTTGCTCGACGATCGCGGCCGGCCCGCCGGCGGCGGCGACCGAGACGTCGGTGACTCCTGCAACCTCGCGAAGCGCGGCGGCGACCGCCGCGGCCTCGCCTGCCGTGGTCAGCACCTTGACGTGCGGCCCGGCGTCGATCGTCGCCCACGCGGCGTGCCCGGCGGCGCGCAGCGCGCGGACCTGGGCCAGCGCGGCCAGCGTCGCGGGCTGCCAGTAGATCACCGCGGGGCGCGCGGCGATCGCCGAGGCGTGCATCGCGAGCGCGTTGGCCTCGGCGATCACGCCGAGCTGCTCGAGATCGCCGGCGGCGAGCGCGGCCTCGGCGGCGGCCAGGTCGCGCGGCACCAGCTCGATCCACGCGCGGTACAGCGGCGAGGTCTGTGCGGTGTGCGCCATCGCGTCGCGCGAGCCGTGCGCCTTGGCGAGCCCGCCGCCGACCACCGCGATCACCAGCCGCACCCGGTCGGTCAGTGGCGAGGCGATCGGCTCGGCGAACGCGTCATTACCATCCTCCGCATGGCCGGCGTGCATCCGCACGAACCCGCCGAACACCGAGCGCGCGGCCGACCCCGAGCCGCGGCGCGCCAGGATCGACAGCGCGCGCGGCGACAGCGCGACGCCGGCCGCCGCGGCCCCGGCCACGGCCAGCGCCGCGAACCCCGACGCCGACGACGCCAGCCCCGACGCGGTCGGGAACTCGTTCTTGCTGACCACGCGCGCGCGGGTCGCGATCCGCGCCGCGCCGCGCACCAGATCGAGCAGCGCGCTGGCGCGGGCGAGCTCGCCGGGCGCAGCCGGCGCGCCGCCGAGCACGAGCTCGTCGCTCGCCAGCGCCGGATCGAACGCGACCTGCGTGGTCGTGACCAGCGCGTCGAGCGTCAGCGACAGGCTGCCCGCCGCGGGCAGGTTGAGCGCACCCGGGCGCTTGCCCCAGTACTTCACCAGCGCGATGTTGGCGCAGGCCCTGGCCGTGGCGGTCGACACCTCCCCACCATACCGCGCCGGCGGGACCGCAACGACGGCGCCGGCACGGTTCTACGGCCGGCTACGGCGGGCTACGGCCGCTTGACCCACTTGCCGGTGTTGCCCTGCTCGGGGTGGATCAGGGTGGTGTTGCTCGGGCCGATGCCGACGATCTGCACGATCACCTCCTCGTCGCGGGCGCCGTCGTAGTGGTGCGCCTTCGCGGGGTGCAGCATGAAGCTGCCGGCCTTGAGCGGCACCGTCTTGTCGGGCTCGAAGTTATCGCCCTCGCCGGTATACCAGGTGCCCTGGAGGACGGTGACGTAGCGATCCTCGGGGTGCCAGTGCGGCCGGGTCATCGTGCCCGGCGAGAACTTCGCGCGGATCACGTAGAGCCCCGGCTTGGACGGGTCGCCGTGGACGACCGCGAACTTGACGCCGTCGTAGCCCGGCCGATCGGTCCACTTGACCTCCTCGGGCGTGACCCGGACGAAGCCGGGCTTGTCCTTGTCCTTGTCGGCGCTGGCGTTCGCCGTGACCAGGACCAGGGCCGCTGCCAGAACCGTGAACACCGAGGTCGTCATGCGCATTCGTTGTCCTCGCCGTGAGTGGGCGTGCGCAGTCTGCCCGATCGCGCGGGCCGGGCGCAATCGCCGGTCAGCGCACGGTGGTGACGAAGCCGTCGACGCCGGCCTGCTTCCAGGCGGCGAGGACCGCCGGCTCGCGGTCGCGCGGGGCGACGGCGATCACGGCGCCGCCGCCGCCGGCGCCGGTGAGCTTGGCGCCGTGGGCCCCGGCGGTGCGGGCCGCGGCGCACAGCGCGTCGAGCTGGGCGGTCGAGACGCCGAGACCGGCGAGCAGGTCGTGCGCGCGGTTCATCGCGGCGCCGAGGGCGCGCGGATCGCTGGCGAGCAGCGCGGCGGTGCCGGTGTCGGTCAGCCCGCCGAGCTCGCGGAGCCGGGCGTCGTCGGTGCGTGCGGCGGTGACCTGGGCGACGCGCTCGACCATCGCGGCGGTGGACCGCGGGGCGCCGCTGGGCCCGACCAGCACGCGCAGGGTGGGGACGCCGGGGAGCGACGCCAGGCCGGTCGCGCGGCGGAACACGCCGGTGCCGCCGGCGATCGCCAGGGCGACGTCGACGCCGCTCGGCCTGCCGTGGACCAGGGTCTCGCTGGCGCCGGCGGCGTCGCGGAGCACGGCGGGGTCGGCGGGGCGCTTCAGGTGGGTGAGCAGCGCGCGCGCCACGGCGACCGCGAGCGCGGCCGACGAGCCCAGGCCGGCGCCGTGCGGGATCTGGGCGTCGCCGACCAGCGACACCGGCGGCCGGCCGGCGCCGAGCGCGTCGGCGATCGCGGCGAGCGAGCGGGCGACCGGGTGATCGTCGCCGGCGGCGATCGCCACGTCCCACGGCCGGAGCTCGAGGCGCAGCGGGCCGCCGGCCGGCGTCGGCACCGCCGCGAGGGTGACGCCGCGATCGAGCGCCGCGGCGAGCGCCGGATAGCCGTAGACCACGGCGTGCTCGCCGAGCAGGATGATCTTGCCGTAGCCGACGCAGATCATGGCACGACGTCGTCGAGGAAGCTGCGCAGCGGCGCGCCGAGGTGGCGGGGCGCGCGGGCGAGCTCGCCGGCCGAGCGGCTGCCGGTGAGCAGGCAGATCGAGCGGATCGACGCCGTGACCTGCGCGATCAGCTGGGCGATGCCGGCGCTGCCCCCGGCGCGCTGGGCGCGCAGCATCGGCGCCGCCATGCCGCCGGCCCGGGCGCCGAGCGCGAGGGCGCGCGCGATGTCGTACCCGGTGCGCAGCCCGCCGGACGCGATCACGTCGAGGCCGGCGCGCGCGCAGGCGACCACCGATACCGCGGTGGGGATGCCCCAGTTCCACAGCTCGGTGCCGAGGTCCGCGGCGTCCGAGCCCTCGGCCGCGCGCACCGCCTCGACCGCGACCCAGCTCGTCCCACCGGCCCCCGAGACGTCGACGGTGTGGACGCCGGCGGCGAGCAGCGCGCGCGCGACCTCGGGGGACAGGCCGCAGCCGGTCTCCTTGACGATCACCGGCACCGGCGAGGCCTCGACGACGCGCGCGATCGCGTCGCGCACGCCGCGGAAGTCGCGGTCGCCGCGGTCCTGGATCAGCTCCTGCCCCGGGTTCAGGTGGATCGCGATCGCGTCGGCGCCGATCCGGCGCGCGAGCTCGACCACGCGCGCGGGGCCCATCGCCAGCGCCTGGACGCCGCCGACGTTGCCCAGCAGCACCACGTCGGGCGCGACGTCGCGGATCTCGTAGCTCGCGGCGAGCTCGGGGTGCTCGTCCATCGCGCGCTGCGAGCCCAGGCCGAGCGCGATCCCGGCGGCCTGCGCGGCGCGCGCCAGGTCGCGATTGACCGCCGCGGCCTCGGCCGTGCCGCCGGTCATCCCGGTGATCACCAGCGGCGCGGCGAGCCGCTTGCCGACCAGCGTGATCGACAGATCGATCTCGTCGAGCGCGAGCTCGGGCAGCGCCTGGTGCACGAGGTGGACGTGCTCGAGCAAGGTCGACGTGGTGAACTCGGCGCGGCCCGAGGCGGCGACCTCGAGGTGGTCGGCCTTGCGTCTGGCGATCGCGGGCTCGTCCCCCACGTCACGTCTTTACCACGCCGGGCGCGGGCCCGGCAGACGCTCACTTCGCCGTCCGGTATCTCGCCTCGGGTCTTGTTCGTGCATGCCGCCGATCGCGCCCCGGGCGCGCCCACACGAGCCGGTTGCCGATCGTGCGCTCGACCTTCCCACGCTGGTGCCGTCGGTCGATCTTCGCCGATCTTGGAGGTTCGTCGGCGGCGCTATGGAGTCATGGCCTGCGCGTCGTCGCGCCGGGACATGTAGAGGATCATCTTCGTGCCACCGCCGGGATCCTGAACCCGGTCGACGACCGCGACAGGAAGCTCCTGCGCGACCTGCTGGGCGAACACCGGAAGCAGCTTGCCCAGCCTGCCCGAGGTGTCCTCGGCGATCTCCACCCGGCAGGTCCGCGCGCGGCATTCGACGCCGCGGGCCAGCGGACGCAGCTCGTCATCCGATGCGAGCGCCGCCTGGACCACGCCGGAGGTCGCAGATGACCATCGCGGATCCGTGGCTTCCTTGCGGAACGCGGCCTCGACGCCCGCGATGTACGCCCGGTACTTGCGCTGCCCCTCGGCCCGCGCCTCCGGATCATTCCGGGGATCCCGGATGACGGGCTCCTGCGGCGCCGACCCGGCGGAATCGACACCTGGAGGTCGCTGGCCTTGCGCTCGGGGTGGGGCCGGCGCCGGTTGCCGCGCTGCGGCCCTGAAGGGCTGTGCTGGGTCGTCAGCTCGCCGTGCGGGTGAGCTGTCGGCCGTCGGGATGCCAACCGCGGTTCGCACCGACCAGTAGACGACGACGCACAGGCCGATGGCGAGCACGACCATGAGTGGAAAGAACGTGTGTGAGCGGTTCATCGGCTACCCGATCGCAATTCGAGGTTGATAGGACGGGAATGGGCGCGGCGACCGGTGACCGCTGGCCTCCGGCCGCCGCGCCTGCTCGCGTTACGGCTGGACCGCGGTGACGCCGAAGATGCTCCCGCCGCGGCTTGCCGGGATCGTGCACACCAGGCTGGCGTAGTCGAAGAACGCCGGTGTCATCCCTGCCGGCGTCAACATGTTCACAGGGAAGTCCCAGGTCAGCCCAGCCGCGCCGCCGTTCTCGGTGAAGCTCTGCAACAGCCGGACGTTCCCCTGGAAGTCGTACACCGTGACGGTGCAGCTCGTGACGGTATTGGGATTGTTGTGACCATCGACGAAGAAGAACGTCGGCGGGATCGTGGCGAGCGGCGAGCGCGGGATGGCACAGACGATCGTCCGTGCTGCAGCGTTGACGTTCTCCACGCGGTTCCCGAAGTAGTCGATGTCCAGGGCCTGTGCGGCGTTGAAGTTCTGGCAGATCACGCCGCTGGTATTGATGTTGTCGGCGCTCGCGGGAGCGGCGATCGCCGTCACGCCGGCGGCGGAAAACAACAGAGCCAATTTCGATGCCTTTGAAAACATGGTATCTCCTTCTCGATGGCGGATGTTGGCGAGCCACTCGGTATGAGTTGCTCGCCGATGATTGCGTATCTGTATCGCTCGACCGTTCCCCGTCCCCTGGCGGCTCGAGCAAGATGTAGGCGCTGGCGGCCGTACAATGCTCGATCCGGGCTGATAGATGCGAGTCGAGCACGATCGTTACAGCGCTCCCGCGTATGGCGATCCGGTCGCATCGCATCGTCGAAATCGCCAGCCGGCGCACGCCACGATGGCCGAAGGCGCGCAGCGTCGCGCGGTTTGTGCAAAAGACGATATTTCGGACGTCATCGCGAATGCCCGTCCGCTGGTCATTTCATGATCGCGTGATAGGCTCTGGCCGGGGTGGAGGACGATCTCGTGTTGCTCGAGCGCTGGCGCGCGGACGATCGACAGGCCGGCGAGGAGCTGTGTGCGCGGTATTATTCCGCGATCTATCGCTTCTTCGGATACAAGACCGAAGACCGCGCGGACGATCTCGTGCAGCAGACGTTCATCGCGTGCCTGAGGGGCCGCCACCAGTTCCGGAGCGACTCGAGCTTCCGGACCTACCTGTTCGCGATCGCGCGCAACGAGCTGTACATGGCGCTGCGCGGGTCGCGTCGCCCGCGCATCGATCTCGAGGCCGGATCGCTCGACGAGCTGAGCTCGCCGAGCAAGCAGCTCGGAGCGCAGCAGGAGGCGGCGCGGCTGCGCGCCGCGTTGCGGGAGCTGCCGGTGGAGCAGCAGCAGTTACTCGAGCTACACTACTGGCAGGACCTGTCGGCCGCCGAGCTCGCCGAGCTGTTCTCCACCACCGCGGGCTCGATCCGCGTGCGCCTGCTGCGGGCGCGGCGGATGCTGCGCGCACGGCTCGCCGACGCGGTGACGGCGGAGTCGCCCGGAGCGGGTCCCCGGGCGAGCTCCGCGGCCAGGTAGCCGCGTCCCCGACGCCCGTCGGCCCCACGTTCGCGTCGCGACGACGCTGCGGGCGCGGCGGGGTGTTCATGCACCCTGGGTAGCGTGTCGGGCGTATTTGCGCCGGCCCCCGCCAAGGATCCGGCCGCGTGCGTGTCTATGCTGGGATGATGAGAGTCGCCTCCGCCGCGCTGGTCACGCTCGCTCTTGCCGCCGCCGCCCCGCGGACCGCCGCCGCGTTCTGCGGGTTCTACGTCGCCGGGGGCGATCAGAAGATGTTCAACGACGCGACCCAGGTCGTGCTGATGCGGGTCGGCACACGCACGGTGCTGTCGATGCAGAACAACTACAAGGGGCCGCCCGAGGCGTTCGCGATGGTGGTGCCGGTCCCCGTGGTGCTGCACGAGGGCGACGTCAAGACGCTGCCGCGGGACGTGTTCGCGCGGGTCGAGCAGATGGGCGCGCCGCGGCTGGTCGAGTACTGGGAGCAGGACCCGTGCCGGCCCGAGGTCGTGTACAGCCCGGCCTCGGTCGCGCGCAGCGCCGGCGCGGTCATGCCCAAGGCGACCGCCGCGCCCAGCCTCGGGGTCACGATCGAGGCTCAGTTCACCGTCGGCGAGTACCAGGTGGTGATCCTGTCGGCGAAGGACTCGACCGGCCTCGAGACCTGGCTGGTCCGCGAGCACTACCGCATCCCCGAGGGCGCCGAGCCGCTGCTCCGGCCCTACGTCGAGGGCGGCTCGAAGTTCTTCGTCGCCCGGATCGATCCGGCGAAGGTGGCGTTCGACGCCGACGGCCGCGCCCAGCTGTCGCCGCTGCGGTTCCATTACGACACCGACGAATTCACCCTGCCGATCCGGCTCGGGCTGGCGAACTCGTCGGGCACCCAGGACCTGATCGTCAACATCCTCGCGCCCGGCCAGCGCTACGAGGTCGCGAACGCCCGCAACGTCACGATCCCGACCAACATCGACGTCAGCGACGCGGTCAAGGACCGGTTCGCCGGGTTCTACACCGCGCTGTTCGACCGCACGCTCGAGCGGAACCCGGGCGCGGTGGTCACCGAGTACGCGTGGCAGGCATCGACCTGCGATCCGTGCCCCGGCCCGACGCTGAACCCGGGCGACTTCGCGACGCTCGGCGCCGACGTGATCGGCGACGCGAGGGACCGGCGCAACGCATCCTCGATGGGCTACGACCTCGTCCTGACCCGGCTGCATGCGCGCTACGGCAAGACCATGGCCGACGATCTGCGGTTCCGCGCCGCGCCGCCGATCGCCGGCGGCCGCGAGCACGTCCAGAACGGGCAGGGCGGGCTCGAGGAGGGCGCGCAGCCGGCGTCGCAGAACAACTTCCAGGGCCGCTACGCGATCCGCCATCCCTGGACCGGGCCGATCCGCTGCGAGCACCCGCGGCGCAAGATCTGGGGCGGCCCGCCGATCGAGATCGCGCGGCAGCCGGGGTTCAGCCCGGCCGGCGTCCGCCCCGCGGTCGGCCTGGCGTTCGCGCCGCGCGGCCAGGTCGATCTGACCCAGGTGGTCCGGCGCGACGTGCCCGAGCTCGGGATCACGGCGGGCAAGCCGGTCGCGGCGCCCGAGACCGCGCGGTCGACGCCGCCGGCGAGCGGCTCGGCCGGTGCGCCCGCCACCGACCGCCCCGACGCGCGGATCAAGTCGGGCTGCGGCTGCGCGAGCTCGGACCCGCGCGGCGGGCTCGGCGGCGCGCTGGTGATCGCCGCGGGCCTCGGGCTCGGCAGCCGGCGGCGGCGACCACGCGGGCGCGCGGCGTAGACCTGCGGCGGCGACGGCGCGTTGCGACGCCCCCACACCAGATCATCGAGGAGCTCATGCGACACCCAGCGATCGGCTGCCCGGCCCCGGTGCGGGGCAGGTGGGGCGGGCCGCCCGACGGTAACTCCGAGCCGACCCTCGCCGCGGCCAAGCTCGCGTTCGCGCCGCGCGGCCAGCTCGATCTCGCGACGGTGATCCAGCGCGACCTGACCGAGATCGGCGTCCAGCGCGCGGGCAAGGCGCCGCCGGAGCCGCCGCCGGGCGGCCGCAAGTTCGCGACGCCGCCGGGCAAGAAGCTGCAGGGGCTGGGGTTCGGCGTGTTCGGGCTGGTGCTGCTCGGCGCGGTGCTCCTGGTGTGCCGCCGAGGCCGGAGCTAGCGATGCGCGCGGTCGCCGGGCTCGCCATGGCGCTCGCCGCGTGTGGCAGCCAGGGCGGGGCAGGCCCGGAGGGCGCGCCGGGCGCGCCGGTGCCGCCGCAGGCGATCGCGACGGCGGCGCGGTTGCCGCGGGCCCCGGGTGACTTCGCGCCGAGCCTGGTGGCGATCGATCGCACGGTCGCCCACGATCCCGCCGACGTCAGCGACGGCACGATGCTGGCCGACGTCGACAGCTGCGCGACCTGTCATCCCGACGCGGCGGCGCAGTGGTCGACCAGCGCGCACTCGTTCGCGTCGTTCGGGAACCCGATCTACCGGGTCAATGTCGAGCTCGCCCGCACGGCGCTGGGCAAGCCGGCGAGCCAGCACTGCGGCGGGTGTCACGACATGCCGCTGATGCTCGACGGGCTGATGACGTCCGCGAGCGACATCCCCTCGGCGGACCTGCGCGCCCACTCGGGCGTGACCTGCCGGCTGTGCCACGGCATCCAGGGCACGACCAAGGACGGCAACGGCAGCTACGTCTGGTCGCGCGCGCCGATCGAGGCGCCGGTCACCGGCGATGCGGCGTCGATCGCGCGCCACAAGGCGCAGACCTCGGTCGCCCGGCTCGGCACCGAGCTGTGCGTCGGCTGCCACCGCGGCTTTCTGTCCGCCGACCTGGCGATGCCGGTGCACCTGTCGGGGCTCGACGAGCCCGGCGCATGGCGCGGCTCGGCGTGGACCGGCAACGGCACCGGCCGCGTCGACAAGGTCGACCCGAAGACCTGCATCGACTGTCACATGGAGCGCGAGCCGGCGTCGTCGAACGAGGCCGGCGCGAAGGCCGGGACGATCGCGTCGCACCGCTTCCTCGGCGGCCACACCTGGATGGCGGCGATGCGCGGCGACGCCGAGCACCTGCGCCGGCTCGAGGCCAAGCTCGCGGGCGTCGCGTCGATCGACGTCGCCGGCGCGCGGATCGGCCGCCCCGGCGACGGCGACGCGCGCTGGGTGCTGCCGGCCGACGCCGCGGCCGGCGCAGCGCTCTCGCCCGGCGCGCAGCTCTCGCTGGACGTCGTGATCCGCAACCTCCTGGTCGGCCACCGCTTCCCCGGCGGCGTGCTCGATATCCAGGACACCTGGATCGAGGTCGAGGTCGCGACCGCGCGCGGCCGGCGGATCGCGGCCTCGGGCACCGGCCACGACCGCGATCCCGGCGATGAGGACAGCCACGTGCTGCGCACGCTGGTCGTCGACGAGCGCGGCGAGGTGCTCGAGGAGCACGAGATGGCGAGCTTCCGGACCCAGATCGCGACCCAGACCCTGGCGCCGCGCGAGGCCCAGGTGATCCGCTACGTGCTCGACGTCCCGGCCACGCTCGCCGCGGCCGACCTGCCGCTCGCCGTGACCGCGCGGCTCCGCCATCGCAGCCGCACGCTCCGCATGCAGCGCACGGTGTGCGAGGCCGCGAGGACGTCCGCGGGCCGGGCGTTCCTCGCCGGCGCCCGGGGCGCGCGCGAGGTCGTGCTCGATCCGTGCAAGCCGCAGCCGATCACGCTCGTCGCCGAGACCCGGATCGAGGTCGGCCGGGGCGCCCGGCCCAGCTCCGCGCGCCCGGCCTGGGAGCGGATGTACGAGCACGGCATGGCGCTGGTCGCGACGATCAGCGAACGGCTCGACGAGGCGCACACGGTGCTCGAGGCCGCGCTGGCCGCCGTCCCCGCCGGTGACGCCGGCGCACGCGGCCGCGCGATGGTCCTGGTGCAGCTCGCGCAGGTCGCGAGCAAGCAGGGCCGTGCCGACGACGCGCTGGCGCTGATCGCCCAGGCCCGCGCGTTGCTGCCCAGGCCGGGCCCGCCCGTGCTCGACGCGGTCGCCGCCGATGCGCTGAGCCGGGTGTGGCGGTGGCAGGACGCCGTGGCCCCGGCGCGCGCGTGCGCCGAGCGCGCCCCGGCCAACGCCGGCGCCTGGACCGTCCTGGCCCGTGCGCTGGGCTCGGCCGGCGATGACCCGGGAGCGCTCGCCGCCGCGACCCGCGGCCTCGAGCTCGCGCCGCGCGATCCGGACCTGCTGCGCAGCCAGGCCGTCGCGCTCGCCAGCCTGCGTCGCGACGAGGCCGCGGCCGCGCTCGCCGCGTACGACCGGTTCCGCGCCCCCGACCGCGCCGCCGAGCTCCGCATCCACTGCGCCACCGACTCGCCGCGCTGCGCCCGCGAGCGCGAGCAGGGTCACACCCACGTGCTGCACCCGGTCGCCGCGCCGGCGCGCACTCCGCGGTAGCGCGCCTCCGCCCGGCTCGGTGCAGCTTGGGCAGCTCGGCGCTCAGCGCGGCGACTGAATCGCCGGCTCGCCGCGGCGGCGGCGATGCACCACGCGCACCATCGGCAGATCAGGATCGCCCGTGATCTCGATCCACAGTCGGCGCAGCGACTCGACCTCGGCGATTCGCTCGGCGGGCGTCCGGGTGCGCCAGTACGCCAGGCGCTCGGCGTCCTCGTCGAGCTCGTCGCGCCGCACCTTGCGAACGACCAGCGCGATCTTGCGGGGTTGGGTCATGTCTCGAGGTCCTTCGCATCGTCGAGATCGCGGGGGCGGCCCAGCGCACGCTTGTTGGAGATCAATGAATCGCGGTCGATGACCAGGACCTCGAGCTCGCCGATCCTCGTGGAGGTTCGACGCTGGAAAGCGTCGGCGAACTCGACGCCTTCCAGCTTGGTAAGAAAGTCGACGCGGTTTGGCTCGTATCCGAGCTGGATCACCACGTCCGGATCCAGAAAGTCTTCGGCGCGCAAGCCAAGGCTTGCGAAGCCGAAGTCATCGAGCGCCGCGATGATCCGCCTCGCATTGTCCGCGGAGACTTCTACCCAGAGGTCCAGGTCCTTGGTGTACGGGGGCTTGTCGTGGACGGCGACCGCGAACCCGCCGACGGCCAGGTAACGCACGCCGTGCCGGTTCAACAGCTCGAGCAGATCGCGAAAGTCCTTGCCGAGCTCCACCACAGGCAACTGTATCACCGGGAGAGTGCGTGGGCGCCCGAGGCCGCGGCCCGCGACCGCGTTGCCCGTGCGCCGATGCCACGAGCGCGGCGGCGCCGCCGAGGCGTGTGTCTTGCAGCGTCGTCGCAAACACCTGGAGCACGACATGCGAACCGCAGGAACACTTCTGATCGCCCTGATGACGGTCGTCGCGTGCAACGACGGCAACGGCAGCAGTAACGGCAACGGCAACGGCTCGGCGGGCGGCTCGGGGCCGCAGAACCCGATCGACGCCGGGACTCCGGACACCCGGAGCGACGCGACCCCGAGCTCCGATGCGGCGGTGGACGCGCCCGAAGAGCATCCGGCGAACGTGCAATGCGCGCCCGATAACGGTGGGATCCGGCTGCCGGCCGGGTTCTGCGCGACGGTGTTCGCCGACAACCTCGGCAAGGCGCGACACATCACCGTGACGCCCAGCGGGCGCGTGTTCGTCGCGATCGAGCCCCAGCCGGACGGCACCGGCGGGCACGTCGTCGGCCTGTTCGACGCCAACAACGACGGGGTAGCCGAGCAGCAGGAGTCGATCGGCGACATCGGCGGCAACGGCATCGCCTGGAGCAACGGCCAGCTCTACGTCGCTTCGACCGACCGGATCGTGCGCTACGCCGTGCGCGACGACATGCTCCGCCCCGAGGACACGACGCCGGTGGTGGTCGTGTCGGATCTGCCGGCGAGCGGCGACCATATGGCGAAGACCGTGGTGATCTCCGGGACCCGGATGTTCATCAACATCGGCTCGGCGTCCAACGCGTGTCAGGTCGAGAACCGCGTGCTGCACTCGCCGGGCAAGGACCCGTGCGACGAGCTACCGACCCGCGCCGGGGTCTGGGAGCTCGACGCCATCGCGACCGATCAGACGCTCGCCCGCGCGACGCGGATCGGGACCGGCATGCGCAACACCAACGCGCTCGCGATCGATCCGGTGACCCACCAGCTGTGGGGTGGGATCAACGGCCGCGACCAGCTGCACGAGAACTGGCCGGAGCTGTTCACCGAGGACCAGGATCGCGTGCTGCCCTCGGACGAGGTCGTCGCGGTGACCCCCGGCATCAATCGCGGCTGGCCGTACTGCTACCACGACGCGCTCGCCCGGCAGATGAAGCTCGCGCCCGAGTACGGCGGCGACGGCAAGATCCGGGGGCGGTGCGCGGCGATCGGCAACCCGCAGGTCGCGCTGCCGGCGCACGCCGCGGTGCTCGGCATGGTGTTCGCGACCGGGACCCAGCTGCCGGTGAGGTACCGCGGCGGTGCGTTCGTCGCCAACCACGGCAGCCGGTTCGACGCCAACGCGACCGGCGACCTGCACGGCTACGATGTGATGTTCCTGCCGTTCGCACACGGCCGCGCGACCGGCGCCCGAGAGGAGTTCGCCACCGGCTTCGATGCCGGGATGCGGCCGCTGCCCGACGCCGCGCCGCACCGGCCCGTCGGCCTGGCGATGATGCCGGACGGCTCGCTGTTGATCGGCGATGACAAGGGCGGCCGGATCTGGCGCGTGTTCTTCACCGGCCGCCGGTGACGGAGCGCCCGCGGACCTACTGCGCGGCGACGTGCTGCGTGTACGCCTCGTGCGACATCAGCTCATCGGTCTCGGACTTCTCGGTGGGCTCGAGCTCGATCATCCAGCCGGCGCCGTAGGGGTCGCTGTTGACCTGCTCGGGAGTGTCCTTGAGCGCGGCGTTGATCGCGGTGACCTTGCCCGACACCGGGGCGTAGAGGTCCGAGACGCTCTTGACGCTCTCGATCGTGCCGAACCGCTGGCCCTTGGTGACGAGGTCGCCCTCGCGGGGCAGGTCGACCAGCGTGATGTCGCCGAGCTGATCGACGGCGAACTGGGTGATCCCGACGCGCCAGCCGGCGCCGGCCGCGCGCAGCCATTCGTGATCGTGGGTGTAGCGAAGGTCGGTGGGATAGCTGCTCATGTTAGGTCCGCTTGTAGAACTTGCCAGAGACCACGGTCGCGGGGATGTCCTTGCCGCGGCAATCGATCGTCAGCTGGGTGCCGGCCTTGGCGAGCGCGGTCGGGACGTAGGCCAGGCCGATCGCGCCGCCGACGCAGATGCCCGGGCCGCCGCTGGTGACAGTGCCGATCACGGCGGCCTCGCCGGTGCCGAGCGAGCGGTCGACCACGGCGTAGCCATGGCGGGCGATCGCGCGGGCGTCGTCGGCGATCTTGAAGCCGGCGAGCTGGCGGGTCAGGCCGCGCTCCTTCTGGGCGCGCAGCGCCGGGGCGCCGATGAACTCGTGATCGAATTTGACCGCCCAGCCCAGGCCGGCCTCGAGCGGCGTGTGATCGTCGTCGAGATCGTTGCCGTAGAGCGGCAGCCGCGACTCGAGCCGCAGCGTGTCGCGCGCGCCCAGGCCGATCGGCAGGCCGCCGGGCGGCAGGTTCTCGACCAGCGCGGTCCACAGCCGCATCGCGTCGCCGCTGGCGCACGCGAGCTCGAAGCCATCCTCGCCGGTGTAGCCGGTGCGCGCGGCCATGCACGACACGCCGGCGACCACCGCGTTGGCGAACGCGAAGCTCGGCAGGCCGGCGAGCGTGCCACCGGCGAGCTGGTCGACGAGCGCGACCGCCTTGGGGCCCTGCACCGCGATCAGCGCGGTCGCATCGCTCAGGTCCTCGATGTTGCACAGCGTGTGGGCGTGGTCGCGGAACCACTCGAGGTCCTTGGCGGTGTTCGACGCGTTGACGATGACGAAGAACTCCTCGTCGGAGCGCTTGTAGAAGATGCAATCGTCGACCACGCCGCCGCTCGGCGTGCACAACAGGGTGTAGACCGCCTTGCCGGCCGGCGCCGTCGCCACGGCGTTGCTGGCCAGGTGCGCCACGGCCTCGCGGACGCGCGGCCCGCGCAGCACCGCCTCGCCCATGTGCGAGACGTCGAACAGCCCGACCGACTCGCGCACCGCCTTGTGCTCCTTGATCGTCCCGGCGGGGTACGCCACCGGCATGTCCCAGCCGCCGAAGTCGATCAGCCGCGCGCCGAGTTGCTTGTGCGCTGCCCAGAGCGGCGTCCGCTTGCGTTCCATGGCGGCCGGACACTAACACGGGGGGCGCGGCGCAAGCGCGAGGCCGGCCGGCCGAACCGCGGGGCGTGGGGGCCCGTCGGGCCTCGTCAGGCGGCGGTCCGGGCGGGGAGCGCGGCGGCGCGCGGCTTGCCGAGCACGCGGGCGGCGAGCCACGACGCGACGCGGCGGCTGACCAGGCGCACCGACCAGCACGCGAGCTTGTTGGCCAGGCCGGGGACGACGTTGCGCGTGCCGCGCCGCATCGCGCGCACCGTGATCCGGGCGACCGCCTCGGCGCTCATCATCGTGGCATTGGCGAGCCAGCCGTAGTTGCCGGCGCCCGCGGCGTCGTGGAACCCGGTCCGGGTGCCACCGGGGCACACGCAGGTCGCCCGGATCGGCGAGCCGCGCAGCTCGTCGTGCAGCGCCTCGGTGAAGTTGCGGACGAACGCCTTGGAGCTGGCGTAGACCGCCATGTGAGGCACCGACTGGTACGCGCCGATCGAGGCGATGTTGACCAGGTAGGCGGCGTCGTGCGCGAAGCCGGTGCGGCGATCGTCGACGAAGCGCCGCGACAGCTCGACCAGGGACGTGATGTTGACCTGGAGCAGCTCGGCGTCGCGCGCCCAGTCCGCGGCGGCGAACGGCCGGAAGTAGCCGAACCCGGCGTTGTTGATCAGGAGATCGATCGAGCCCGATGCGCGCGCGGCGGTCCACAGCGCGCTCGCCGCGCCGGGCAGGCCGAGATCGGTCACCACGATGTCGACCCGGACCCCGCGCGCCGTGCAGTCCGCGGCGAGGGCGTCGAGCGGCTCGCGCCGCCGGCCGGTGACCACGAGATCGACGCCCAGGTCTGCGAGCTCGCGGGCGATCGCCGCGCCGATCCCACCCGAGGCGCCGGTCACGAGCGCGCGCTTGCCCGTCAGCTCCGACGTCTTCGCCATCGGGCGAGGCTATCACCTGCGGCGTCGGGTGTGCCCTCGGCGGCCGCGGCGCTGGTCATCGTCGGGTGGGCGCGCTACCAACCCGGCATGAGCCACGAGATCGTCGCGTTCGTGATCGACGGTGACGAGCTGGTCGGCCAGGGCGGCTTCCTCGCGATCCGCCGGCTGCGGATGCGCAACCGCCGCGCCGACGGCAGCGTGTCTGCCCCCTACGTCTGCGACGCGATCGCCCGACCGTACGGTCAGGACGCGGTGGTCGTCGCGGTCTACGCGCGCGGCGCCGCCGGCGGTGTCCGGGTGCTGGTGCGCGATGGCCTGCGACCGGCGCTGCTCGCGGGCCGCGACCCGGCGCGCGCGCCCTTGCCCGAGCCGCCGCCCGAGATGTTCCTGACCGAGCTGGTCGCCGGGATCCTCGAAGCCGGCGACGTCGGCGCCGACGGCTTGCGCCAGCGCGCGGCGCACGAGGTCCTGGAGGAGGCGGGCTTCGTGGTCGCGCCCGACGCGGTCGCGCTGCTCGGGGCCGGGACGTATCCATCGCCGGGCGCCATGGTCGAGAAGTTCTACTTCGCCGCGGTCGAGGTCGATCCGGCGGCCCAGCACGCGCTCGCCGGCGACGGCTCGCCGATGGAGGAGGGCGCGCGGACCCGGTGGCTGGCGCTCGACGACGCGATCGCCGCCTGCGTGCGCGGCGAGCTGGTCGATCTCAAGACCGAGCTCGGCCTGCGCCGGCTGCGCGATCACCTGTCCGCCGGCTGACGGTTCCCGCGACGAGCGCCGGCGCGCAGCGCAGCGCCGCACGACTGGGGATCAATACCGCGTATGCATCATCACGCTCGAGATCGCGAGTGATCGCGAGTGATCGCGATCCGGACTCCGCAAACGAGATAGGCGGTAATCAATCGTGGGGCAGACGCTGTGCTCGTTACGTACACTGTAACGTTTCGCGGCCCTGGACACTCCGTGCATCACCCGAGCTCCGAGCTCCGGGCTGCATCGGCGAAGTTGCCTGTGCATGCCCGAGCGGGAGATCGCCCTGCAACGGACAAGGAGACCACGTCATGGAGACAGAACGCTGGCGACACACCACACAGCTCCCGCAGCGCAACACGGCTGCATCGCTCCGCTGGCTGCGCGGCCCGGCCGCCGCCGCTGCGGTCGGCGCGGGAGCGCTGATCATGGTGCTCGCCGCAGATACGCCGGCGGCGCCGTCGGCCTTCACCCACCACGTCCTCGCGCCCGTCGGGCCCGAGGCACCCGAGGCGCTGCGGTTGTTCCCCACGCCGGTCAAGTCCGATTCGCGCGGCCGGGTGATCAGCGGCCAGACCAGCGATCCGGTCAAGAACATCGTCGGCGCCGAGGCCGCCGGGACGCGCGCCGGGATCCAGCGGTTCACCAAGATCATGTTCGGCGCGAAGTACGACAACGGCCGGCCCAACGACTCGCACCGCGTCAACCCCAATGCTCCGTCGCTGAGCTCGGGCAGCGAGCACTGGCCGTTCCGCAGCCAGCCGTTCCGCAGCTGGCCCGACGCCGTGGCGGTGACCCCCGACGGCGCCAAGCTCTACGTGACGCTGCCCGGGCGCGAAGGCTACCCCGACTCTCGCGTCGCCGTGGTCAACACCACGACCCGGACGGTGAGCCGGTGGATCGATCTGCGGCCATCGGGCCAGACCTTGCGGACGCGGCCGATCGGGTTGCGGGTGTCGCCGGTCAACCCGGCGATCTCGGCCAGCCCGTACGTCGTCGTCGTCAACGAGTACGCCAACTTCGCGTCGGTGATCGACACCGCCACCGACACGGTGACCGGTGACCTCGAGACCGACTTCTACGCCGAGGACCTGGTGTTCAACGCCGCGGGCACCCGGCTCTACACCACGGATCGGTTCAAGAACCAGGTCCACGCGTTCCGGATCGATCCGGGGCCGGCGTTCACGCCGCTCGGCACGATCTCGACCGGCGCCACCGACCTCGATCGCTCGCACCCGCGCGATCTCGACATCAGCGCCGACGGCAATACGCTGTACGTGGCGAACACCCTGGGTCACACACTGGCCGTCATCAACATTGCCAGTGACGCCAATACCCTGGTCCGCACCATGCCCGTCGGCGGGCTCGCCACCGACGTCAAGATCGCGGGGCGCTGGGGCATCGTCTCGGGCCACGACACCAGCAACGTGATCAACGGGCCGGAGAACGGCCACGGCCTGCCGACCGTGCAGAACGGCGTCGCGATCCGCAACAACGGCCAGCCGCTCGGCTACCAGCCGCTGATGACCGACACGACCAAGGCGACCACGTTCGACGATCTCGGCAGCACGCTCAGCGTGTTCGACACCGCGACCAACCAGTTCGTCTACCGCTACGTCGATGTCGATCGCGACCAGTCGATGCTGGTGACGCCCGGCCAGACCGTCGACCTCGGCGATCACGAGGCGGCGTCGCGGATCATCCGCGGCAGCGGCCCCGAGCAGCTCTGGGTCAAGGGCAGCTTTCTGTTCGTCGCCGAGATGCACTCGGACAAGGTCGAGGTCTTCAGCATCAACCAGAACCCGGCGGCGCCGTCGGGGATCCTCAGCGCGCGCGGCTTCGAATTCACCGGCGGGATCACGCCGCAGGGCATCACGGTGTCGCCGGACGGCCAGACCGTCTACGTCGCCAACATGCAGACCGAGGACGTGTCGATCCTCCACGTCGACGCCAGCGGCAACCTGACCCGGCAGGGCCTGGTCACCGTCGGCGTCACCGGCAGCACGCCGGACCCGGTCCACGGCAGCAACGGCTCGAACCTGTTCGCCACCGACGAGGAGGTCGGGCTGCGCTGGTTCTTCACCCAGTCGTACTCCGACGACGGCCAGAAGTCGTGCGGCCACTGCCACTGGCAGAGCCGTCACGACGGCAGCCAGTGGAACGTCGGCGCCAACGCGCTCGGCGGCGTCAAGCAGGTGCCGCAGAACAAGGACCTCTCGGACAACTGGCCCGAGTGGTTCGAGGGCCTCAACAACAACATGACGGCGTACGCGTCGGCCTGCAACGGCGAGCTCAACAATGCCGAGCGCGTGACCACGCTGTTCCCGCAGGCCAACCTGGCCGATCGGTTCGCGGCGCGCGACGCCTTCGTCCGCAACGCGACCGCCGCCAACTCGGCCGCGATCGGCAGGCCCGAGCTGTCCGGCGACGCGGCCTCGATCGGGTTCGCCAAGATGGCGTTCGATCAGGTCCTGTGGACGCAGAACGAGACCCACCGGCTGCCGAACCCCCGGGCGCAGTTCCCGACCTCGCCCGAGGCGACCCAGATCGCGCGCGGCAAGCAGATCTTCACGAACGAGGTCAACGCCGGCGGCGCGGGCTGCGCGAGCTGCCACCACAACGGCAACCAGACCGTCGACGGCGCGGTCAACGATACGTTCCAGGACTACAACATCCACGAGCCCGGCGTGGTCAGCGAGACCACGGTCGACGGCGACGGGCCGTTCAAGCGGCTCAATGCCGACTACTTCTTCATCGAGGGCGGCCAGCCGCAGGACGAGGGTAGCCGCCAGAACATCAGCAGCCGCAACACCCGCCACCTGCGCAGCTTCTGGGACGCGGTGCCGCGCTGGCTGCACCACGGCTTCGCCCACAACCTGCGCGAGATCCTGCTGCCGCCCGACTCGCCGCTGCTCCAGCCCGGCGAGCGCGGCTTCAACTTCCGCACCGTGCGCAGCGATTCGACCCGCCGCGTCGCCAGCAGCTTCCTCGGCGGCCCGACGATCACGCTGCCCACCGAGGTGCCGATCGCGATCGCCGGCTCCGACGGCAGCCTGGGCGGCGACGGCAAGGGCCCGATCCTGGTCAGCCTCGACGCGCCGACCCAGATCGCCGCGCCCGACGTCGCGTACCCGGACGGCCGGCTGCTGGTCGACCAGCTCGGCACGGCCAACCTGGCGCCGATCGTCGTCGTCAGCGGCGGCGTGCGCCAGATCAACCCGGCCCTGGCGACCAGCCACGTCCAGGTGATCAAGGAGACGCACGGCAAGACCGCGCAGCTGTCGCAGGCCGACCTCGACGCGCTGATCGCCTACGTCATGTCACTGCAGTAGCGATCGGCTCCGGTCACGGCACCGGCGTCCGCTCGGTCCAGGTCGCCGTGACCTGGGTCTTGTCGCTCCGGCCCAGGACGTCGTGCCAGGCCGTGCCGAGCACGACGGTGACGGCGTCGTACGGATCGCTGCGGGCGTGGCGCAGCAGGCCGAAGTCGTGATTGCCGTGGTTGTGCGGCCGCAGGTCCAGCGTGTCGGTCACGGTGTAGGTCGTGACCGCGTAGGTGTCCTTGGGGCTGTTGCCGAAGTAGATCGTGGTGGTCGCCTGGACCTGGGCGTGACGCAGGGTCCAGGTCAGCGGATTGGCCGCCACCTGCCAGGTCGGGCGGTACTGCGGCGACCAGAAGTGCTTGAGCTGATCGAGCATGTTGTCCGGCGCCCGGGTGCCGCCGAACTCGACGTCGTCGGTGGTCGTCACCGTCATCTGGCCCGGGCCGTGGTTGCCGTGCGCCTTGACCACGTCGGCCACCGTCTGGTCGTGCCGGCGCCGGTAGCTCTGCAGCGCCGGGTCCTTCTTGACCAGCCCCAGCAGGTCGCCCTTCATCTCGATCCGCGGCTCGTTGCGGATCGCACGGAGCGCGAAGCCGCCGAGATCGTCGAGCGGACGGGTCCACGACGGCAGCGAGATCGACGGGGCCCAGGCCGGGATCACGCGCGACACCAGGCTCTTGAACGGGTTCCAGCTCGGCCACAGCCCACTCGCGTCCTCCGTCGTGATCGGCGCGTTGTTGGCGTAGGCGTAGCCGTGCATCTGCTGCGGATCGTTGCGATCGATCACCGGATCGACCGACAGGAACCGGCCGATCCCCGGATCATACTCGCGGGCGCCGAGGTGGGTCAGGCCGGTGTTGTCGCTGGTGCCGCCGACGAAGCCCTTGTCCATCGCGGCGGGCCACGTGCCGGTGGTGACCCGGAGCTCGCCGAACGGTGTCTCGCGCCGGATCGATGCCGCCTGGCCGACGGCGGTGACGCTGATCCGCGCGGTGCCGTGCTGATCGCCGGACAGCCAGACGACGCCGCCGGCCGCCGTGCGCGTCGCGATCACCTGGCCGGCGTGGGTGTAGTACCGCGTGACCTTCTTCGAGCCGTCGGCGTTGCTGCGCCGCAGCTCCTGGTTGGGCAGGTACAGCGTCGTTCCCGCCGGGTCCTTGCGCACCAGCCGGTTGCCCTGGGCATCGTAGACGTAGGTCGTGGTGCCCGTGGCGTCCTGGCTGGTCGCGAGGTGGCCCTCGACGTCCCAGGTCAGGGTCTGCGTGCCGGCCGACGCGGTGGGCCGGGTCAGCGTGTTGCCCGCGAGGTCGTAGGTGTACGCCGCGGTCCGCGTGCCGGTCGGGTCGACCGTCGAGGTCGCGGCCAGCTGGTGCGCTCCGCCGGGCACGGTGTAGCTGGTGGTGCGATCGCCCGCGGCGGCGTGCTCGCGCAGGCCGGTGCGGTTGCCGACCGGATCGTAGCTGTAGCTGTGCCAGTACCGCGCCGGTCCGCCGAGCGCGGCGAGCGAAGGCGCGGCGCTGCAGTCGCCGGTCGCGGGCGTCCAGGCCTCGGTCAGCCGCCGCAGGTGGTCGGTGGCGAAGCACTGGTGATCCCCGGCGGTCAGATCCGAGATCCGGCTGACGTTGCCGGCCGGGTCGTACGCGTACCGGACATCGGCCACCGTGGTCGGCGCGGTCGCGCGCGTGGTCCAGATCTGGGCCAGGCGCCGCGTGCTGGTGTCGTAGGTCCGGGTGATGTCGGCCGCGGCGCCGGCGTTGTTGCGCAGGTGGATCGCGGCGAGCTCGCCGAGGCTGGTGTACTGGGTGCCCGGCGTGGTCGCGTCCGGCGCCGCGACCACGGTCACGCCGAGGCTGGTCGACAGCGAGCTCGGCTTGGCGAGGCTGTTGTAGCCGTGGGTCAGGGTCTCGAGGCCGAGCCCCGGATCGCCGAGGGCGGGCAGCCGCGTGGTCGCGGTCGAGCCATCCTGGTGGTAGGTGTAGACGTACGAGTACGAGCCGCTCACGCCCGACGCCGTCGCGTTGTCCGGAATCGTGTACTTGACCGCCGTCGGCTTGTAGTCGGCGGTGAACCCGAGGTGGTCCTCGATGTACGCGTCGGCGCCCTCGTAGCGCACGGTCTTGACCAGCTGACCGTTGACCACCGTGCCGTTCGACATCGTGTCGTAGAACCACTCGGCGCGCCGGGGCCCCGTGACCGAGCCGTCGCGCAGCGTGGTCTTGCGGCCGATCGCGTCGTAGGTGTACGCGACCACCGCGCCGCGGCCGTCGCTCGAGGTCTCGACGTCGCCGGCGGTGGTGTACGTCAGCGTCGTCGTGCCCTTGTCCGGATCGACGTCGCCGAGCTTGTGGCCTCGCAGATCGTAGCTGTACTGCCAGGTGTGCCCCGCCGTATCGGTGACGCCGGCGAGCAGGTTCTTGCGGTTGTACGTGAACACGGTGCGATCGAACCCGCTCGCCGATCCGGCGGCGTGGCCGGGCTGGTACTGGCGGACCTCGACGATGTTGCCGCGCACGTCGCTGATCGTCGAGGTCGGCGTCGCGCCGGCCGGCGGGGTGACGTCGACGCGGTCGCCGCCGTGCGCCGTGGTCGTGCGCCACAGCTCGGTGCCGCCGGGGCTCGCCGGCGGGCCGTCGATCTTGACGATCGCCGCGATCTCGCGGCCGGCGCCGTCGTACTGCTTCACCGTGAGCCGCGGGATGTTCTGCATCGGCAAGAACAGCTCGGTGCTCGGCGGCACCGGCTGGAGGCTCGGGTTCAGCGCGAGGTAGCGATCGTGCATCTTCACCGCGCGGCCGGCGGAGTCGTAGAACGTGTCGGTCACGATCGCGCCGGGACCACCGGCCTCGTCCGGTGCCTGGGTCTGGCGATCTCGCATCAGGTTGTCGAGCAGCTTGTACGACGTGATGTATCCGCCGCCGGCGTTGATCCGCTGCGTGGTGATCACCGTCGGGCCATCGTTGCGCAGCAGGTAGGCGTACTTGACGCTGGGCGAATCGGTCATCCGGTCGCGCCCCGGCAGCCACACCGAGACCAGCCGGCCGATCGGGTCGTACTGGAAGTCGATCCGGCGGCCGTTGCTGTCGGTCGTCGACAGCGGCAGGCCCCACGTCGGCTCCATGGTCGTCGCCGTGACCCAGCCGAGCTGGGTGGTCTCGGTGGTGCCGGTGAGCGGTCCGCCGGTCGCCGGCAGGTAGCTCGTGACCGTCGTGTTGCCCCGGAGGTCGGTCGCCGCGAGCTTCCGGCCGTAGGCGTCGTAGGTGTAGGCGTGCTCGGTGACGTAGCTCGGCACGCCGCCGGTGAACGCGAGCAGGGTCTCGATCCGGGTCGCGCTGCCCCGGGTCGGCGCCACGTTCCACGCCTGGCCGTCGTACGACGTCCGGGTGTCGTCGATGACGTCGCTCTCGGTCATGCCGCCGGCGGCGACCCGGGCGCAGCTCGCGGCATAGCTGCGCTGGCGTGCACGCTTGTCGACGATCCCGGCGCCGGGGTTGCGGATGTAGTCGGTGAGGGTGCAGCGCTCGTCGCCGGTCACCGCGTCGTCGCCGCGGTCGTCGATCTGCGTCGCCATGCCGTACGCGTCGAAGCTGGTCGCCGTGGTCGTGGTCCGGGGCGCGCGGCCGCCATCGAGCGCGGTCCGGGTGTGGACCACGGCGACCTCGATGTGGCGGGCCTGGACGGTCGAGCCGTCGATCGTGCGCGACGCGGTCGGGTCGGACTGCCACGGCTCGTGCACGGTGGCCGAGACCTCGGCGCCGCCGGGGCCGTTGAACGAGATCACCTCGCGCTGCTGCCCGGCGAACGCGTCCTCGTCGCTGGCCGCGGGCACGTTGCCGATGGCGATCGCCGGCAGGCTCACCGTCCGCGTGCCGGACGGCAGCTTGTCGCCGTGCATGCCGCGGAAGTAGCGGTGCTCCTCGCAGACCTGCTCGCCCGGATCGCCCCGCGTCATCCGCACCGCGCCGTAGCCGCGCCACACCGACCAGGTCTTGTGGTCCTTCTTGATCAGGCCGTCGTCGTCGGTGTAGTGCCAGGCCGGGTCGCCGAGGTAGTCGTAGTGGGTGAGGACGCGGCTCGACGAGCCGGACCGGTCGGCCTCGACCACGTCGGTCACCAGGTACTTGTGGAAGAAGTCGTTGATCGGGCTGGTCGCGCCCTCGGGCGTCCACTGGACCGGATAGCACCGCAGCACGTTGTTCTGCAGCGCCTTCTGATCCGGCACCCGCGTGCCGCGGACGCAGTCCGGGGCGGAGTACGTGATGTCGAGCTTGC
The DNA here is from genome assembly GCA_036403075.1 of Kofleriaceae bacterium. Lineage (GTDB taxonomy): Bacteria > Myxococcota_A > Polyangia > Haliangiales > Haliangiaceae > JABFXX01. The sequence continues at coordinate 41,010 of DASWRS010000360.1, forward strand.
CGCCGGACTCGGAGTTGATCGTCTTCATCCGGTAGCGGTTCATCGCCGGGTACTGGTCGTTGTTGGTGTCGACCCGGTTGGGCATCGCCACGCCGGCGAAGCTGAGGTCCGGCACGGCCAGGCTGCCACCGACCAGGCCGGTGTGCGAGATCCGATCGAGCCACAAGGTCGGCTGATCCGAGCTCGGGAACGAGTGGGTCAGGGTCCACGACTCGACGTCGCGGTACGCCGAGCCGCCCCAGACCTGGGTCTTGATCGAGGCCAGGCGCCTGGTGCTCCAGAACGATGGCGAGGTCTGGTTGATCGAGCAGGTCGCGGCCGTGCACGCCAGGTCCCAGGGCACGTCGGGCCAGTGCGCGGCGTCGTGGGTGGTGCAGCCCGACAGGCAGCGGTCGGCGACGTCGAACACGATCTGCATCGGCGCGTTGCCGGTCGAGTCGGTCCGGGTGCCGTACTCGATCCGGGTGACGTAGCCGTCGCGATCGTAGACCGTGTCGTCGTCGGGCTTTCCGTTCTTGCCGTACTTGTTGGTGTCCTTGGCGTAGGTCAAGGACATCGTGTTGCCGAGCGGATCGACCACGCGATCGAGCATCCAGCGATAGCCCTGGACGCACGACGAGTCCTTGAACGCGGCCTGGTGGCACGGCTCGCCGCTGTGGTTGCCGAACACCGGGACGGTCAGGGTCGCGCTCGATCCCGCGCGGCCGCCGAACCAGTACTGCGTGCCGTCGGTCGTGGTCGCGATCCACCACTCGCCGTTGTCGTCGCCGCTCGGCCCGCCGGTCCGGTGCTCGATCCGGGTGCCGTCGTCGGCGCGCAGGTGCCAGAGGTTCGGGTCGGCGGCGTCCTTGAGCAGCTCGCCGGCGTGGCCCGACAGCGACAGCGCCGCGTTGTCGGTGTCCCAGCACAGATCGCCGGTCTTCTCGGTGTTGTTGGCGCCCGAGCCCATGTCGTCGGCGCAGCCGGTGTAGCGGCGCTCGATGCTGCCGGGCTGCCAGTCGAAGCCGTCGCCGATCCACGACGCCTGGTTGTTGGTCGAGGCCATCCGGCCATCGACCGCCGACGACGAGTAGCCCAGGGTCACGTTCGGCGTCGGCCCGCCGAGCGAGGGCGGCACGCGCAGCGGGTACGACCACGAGAACTCGCCCGCGCTGCCGCCGGCGCTCCACGTCGCCGACGACGACAGCGACGTCGCCTGGTAGTCGCCGCCCGGGCCGGCGGCCGCGGCCGCGAGCATGACCAGGGTGCCGCCCGGCGCGGCCGCGGCGCCGGCGCCCGCCGTGTCGAACGCCGGCGCGGGGTCGCCGACGCTGACCTGCGCGGTCACGGTGCCGGCGCCGAGGTCGTTGACCGAGGCCAGCTTCTCGGCGCGGCAGCCGGCGGCGCCGGGCGACACCAGCGCGCATCCGGGCAGGATCCAGAGCGCCAGCCGCGACGCCCAGTCGCCGCCGCGGGCCCACTGGAAGGCGGCGTAGTCGACCGCGATCCGCGTCGCGCCGGCCCCGCGGAGCCCGTCGCTGCGCGACACGCGCAGCACGACGCCGTCGATGCCCGCCGCGGCGGTGTCGGCGTGGCGCAACGACTCGATCCGCACCCGGCGCGGCGCGTTCAGCTCCGCCACCGCCTCGATCCGCACCGGGAGCCCGCCGACCATCGCCGGGCGATCGGCGCCGAGCCGGACCTGGGCCGGATCCGCCGGCGTGACGTCGACGGCCGAGGCCTCCGGCCAGATCGCCGCCGGTGCATCGAACGCGGGCCCGGTCCGCGGCTCGGAGATCGCTGCCGGCGCGGCCGAGTAGCCGACCACCCCGGGCTCGCGCTGGACCGGCGGCGGGCGGTACGACGTGCTCGAGCCGTCCTCGGAGTCTCCGGCCGGTTCGCCGGAGCAGCCCACGCCCAGTGCCCAGACCATCGCGAACGCGATCGCTCTTGTACTCACGGGTGTTCCCCTTCTGCAGGTGACGTCGAAGGCAATGCTCGAGCGGGCGCGACGCTCACGGGATGCGTGTGACGTCGGTGACGGCGCCCTGGTAGACCCGGACCTCGTCGATGTCGCCGGCGGTGAATTCGGAGCCCGATCCGGTGTTGTGGTGGCGGCCGATCAGCAGCGGGCCGGCCGCGTCCCACGGCTGCCACGCCGGGTTGAGCGCGGCGGTCGCCCCGAGCACGCCGTCGACGTGGAGCCGGAGCTCGCGGTTCTGCGCGTCGAACACGCCGACCAGGTGGTGAAACGCCGTGGTCACGCCGACCGCCGGTGCGCTGGCAAACGTGGTGTGGGTCGGGTCCGTGTCGGTGGCCGAGGCGTACATCCGGAGCTTCCAGTGGCCGCCGGCGTCATCGCCGTACTTGAGCGAGAAGCCGCCGACCGACCCGGCGCTGGCCTGCGACACAAACGTCTGCTGGCCGATCGCGCTGCTCGGGCGGACCCACGCCGAGATCGTGAACGACTGATCGGTGTGCAGGACCGGGCCGTCGGGCGCCGCGTAGTCGTCGACGCCGTCGAGCCGCAGGCCGGTCCCGGTCTGGCCGGCACCGGCGGCCGGGATCACCGCACCGTTGTAGAACGTCAGATCGTGCGCCAGCGCGGAGGCATCGAACGCGGGGCCCGGCCCGACCTCGTCCATGTGCCACTCGCCGACGCGGCCGACCTGGAGCGGATCGGACAGATCGAAGACCTCGGCCGCCGAGATCACGCGGTTCCAGACCTGGACCTCGCCGAGCGAGCCGGCCCAGAGGTGGCCGATCCGCAGCGGGCCGCCCCCGGCGCGGACGGTGACCCCGGCGGCGGTGCCCTCGAGCGCACCGTTGACGTAGATCCGCATCTCGTGCGTCGCCGCGTCGTAGCTGCCGGCGAGGTGAGTCCAGGTGCCGAGCCGCGGCACGCTGGTCGCGGCCGGGCCGGGGAAGCTCGCGCCATCGGCCGACGGGGCGGTGAGCTTCCACACGCCGGTGCCGAGCGAGTACTCGAGCATGAAGGCCGGATTGTCGCCGCCCTGGCTGATCACGTGCCGGGTGGCGCTGCCGTCGGTGAGCTTGACCCACGCCGCCACCGAGAAGCTCTGGCTGGTGTCGGCCAGGACCGGCGCTGTGCTTGCCGCGCCGTCGCCCGAGCCGTCGACCTGCATCCCCGTGCGCGGCGCGCCGTCGCGCCCCGGGACGATCCGGCCCGGCGCGCCGAGCGTGCCGGCGACCAGCGCGAGCGAGCTGCCGTTGCCGGTGTCGTCGGCGAGCTGGGTGGCACCGGCGGCCTCGTCGAGCCGCCACCGGGCGAGGGCGGTGAGCTCGGCCGCAACGTTGAACGGGTAGATCGTGTTGCTCTCGTTGCCGGCGCGATCGATCGCGCGGACGAACAGCGTGCGTGGGCCCGACGATGCCGGCGTCCAGCTGATCGTGACGCTGCCGCCCAGCGTGTCCGGCGTCACCGGGGTGGTCGGCGGATCCGAGAAACCCCACAGGAACGCCTTCGTGTCCGGCGACGACGAGAACGTGAACCGGCCGGTCCGGCCCACCGCGCCGCAGGCGCCGCCGCCGCACGCCGCCGGGCCCTCGGGGTAGACGTCCGAGGTCACCGTCGGGGCTGCCGGCGGCGAGATATCGACCTGCCACTCGCAGTTGCCGGGGACGTTGGTGACGTCGGACGCCAGCGACGGGCTGTGCGAGGGTGAGTCGTTGGACTGGGAGCGGAACGTGTAGATCCCGCCGTCGACGTTGCCGGTGACGTTGAACAGTGCGGTGCCGCCGCTGGGCACGCTGCCCTGCAAGCCGCCACCCGGCTCGTCGACGAACGAGCTGCCGTTCCACTTCGCCCAGGCGAACCAGACGTCCAGGCTGTCGCCGTCGGCATCGCTCACGTGGGCGCGCAGCGTCGGGGTGGTGGTCTTGACGAACGGCCGGTTCGCGCCCGAGGCGCAGGGCTTGCCGTCGACCGTGAGGCCATCGGGCATGGCCGGCTTGGTGTTGTAGGTGATGTGGAGCTTGAAGTCGGCCAGGAAGTAGCGCATCCAGCGCTCGGTGTTGGTCTCGTTGAGGCCGCCGGTGTTCTCGCCGGCGGAGATCGCGATGAAGTAGCTCGACGCGCCGGCGTTGGCGGACGCCTGCAGGTCGTTGATCAGCGTGCCGGTGCTGACCTCGAACGGCATGTTCGGCTCGTTGCACGAGGCCTCGTTGGCGTGGACGTTGTTGTTGCCCAGGAGCAGCTGCAGCGCCGGGCCCGGCCACGCCTGCCGCGGTGTCGCCGCGATCCCGGCCGAGCGATAGAAGTAGGTCGGGCGGTTCGAGCCGCACTTCCAGGTGTGGTCGACTCGGCCGGCGATCTTGGCGGTCAGGATCTGCTTGCCGGCGACCGGCGCGATCGAGAACCGCATGAAGCTGCGGTACTGGTGGCTCGTGTCCGGATCGTTGCCGACGCGCAGGCAGGCCGCGGCCGGCGACGGATCTCCGGCGGCGATCGTGCTGTCGGTCGTTGGCCCGTTCTGGTTATCGGCCGAGGCGTAGGCCCACTGGTTCTCGCCCGCGACGTACAGCGGATCGATCACCAGCGGGAACCGCGCCGCCGGATCGGTCAGCATCGCCAGATCGGGAGTCAGCTCGATGTGGCCGTTGGCGATCGCGCTGGCCACGCGGGCGGTCCTCGCCGCGGCACCGGCGGTGCTGGACAGGGCGAGCGGCCGCACCCCGGCTGCCGTCGCCGTGTCCCACATCGCCGGCGGCTCCGCCGACGCGACCCGCACGCCGTCGACCTCGGCGATCAGCCCGCCGTCGGGCGTGGGCGTCAGCCGGGCGTCACCGCCGATCCGGTACTTCGCGTGGCGGACCTGCGGGTTGGCGGCGGCGCGGGCGGACTTGACCACGAGCAGGTGGGTGAAGCCGGTGTCGGTGGCCTTCACGACCAGATCGACGTCGGGCAGGACCTCGGCGTACGTGGCGCTGTCGCCTGACACCATCGGCGCCGGCAGCGGCGCGGGCCACGACAGCGCGAAGCTGTGGCCGTCCCGGGTCAGCGTGACGAACGGGCCGGCGCCGCCGGTCGAGAACCGCACGTTCGCCGCGGTGGCGGTGGGCGCGAGCAGATCGCCGACGCGCTGCAGGGTCGTATCGATCGGACCCCAGGTGCCGTCGCGGCGCTGTGCGCGCTGTGGTGCGATCGTGGCCTCGATCGTCCGGCTGCCGGACGGCTCGACATAGACCTGCGCGTACTCGGTGCGGCCGGACTCGACCTCGACCCGGCTGCCGCACGTCCTGGCGATCTGGTTCGCGCTGACCTCGTCGCCGGCGCTGGCCGCGCACGGCGTGGCCGAGGTCGCCGGCGCGGCCGCCGCCGCCGTGTCCTCTGCGGGACCCTGCGGTTCGTCGCTGCCGCCACAGGCGCCGGCGGCCGCGACGGCCGCGACGGCTGCGACGGCGACGAACCCTCGCGCACCGAGTAAACCACGACGAGCGATCACCATGTAGCCGCCTTCGTCTCGAACCAGTTCGGTTCAGCTGAGTGAGATAGATAATTTGCGAATGCCCGATGGCCCGACTCGCGCACATCGTACAGGCGATCGGCGATCACCGTGCAATCGAGATCGGCAATGAGCGGCAGCCGTTCGCTGCACGGGAATGTGGTGGGTGCTCGTGAAACGCGCTCGCACGAGCTCTCGTGCGAGCGCCGTGACCGCGCCCACGCGCACGGCTGTCACCCGATGTCACCATGCTGGCCTCGGCCCGGGCCAGGGCTCGATTCGCACAGGCGACGCGGTCGCGTGGCAGCGCGCGCGGCCGCCCGCCTGCAGCGGATGCGCGCCCGGGGTCCACTCGTTGAAGTCGCCGATCACGCTGCGATCGCCTGGCGCTGTCGCCTTGGATCGCGGCCCGCGGTGCTGCACGCTGGCGCCATGAAGCACGGCCGCGCCTTCCACCCGCTCGACCCGCGGTCGATCCGGATGCGCCTGATCCTGGCCAGCGTGGTGGGGCTGGCAGCATGGTTTGCAGTCCCGTGGCGGATCTCGGCGACCACGCGCGCGCTGCTGGCGTGGGATCTCGCGGGGCTGGTGCTGGTCGGCTTCGCCTTCCTCATCATCACGCGGTCGGACGCGCGCGAGACACGCCGTCGCGCCGCGGCGGACGACCCGGGGCGCCACGTGGTGTGGGTCGTCGTGCTGGTCGCCAGCACGGTCAGCCTGTTCGCGGCGGTGCTCGTGCTGCGCCAGGGCCACGCGGGCTCGGCGTTCGTGCGCGATCTCCACGTCGGGCTGTGCATCGCGACGGTGACGATCTCCTGGCTGGTGACGCACTCGGCGTTCACCCTGCGCTACGCGCACCTGTTCTATCGCGACGGCGACCACGTCGGCGGGATCGAGCTCCCGGGCGGCGAACCGCCCGACGATCTCGACTTCGCGTACTTCGCGTTCACGGTGGCGATGTGCTTCCAGGTCTCGGACGCCACGGTCTCGGGCCGGCAGATCCGCCGCACCGTGCTGGGCCACGCGCTGCTGTCGTTCCTCTACAACACGATCATCCTCGCGCTCGCCCTGAACCTGATCGTGGGCCAGCTCGGCTGACCATCGTCGGTACTGAACGGATTGTCAGACCCGCGTGCGAAGGTGACCCTCATGGACGGGCCTGCCGTGTCTTCGAAGTTCCACCTCGCACAGGGCGACGCGGTCGCCTGGCTGCGCGCGCTGCCGTCCGAATCGGTCGACCTCGTGGTCACCGATCCGCCGTACGAGTCGCTCGAGAAGCACCGCGCGATCGGCACGACCACACGGCTCAAGCACAGCAAGTCGTCGAGTAACGACTGGTTCTCGATCTTTCCCAACGCCCGGTTCCCCGAGCTGTTCGCCGAGGTCCACCGTGTGCTGCGGCGCAACACGCACTTCTACCTGTTCTGCGATCCCGAGACGATGTTCGTCGCCAAGCCGATGGCCGAGCTGGCGGGATTCAAGTTCTGGAAACCATTGATATGGGACAAACGCAAGATCGGGATGGGATATCATTATCGGGCTCGCTACGAGTGCATCCTGTTCTTCGAGAAGGGCAAGCGCAAGCTCAGCGATCTCGGCATCGCCGACATCCTCGAGGCGCCGCGGATCTCGGGCGGGTATCCGGCGGAGAAGCCGTCGGCGGTGAGCGAGATATTGATCCGGCAGAGCACCGATCCGGGGCAGCTGGTGATCGATCCGTTCATGGGCTCGGGCTCGGTCGGCGTCGCGGCGGTGACCGGCGGCCGGATGTTCCTGGGCAATGACCTGTGCCAGGAGGCGATCGACATCACGCGCGGTCGGCTGCGCGAGGCAGGCGCGTCGGAGATCGGCAGCGCCGGGGCCTTGGTCGGCGAGCCGGGCGGCAGTGGGCGGCCCGGCGGGCAACTCGGGCTGTCGGGGCTGGCCGCGCCCGGCGGTGCCGGCGGGGCAGGGTAGCTCGTGGCGAGGCGATGAACCATGGCGCGGCAGCTGCGAGCCGAGATCACCGGCAATGGCTTTCGCGATCTGATCGCGAGCTATATCCATCACCAGTATGCGGAGCACGGCCTGGTGGTCTATCGCGAGGTCAACCTGGGAAAGACGATCATCGCCAAGGATCGCCAGATCGACGTGTTCGTGATGCGGCCGGTCGATCAGAAGGCGATCGCGATCGAGTGCAAGTACCAGGACGTGCAGGGCACCGCCGACGAGAAGATCCCGTACGCGCTCGACGACCTCGCGGCGCTGTGGATACCGGGTTGCCTGGTCTATGCCGGCCGCGGCTGGTCCAAGGGCGTGCTGCACCAGCTCGAGGCGTCGCGGCTCGCCGCGTACTGCTTGCCCGAGCGGCCGGCGCTGTCGCGCTCGAAGGCGACCCGCGAGCTCGACTACATCCTGGCCGCGACGTTCGGGTTCTGGGAGCAGATCCTGCCCGCGGCCAAGCGCTACAAGCGTTGACCGGTCACTCGGGATCGCCGGCGGGCGGCGGGGCCGGGACGGGAGCCGAGGTCTCGCCGCGGGCCCGGGCGTACTCGTCGAGCTTGCGATACAGGGTCTTGCGGTCGAGGCCGAGGCGCTGGGCGGCGCGGGTCTTGTTGCCGGCCTCGTCCTCGAGCACGCGCTCGATGAACTCGCGCTCGAGCTCGGCCAGGGTCATCCGGCGGGCGACCGCGGCGCCGAGGAAGTCGGCGGGGCGCTTCTCGCGGACGTGCGGCGGCAGGTCGTCGTCGGCGATCAGCTCGCCCTGGCACAGCGCGATGCCGCGCTCGAGCACGTTCATCAGCTCGCGCACGTTGCCGGGCCAGTTGTAGGCCAGGAGCAGGTGCTGGGCCTCGGCGGACAGCCGCATCCGGCGCGGCGGGTTCTGGCGGGCGCCGAGCTGGGCCAGCACGTGCTCGGCGAGCGGCAGGACATCCTCGGGGCGCGCCCGCAGCGGCGGCAGATCGAGGTGGATGACGTTGAGCCGGTAGTACAGGTCCTCGCGGAAGCTGCCGTCGGCGAGCATGGTCTCGAGGTTGCGGTTGGTCGCCGCGACGATCCGGACGTCGACCCGCTGGTTGCGGGTGGCGCCGAGCGGGCGGACCTCGTGCTCCTGCAGCACGCGGAGCAGCTTGGCCTGCAGCGGCAGCGCGAGCTCGCCGATCTCGTCGAGGAAGATCGTGCCGGCGTCGGCCTCGACGAACAGCCCGGGCTTGTCGGCGCGGGCGTCGGTGAACGCGCCGCGCTTGTGGCCGAACAGCTCGCTCTCGATCAGGCCCTCGGGCACCGCCGCCAGGTTGACGCCGACGAACGGGCCGTTGGCGCGCGGCGAGTTGTAGTGGATCGCGCGCGCGATCAGCTCCTTGCCGGTGCCGCTCTCGCCGGTGACCAGCACCGACGCGGTCGAGCCGGCGATGCGCTGGACCAGGGCGACGACGTCGCGCATCGCGCCGCTCTTGGCGATGATGTTGTCGATCCCGAACCGCTCCTCGACCTCGCGCTGCAGCCGGGCGACCTTGTGGCGCAGCGCGCGTTCGCCGAACGCCTTGTCGGTGACCAGCAGCAGCTCCTCGATCTCGAACGGCTTGGCGATGTAGTCGTAGGCCCCGAGCTTGACCGCGCGGATCGCGGTCTCGATCGACGCGAATGCCGTGATCATGACCACGTGCGGCGGGTCGGGCAGCTGCATCACCCCGCGGATCAGGTCGAAGCCGTCCATCTCCGGCATCCGCAGGTCGGTGATGATCAGGTCGAACCGGGTGACGCGCGCCAGCTCGAGGCCGGCGGCGGCGGTCGGCGCGGCCTCGACCGTGTAGCCGACGTCTGCCAGCTCCTCGGTCAACAGGTCGCGCATGGCGGGGTCGTCCTCGACAACGAGCACGGATCCCGAGCGCTCCTGCGACATGTCGGCTGGTTCTAGCACGGCCAGCGGAGCCGCAGGCCGGCGCCGGGCGGACGAGGCGACCACGGCAGCGAGACAGGCGCCCCGCCGGCGCGGTTGCACCCTAACCAGCGAATTTCAGGTGCCGTGGTGCTGGAGCTCAGTACACCGTGGTCCAGGCGACCCGGTCGGAGCTCGTGAACTCGCCGGTCTCCGTGCTGCGGAAGCACGAGTTCATGATCGAGCCGCCGACGGTCGCGCCGCTCGGCGTGCCGGCGATCAGGATCGCGCCGACGCCGCCGTCACCCTCGTTGCTCGCGGCACCGCCGCAGCTGATGCTGCGGTTGAAGAAGTCCGAGTGCCGCATGCCCAGGGTGTGGCCGAGCTCGTGGGTGATGACGTGCTCGAGGACGTCGACGCTGAACGTGCCGCTGTTGAGGCCCGAGCCGATGTTGATCGTGTTGAACGGCCGGCCGCCCGACGGGAAGCCCGAGCTGCCGCCGGTGCCGGTCGACACACGGCCGGTGATCGTCGCGCTGCAGCCGGTGGTGCTGCCGGTGGTCCGGCGCAGCGTGAAGCGCAGGCCGAGCCCGTTGTAGTTGCCGATCGCCAGGTCGAGGCCCTGGCTGAACTTCGCGCTGAAGCTGGTGAACGCCGAGCCGTTGACGCAGATCGTCGTCATCGCGGTGCTGAGCAGGTTCGTGGTCCGGTACTGCTCCTGGCTGCCCGCCGCCGGGTCGGCCTGCAACATCTCGCGAGACGCCTGCAGGCTGACCTGCGCGTCGCGCCCGGTGTAGACGAGGCCGTCGGCCACCATGATGTCGCTGGCGGGAAACCCGGCCTGGACCAGGTTGTCGATGATCTCCTGGGCCTCGTCCGCGCTGTCCTGCTGCGCGGCGCAGCCGAACATCAGCGCGCTGCCGCTCATGGCGAGTAGGATCGCTTTTCCAAACATGTATTTCTCCTGCTGAGATGGTCAATCAGTCTTGAAGCGATCCCGGCATGGGATCGCCGATAAACCGCTGTCGTCACCGTCCACCCGGCGGCGGGTGTGCCGTATTCACGTGGGATGCCCGCGAGAACTTGCGTTGGCAAACGAACACAACGCGGCACTGGAGAGCTGTGATGCCGCGGTGCAGAACGCGTTACATCACGGCACGAAGTACGAGCTTCTTCGAGAGCATGCGTTCGTTCGCGGCGGCCCCGATCGGCGGGAAGGTGCGGCTGCCGTGACCTGGCTGCGGTGCCGGCGGTCTGTGACAGGCTGTCTCGTAATCACCTATATACGAGGCAAAATGCACCGTCGAGATCGTGGGTGCAGCGCATATTACAGCATACATAAAATGCGACTGCACGATCACCAGTCAAACCACCGCGCGCGAATACGCGCGAATGCATGACTCACAACCACTCGTCGTCAGATGAGGTACACGACACCACGATGGCTCGGGCGCGCCGCCGGTCGCAACGCCATCGCGATCCCGGAGACCGCATTTCGCTGCGGACCGTGCAAGACCCGGCGATCAGGCGGTGCCGCGGCGGCGGCGGCTCCGCCGGTGCTCGTGCTCCTCGTCGACCAGCCGGACGTAGTCGAGCGGCGCCTCGGCTTCCTGCGGGTGCGGCTCGGTCGGGCCGAGCTCGCGGACGCGCTCGCGGAACGCCTCGGCGATCTGCTCGAACGGC
>DASWRS010000361.1:0-16763 GCA_036403075.1 Kofleriaceae bacterium
GTTCGTCACCCACGACTTCACGATCAAGTACGTCGCGTCGGTCAGCGATACGACGATGGAGACCTGGTACAAGGTCACCGCGTTCTGGGGCGGGCTCGATGGCTCGCTCCTGTTCTGGGTGTTCGTGCTGTCGCTGTTCTCGACGGTGGCGATCGTCACCAACCACCGCCGCCACCGCGACATGATCGGCTACGTGGTCGCGACGATCATGGTGGTGCAGGTGTTCTTCCTGTCGCTGCTGATCTTCACCAAGAACCCGTTCACCACGTTCCTGACCACGCCGCCGCCCGAGGGCCAGGGCCTGAACCCGCTGCTCCAGAACTACTGGATGGTGATCCATCCGCCGTCGCTCTACACCGGCTTCGTCGCGGCGACGATCCCGTTCGCGTTCGGCATGGGCGCGCTCGCGTCGGGCCGGCTCGACGACATGTGGCTCGGCTCGGTCCGGGTCTGGATGCTGATCTGCTTCGGCTTCCTGTCGCTGGGCCTGATCCTCGGCGGTCGCTGGGCCTACGAGGAGCTCGGCTGGGGCGGCTACTGGGCGTGGGATCCGGTCGAGAACGCCGGCTTCATGCCGTGGTTCACCGCGACCGCGTTCCTGCACTCGGCGATCATCCAGGAGCAGCGCGGCATGATGAAGCGCTGGAACCTGCTGCTCGTGATCGTCACGTTCTTCCTGACGATCTTCGGCACGTTCATGACCCGCGCCGGGATCGTGCAATCGGTCCACGCGTTCGGCGAGGACAACGTGCTCGCGGTCCAGTTCGTCGCGTTCCTCGCGCTGATCCTCGTCGTGTCGATCGGCCTGCTCGTGTACCGCTCGAACAAGCTGGCATCGCGGATGGAGTTCGAGTCGTTCATCTCGCGCGAGTTCGCGTTCCTGATCAACAACTGGATCCTCCTGGCGTGCGCGTTCGTCGTGATGCTCCTGACCATGCTGCCGACGATCTCCGAGGCGCTCGACGGCTCGCGGATGTCGGTCGGCATCGAGTTCTTCAACGAGATGATGACCCCGCTCGGGCTGATCCTGTTGTTCCTGGCCGGCGCGGCGCCGCTGCTGGCCTGGCGCAAGACCACGCGCGAGCGGCTGTCCTCGCAGTTCGTGTATCCGTCGATCGCGATGGCGGTGGTCATCGTGGTGTTCGTGCTGTGGTTCCCCGAGACCAAGCTGCGCACCCCGATCTTCGCGGACTGGGTGAAGCTGCCGGTGACGCTGATCAACTTCGGGCTGTGCGCGTTCACCATCGGCTCGATCGCGCAGGAGTACTGGCGCGGCGTCCGGGTCCGCCGCAACCAGACCGGCTCCGATCCGCTGACCTCGCTGCTCGGCCTGGTCCTGTCCAAGCGCCGCAAGTACGGCGGCTACATCGTCCACCTCGGCATCGCGGTCCTGTTCTTCGGCTTCGCCGGCAAGGCCTACGACCGCCAGCTCGATCGCACGATCGAACGCCCGGCCGAGAAGCTGGCGGCATCCGAGGCCGCCGGCGCGAAGTTCACGTTCGGCGAGTACGAGTTCGTCTACCAGCGCCTGATCCACACCTCCGACGATCACAAGGACGCGGTGACCGCCGAGGTCGACGTGTACCACCACGGTGATCTGATCAACACGGTCTATCCGGCGAAGTGGGACTATCACAAGGGCGAGGGCCAGGCGACGACCGAGGTCGCGATCACGGTCCGCGGCGGGTTGCTGTCGGCGTCGCCGATGAGCTGGTGGGGGCTGCTCGACCAGCACAAGCTCGACGAGTTCGCCGGCACCGACGTCTACGTCGTGCTGACCGGCTACGATCTCGACTCGGGCCTGGCGAACCTGCGGGTCTACCTGAAGCCCCATATCCTGTGGGTCTGGGTCGGGTTCCTGATCCTGGCGTTCGGCACGCTGGTGTGCCTGATCCCGCAGGGCCTGGTCGACCGGATGTCGCGGCCGCGGATGTCGCGGCTCGGACGCGCGGCGGAGCTCGGCGTGATCCTGCTGGTCTTCGCCGGCGTGTCCGCGGTGCTGACCAGCCAGGCGCACGCGGCGGCGCCCGCCGAGCACGTCCAGCCCGGGATGGGGATGGGCGCCGATGGCATCGGCTACGCGGCGATGAACCGGCCGAGCAACACCACCGAAGAGCGCGCGATGAAGGAGCTGCTCTGCGTCTGCGGCTGCGCGCGCGAGAACGTGTTCGACTGCAAGTGCGGCTCGGCCGCGCAGCTGCGCAAGCAGGTGACCGACTTCCTCGGCCAGGTCAACGACAAGGGCAAGCCGGTGTTCGATCTCGCCACGCCGGCCGGCCGCGACGTGGCCTACGAGGCGGTGCTCGATTACTTCGTCAAGACCTACGGCGGCGAGCAGGTGCTGGCGACGCCGCGCACCCGGCTGTCGTGGCTGTTGCCGTCGCTCGGCGTGCTCGGCGGGTTCGGGCTGCTGGTGGTCGCCGGCCGGCGCTGGGTCGGTCGCGGCTCGGCCGGCACCGCGTCGAAGACCGCCGCGGCGGCCACGGCGGGATCCGCATCGTCCACGGCGGCCGAAGACGACGCCTACGCCGACAAGCTCGACGACGAGCTTGCGGACACCGACTGAACCTGCGCCTGCAGATCCCTCTGAAAGACACCGAAGACACCGAGATGTCCGAGATGCCTGCCAAGACAGATCCGCGAGATCCCCTGCGATGGCTCTGGCGCGGCGCCGTGCTGGCCGTGCTGGTGATCGGCTGGATATTCATCGCCTGGAAGAACCACTTCCACGTCTCCGCACCGATGGTGTTCGTCTGCCTCGGCTATCTCGCCGTGGTCGTCACGATCTACAACCTGTGGCGCACCGGGGCCGCGGCGGTCGACAGCGCCGAGGCCGGCGCCGACTCGACCTGGGCCAAGCCGGCCGGCGCGCTCGGCGAGCTCGAGCGCGAGAAGCGCACCTTGCTCAAGGCGATCAAGGAGGCCGAGTTCGATCACCAGATGGGCAAGCTGTCGCAGCACGACGTCGACGACATGATCCAGGGCTACCGGGCGCGCGCGATCGAGGTGATCAAGGAGATCGACCGGCTCGGGCTCGGCGCGGCGGGCACCGTGCGCGAGCAGATCCTGCGCGAGGTCCGCGCGCGCGTCCAGCTCGAGGGCAAGTCGCCCAAGAAGGCCGCCGCGGACAAGGCCGGTGCCGGAGGCAAGCGCGCCGCGAACGCCACCGGCAAGGTCAAGGACGCGCCCGCGCTCGCCCCGAGCGCGGCGGCGCCCGAAGTCGCCCACGCAGCGGCGGGTGCCGCGGCCGAGCACGCGGCGGCGACGACCGAAGCGACGGCCGGGGCGAGCACCGCGGCAACGACCGAGGCGACGACCGGGGCGAGCACCGAGGCGACGACCGAGGCGGCGAGCGCCGCGGCGGCCTCCGCACGGCCGGCAAGCACCGCGCACGTGCCGAGCGACGAGGACCTCGACGCCGACAGCACGACGACGGTCGAGCCGCGGCGCGACGATCCCGCGAAGGAAGCAACGCCATGACCCCCTGGCAAGCCGTCTCAGCCGTCTCCATGATGTCCGCGCCGCGCCGCCTGGCGCTGGTGCTCGCCCTCGGCGTGCTCGGGGTCGCGCTGTCCGCCGCGCCGGCCGCGGCCCAGATGGCCGCCGCGATCGGCAAGCCGCTGCCGTCCCCGGATCTACCGCTCGGCACCGTCACCGTGCGTGTCGTCGCCGGCAGCGCCTCGTCGCCCGTGGTCGGCACCGACGTCACGCTGCTGGTCAACAACACGCCGCGCGTGGCGCGCACCGACTCGGCGGGCCGGGCCTCGTTCCCGGGCCTGACGGTGGGCGCGACGGTGATCGCCAAGGTGCTCGACGCGGACAAGGCCGAGAAGGCGTCCGATCCGTTCCCGATCCCCAGCAGCGGCGGCATGCGGGTCCTGCTGACGACCAAGCCGTGGCAGGCCGGTGGCGCCGGCGGGGCGCCGTTCGCCGGTGGCGCCGGGATGCCCAACCCGCGGCAGCTGAGCGGCGAGGCCCGCGGCGAGCAGTCCGATCCGGCCGGCTCGCTGACCGTGCGGATGAGCTACGACGACTTCAAGGACTCGCCGGCCGACGTCCCGGTCGCGCTGATCGGCTATTCCGCCGATGACACCACGAGCTACCAGCTGGTCAAGACCGATCAGAGCGGCCGCGCCGTGTTCCAGGACCTCGACCGCAGCGGCGGCACCGCGTACTTCGCGATGGCGCTGCTGCCGCGCAACGGCGCGCTCGATCGGCTGACGTCGACCCCGGTCGTGCTCGAGTCCCAGACCGGCGTGCGCATGGTACTGTCGAGCGAGAAGCGCGACTCGCAGGCCCCGGTGATCGACGACTTCGCCAAGGGCGATCCGCAGGTCGCGACCCCGGCCGGCAAGGTCCGCGTGGTGCTCGAGGGCGCGGGCGAGCTGTCGACCCGGGTCACGCTGATCGACGCGGCGACCCGCAAGCCGATCGCCGAGTCCGGCGTGCAGGCCTCGCCGCCGGATCCGACGCGCGTCCAGGGCGGCGCCCAGTTCGAGGCCGACGCCAAGCTGCCCGCCGGCACACTCGACATCATGGTCGTGGGCGGAGCGGGGAAGGCCGAGGATCCGCTCAAGGACATCGAGATCCGCATCGTCCCGGCGAGCAGCAAGGACGGCAGCGGCGGCCTGGCCTCGGTGACCGGCGCCGACGGCACGGTGCGGATGGCGCTCCAGGTCAGCGAGCCGCAGAAGGCGGTGTTCACGATCAACGGCCGCCAGCTGGTGTCGCAGCCGTTCGAGCTCGGCAAGTCCGGCGGCAAGCTGATGATCCGTGCGCGCTGGGAGGAGGCCGGCCGGCCGGAGGCGATGTTCGACGTCCCCGTGGTGCCCGGCCAGGTCGTCTACGCCGAGACCGTGGCCAAGAACCAGCATTACCGCTCGATGCCGCTGCAGCTGCTCCAGGCCACCGGCTCCAAGGTGACGATCTATGTCTACCCGCGCGTGCTGTTCCGGTTCCAGCTCGACGCCGAGGTCGAGGACGAGCTGCTCGCGGTCCGCGGCCGCTACGAGATCACCAACTACTCGTGGTCGCCGTACCGCGCCGGCCCAGACGGCATGGTCGTGCCGTTGCCGCGCGGCTTCAAGGGCGCGATCGTCGCCGACACCGATCAGAGCCAGGTCTCGGTGTCGCCGGGTGAAGGCTACCGGCTGATCCGTCCGATCCCGCCCGGCGGCCGCACGTTCCACGGCGCGTTCTCGCTGCCGGTCGACAGCGGCAAGCTGACGTGGGCGTTCGATCTGCCGAACGGCACGTTCGAGAGCGAGCTGGTGATCCGGCAGACCCCGGGGATGGTGGTGCACACGCCCCCCGGCGTGCAGGGCGAGAGCCGGACCGTGCCGCAGGGCACGTTCTACGTGATCGCGCCGATCTCGATCAAGGACGCGCACCGGATGGAGATGTCGATCGACGGCCTGCCGTCGCGCCCGGCGTGGCGCGCGTGGGTCCAGGGGATCGTCGGCGTGCTCGTGGTCGCGGTCATGCTCGGCGGCGTCGCGCTGGCGCTGTTCGGCCGCCGCGGCGGCTCCGACGCCGCCTCGGCCGAGGCCTCGAGCGAGGCCGCGCGAGAAGCACGGCGGCAGCGGATGCTCGACGAGCTGGTCGAGCTCGAGCGCTCCGGCGCCAACCCCGGGCGCCGCGATCAGCTGCTCGACGAGCTCGAGCGCCTGTGGAGCTAGCCCAGGCGTGCCGGCGCTCGACCAGGTGCAGATCCGCAAGGTCGCCAAGCGCTACGGCAGCGAGCGTGCGCTCGCCGGCGTGACGCTCGATCTCGCGGCGCGCTCGATGTGCGCGCTGCTCGGCCACAATGGCGCCGGCAAGACCACGCTGCTCGGGATCGTCTCGACGCTGGTCCGGCCGAGCGGCGGCACGGTGGCGTACCGCTCCGGCGGCGGCGCGGTGGTCGGCGCCGACGTCCGGCGCGAGATCGGCATGCTGGCCCACGCGTCGCTGTGCTACGCCGATCTGACCGCGCGCGAGAACCTGGCGCTGATCGCGGGGCTGTACGAGGTCGATGGCAGCGCGGCGGCGATCGACGGCGTGCTCGACCGGGTCGGCCTCGATCGCAAGGCGCGCGACCGCGCGTCGCGGACCTACTCGCGCGGCATGCTGCAGCGGCTCGCGCTCGCGCGCGCGCTCTTGACCCGGCCGTCGCTGCTCCTGCTCGACGAGCCGTTCACCGGCCTGGACCGCGACGGCGCGCTCGCGCTCGGCCAGCAGCTCGGCGAGCTGCGCGACGCCGGTGCGATCGTCGTGGTGGTGACCCACGATCTCGAGGCGATCGCGGGACGCGCCGACCACGTCGCGATCCTCCGGCGTGGCCAGCTGGTGTTCGAGGAGCGCGGGGCGTACACCTACGAGCAGCTCAAGGACGTCTATCACCGCCACGCGAACTGATCCCGGAGCCCTTCCGTGCTTGCTGTCCTCCTCCCCTCGGTCTCGTCGCTGGCCTCGGCCTCATCGCTGGCCTCGTTGCCGGCCTCGTTGCCGGCCTCGCCGACTATGAGGCCGGCGTGACCGCGCTGCTGCGCCAGGCCGGGCGGGTCGCGTGGAAGGACCTGCGGATCGAGCTGCGCAGCCGCGAGATCCTCTACACGATGGCGTTCTTCGGCGCCCTTCTGGTCGTGATCTTCGCGTTCGCGTTTCCGCGCGACGTCCGCGCCGTGCGCGGCTCGATGCCGGGCATGCTGTGGACCGCGATCGCGTTCACCGGCACGATCGGCCTGGGCCGCGGGTTCGACCGCGAGCGCGAGAACGATACGATGCGCGCGCTGCTGCTGGCCCCGGTGCCGCGGCTCGCGGTGTTCCTGGGCAAGGCGATGGCGACCGCGGTGCTGGTGCTCTCGGTCGCCGCGATCTGCGCGCCGCTGCTCGCCGTGTTCCTCGACGTCGCGCTGTTCACCTACCCGCTGCCGCTGGTCCTGATCATCGTGCTGGGCGCGATCGGCATCGCCGTGACCGGCTCGGTGTTCGCCGCCACCCTGCTCAAGGTCCGGTCGCGCGACGTCCTGCTCCCGGTGATCCTCTACCCGCTGCTGATCCCGCTGTTCGTCGCGGGCACCAAGTGCACCGCCGGGCTGGTCGCCGAGATCCCCAACCTCGACGCGGCGTGGTACTGGATCCAGTTCCTCGGAATCTATGACACCTCATTCCTGGTAGTCTCGGTATGGATCTTCGAGTCCCTCGTGATCGAATGACCGAGGTATAGCCATGCGAGGTCGGACATGAAGAAGCTCGTCATCCCCGCGTTCACCCTGCTCGCGGCCGCCGGCATCGCGATCTCGATCTACTTGATCTTCTTCCAGGCGCCGCTGCAGTACGGCCTCAACGAGGACGGCAAGCTCAACGGCTCGAGCCTGTTCTTCAACCAGAAGATCTTCTACTTCCACACCGCCCACGCGATGTTGATGATCGTCGCGGTGGTGATGGCCGGGGTGAGCTCGATCCTGTTCCTGCTGTCGCGCCGCGCCGAGCCGGAGGATGGCCGGGCTCCGGGCTCGGCGTTGCAAGCGGTCATGGCGTTCGTGCGCACCCACGGCCCGACCTGGGATGACATCGCCAGCGCGTCGGTCGACGTCGCGATCGCGTTCGGCGCGATCGCGCTGGTGACCGGCTCGATCTGGGCCAAGGCGGCGTGGGACGTGTGGTGGAACTGGGAGCCGCGGCTGACGATCACGCTGCTGTTGTGGATGGTGCTCGTCGGCTACGGCCTGGTGCGGCGGTTCGCCGGGCCGAGCGCCGATCGGGTCGCGGCCGGGATGGCGATCTTCGGCGGGGTCAGCTCGTACTTCGTCTACACGATGGTCGGCCAGGACTCGCACCCGGCGGCCGGGACCAACGGCGTGGTCGCGACGCTCGGCCCCGGGATGCGCGGCGCATTCCTGCTGAGCGCGCTGAGCATCCTGTGCTGGTACATCGCGCTGGTGATGAGCCGCGTGCAGAGCACGCGCGCCGAGCGCGAGCTTCGCGAGCTTCGTGAACGCGGCCTCGATCTGGGAGTACTGCAATGACGCATCCGATGACCAAGGTGATCGTCCCGTGGCTCGTGCTGGTGGGGTTCGCCGGCGCGGCGTCTGCCCAGCCGGCCGCTCCGCCGCCCGCGCCCGCCGCCGCCGATGCCCAGCCGCCACCGCCCGCCGAGGCACACCCGGCGCTGTCGCCGGGCGACGCGCGCAAGCTGTGCACGCAGGCGATGAACGCCGATCCGAAGCTCGCGGCGGAGATCGTCAAGACCGCCGACGAAGCCGCCGCGGTCAAGCGCGACGCCGACACCGTGGCGGCGCACACCGACGCCTACGCCCACGTCCAGAAGAACGAGCGCCACGTGATCTACGCGTACGCCGCGATGTGGATCGTCGCCGCACTGTTCGTGATCTTCCTGTGGCGGCGCCAGCAGGGGCTCAGGACCGAGATCGCGAACCTGCGCCGCGATCTCGAGGCCGCTGCCGAAGAAGCCAGGCCCACGGGGGCGCAGTCATGACCCCCGGGCACGTGCTCTTCATCCCCGGTGCGCTGATGGTCGGCATGTTCCTGGGCTTCATCCTCGGCGCGCGCGCCGCGCGCAACCAGTTCGACCTGCAGCAGCGGCGCGAGGCCGAGCGCGACGCGGCCCGCGCGGCCCGCGCCGCCAAGCGCGCCGCGCCGTCCGATCCGGCGTAGCGGCGGCATCAGCCCAGCGCACGCAGGCGGGCCGCGAGCTCGGCGGCGCCCGCGATCCGGTGCGCCGGGTCCTTGGCGAGCGCGGCCTGCGCGATCGCGTCGAGCGCGGGATCATCGAGTGGCGGCACCGGCGCCTCGACCACGGCGGCCATCGACAGCCACGGTGGCCCGCGGTGGAACAGCCGGGCGCCGGCGACGAGCTCCCACAGCACGACGCCGAGCGCGAACACGTCGGTCGCGGGCGTCCACGCCGCGCCGCGCACCTGCTCGGGGGCCATGTACGCGTGGGTGCCGCGGACCGCGCCGCCGCCGCCGATCTCGCGCGCGATACCGAGATCGATCAGCGTGACGCGATCATCGGTCGCGACGACGAGGTTGCCGGGGTTGATGTCGCCGTGGACGAAGCCGTGGCCGTGGAGGTGGGCGGCGGCCTCGCTCGCGGCGATCGCGATCGCGCGCACCCGGGCCCGCGGCAGCACGACGCGCGCGCCGGCATCGGATCTATCGGCCTCACCGTGAGGTCGAGGCCGTGGAGGCGGTGGATCAAGCAGCCGGCGCAGGTCCTCGCCGGGAGCGAGCGCGAGCGCGAGGTACGGACGGCCGTCGATCTCGCCGCTCTCGTCGGCGTGGACCACGCCGGGATGGCGCGGGAGCTGGGTCGCGAGGCGTTGCTCGAAGGCAAACTGCGCCCTCACGTCGGCGTTGCGGACCAGATGGCTGTGCAAGCGCTTGAGCGCGACGACCTCGCGATTCCGGGATGACCGCCATATTTCACCGACACCACCCACGGCGAGCAGAGCGTCGAGCTGCCAGGTGCCGAAGTGGTCACGCATCGCCGACAGCGGCCTCGCTGGGCACCCGTACAGGTGAGGCGATCGCCGGAGCTTGCGCGTTCCGGATGTGGAAGTGTTGTCGGCGCCGCCGACGAGCGCGGCTCACATGTGGGCGGGGCATGAGGTGACTCTGAGGTGTTGGCGAATCCTCCAGAATTTAATACGCTGCCGCCACGGATGGGGGTTCGTCTGGGTCGATACCTGGTGCTCAAGCACCTGGCGTCTGGTGGTATGGCAGATGTCCTGCTGGGCCGCTCCGAGGGCATCGAGGGCTTCGAGCGCCACGTCGTGCTCAAGCGGATCCGTCCCGAGCACGCCCGGGACCAGCGGTTCATCCGCATGTTCCTCGACGAGGCCCGGGTCGCCGCGAACCTGCACCACCAGCACATCGTGCAGGTCCACGACGTCGGCGAGTCGGCGGGCGAGTACTTCATCGCGATGGAGTACCTCCACGGCGAGGACGTGCGGACGATCCTCGCGACGACGTCCAGCGCGCGCCAGCACGTCCCGCTCGGCCACGCGATCGCGATCGTGTCGGCCGCCGCGGCGGGCCTGCACTACGCGCACGAGCGCCGCGGTCCGGACCGGCGGCCGCTCGGCATCGTCCACCGCGACGTCTCGCCGTCCAACATCCTGGTCGGCTACGACGGATCGGTCAAGATCGTCGACTTCGGCATCGCCAAGATCGCGATGCGAGAAGAGACCCGGTCGGGCGGGCTCAAGGGCAAGGTCTCGTACATGTCCCCCGAGCAGTGCAAGTGCGCCGAGATCGACCGGCGCAGCGACGTGTACGCGCTCGGGGTCGTGCTCTACGAGCTGTGCACGATGACGCGGCTGTTCCAGGGCGACAACGACTACCTGGTGATGGATCAGATCGTCAACGGCCGGGTGCCGCTGCCGCGGGTCCGCCGACCCGACCTGCCCAACGAGCTGTCGGTGATCATCATGCGCGCGATCGCGACCGATCCCGACCGGCGCTACGCCACCGCCGACGAGCTCCGCCTGGTGCTCGATCAGTACGCCAACCACTTCAAGCTCACCGCGCCGACGTCGTCGATCGCGGCGTACATGCGCAAGCAGTTCGGCGAGAAGCCCGAACCCTGGCTCGATCTCGGCGGGCAGCCGGTCGAGGCGTTGCCCGGGGACAAGCTCGCGACCGGTACGTCGCGCCCCGGGCGGAGCTGGACGCCGCTGGGCGGGACCGAGCAGTCGGGAGGCGAGGCGCACGTTCGCGGCAGTGCGACTGTTCCGCGGCCGAGCGGATCGGTCGGTGCCCACGCGGTGCCGTCGGGCCTGGCGGGCCGGATGGCACCGGCGGGTCGCGTCGCACCGGCAAGGCCCGGCACCGGCGCCGGCGGCCTGGCCGAAGACCCCGCGCCACCGGGTACCTGGCGGACGGTCATGCGGCGGCCGACGCGGCCACCGCCGACCCAGCTGTCGCCGACCCAGCTGCCGCGAACCCAGGCACCGCCGACCCAGGCACCGCCGACCCAGACCCGGCCGACCGACTCGCGGATGGGCTGGGAGAGTCAGCGACCGGCCGCGCCGCGGAGCTTCACACCCGCGAGGCTGGCAAAGCTCGCCGTGCCGCTGGTCGCGATCGCCGGCGGGGCGATCTGGTGGTTCGCCGCCGGCGGCGCGGAGGTCCCGGCCGCCGAGGTGACGGCGCCGCCGGCGATGCCAGCGGTGGCGGAGCCGCCCCCGCCGGCGACGCCGGTGCCGGCCCCGCTCACCGCCGCCGCGAGCCCACCCGCGGAGCCGGCCGCTCCGGACGCCCGGCGCTCGGAGCGCTCGAAGCGGTCGACCGCGCCGGTGTCCCGCAAACCGAGCAGCGCGAAGCCCGTCGAGCTTGCCGCGCCGGGCCATGGCAGCGCGGCCGCGGGCTCGACCTCGCCGCCCGCGGCGTCGAGCCCGGCGGTGGCATCGAGCCCGGCGCTCCCGCCGCCGGCCGCGGCGCCACCTGCGCCGGCCCCGCCGACGCCTGCGACGGCACCTGCGACGCGAGCGCCGAGCGCTGGGCCCGCGGCGCCCGGCGCTCCCGCCCCGGCAGGCGCGGTGCAGCTGTCGCGCGCCGTGCTCGACCGGGCCGCCTCGGCGCACGGGCGCGAGCTGTCGGCGTGCGACGGCGGCGAGGACCTGCACGGCGAGGTCACGGTCCGGTTCACCGTCGATGCCGAGGGCCACGTGATCCAGCCTCAGGTCGCCTCGGCGCTGAACAACCCGCGGGTCGCGGCCTGCATCCTGCGACAGGTCCGGCGCTGGCAGTTCTCCGGCCAGCCCGCCGGGGCCCAGGGCGCATACACGGTGTCGTTCCAGTAGGCTATGACTCGCGCATGGACCTAAGCTTCACCGAAGAGCAGGCCGCGCTCGTCCAGACCGCCCGCGAGTTCACCCGCAAGGAGATCATCCCGCGGGCCGCCCACTTCGACGAGACCGGCGACTTTCCCCGCGAGATCTTCAAGAAGGCCTGGGAGACCGGGTTGATGAACGTCGAGATCCCGGCGGAGTACGGGGGGCTGGGGGGCAGCTGCGTCGACAACTGCCTGGTCCAGGAAGAGGTCTCGTTCGGCTGCTCGGGCATGAACACCTCGATGACCGCCAACTCGCTGGGGGCGATGCCGCTGCTGATCGCCGGCAGCGACGAGCAGAAGCGGAAGTACCTGTCTCGACTGACCGAGGCGTTCTCGTTCTGTGCCTACTGCTGCAGCGAGCCCGACGCTGGATCCGATGTCGCAGGCATGCGAACCCGCGTCACCCGGCATGGCAACGACTACGTGCTCAATGGCCAGAAGCGATGGATCACCAACGGTGGGGTCGCCGGGTTCTATACCGTGCTGGCGACCTTCGATCCGGCGCTCCGGCACAAGGGAATCGCGTGCTTTGTCGTCGACGCCGACACCCCGGGGGTCAAGGCCGGCCGCAAGGAGAACAAGATGGGGCAGCGGGCGTCCAACACCACAGATGTGATTTTCGAGGACTGCAAGATCTCCGGCGACCAGCTGATCGGCACCGAGGACGCCGGGTTCAAGATCGCGATGAAGACGTTCGACCGCTCGCGGCCATGGATCGCCGCCGCCGCGGCGGGGGTGATCCGGCGCGCCATGGAGGAGAGCCGCGCCTACGCGCTCGAGCGCAAGACCTTCGGGGTCCCGATCGCGCAGCACCAGGCGGTGCAGTTCATGCTCGCCGAGATGGCAATCTCCTACGAGGCGACTCGACTGCTGACCCACAAGGCGGCCTGGCAGGTCGACAAGGGGGACCTGTCGGCGATCACGTCGAGCTACGCGAAGGCTTTTGGGGCTGATGCTGCAATGCGCTGTACCACCGACGCGGTTCAGATTTTCGGGGGCTACGGGTACACGAAGGAATACCCGGTCGAGAAGCTGATGCGCGACGCGAAGCTGTTGCAGATCTATGAAGGCACCTCGCAGATCCAGCGCGTCGTCATCGCCCGCAACCTGCTCGGTGGCAAGTAGCGCCGTCCAGGCTCGTGGACGATCCCTCGTCGCAGAGCGGCAGCGAGGGCTGACATGTAGGGCCCAAAACCGCGCGAATGATGATTGGCGAAACCGTCGCGATTTCATACGCTATGCGCGATGCAGTCGAGACTCGGTCGTTACACGGTGCTCAAGCACCTGGCGTCGGGAGGGATGGCGGACGTCCT
Source organism: Kofleriaceae bacterium (assembly GCA_036403075.1). GTDB lineage: Bacteria > Myxococcota_A > Polyangia > Haliangiales > Haliangiaceae > JABFXX01. Next base: position 13,156 of record DASWRS010000361.1, read on the forward strand.
CTTGGGGCGGACCGACGGCATTGAAGGGTTCGAGCGTCACGTCGTGCTCAAGCGGATCCGTCCCGAGCACGCCAGAGACGAGCGCTTCATTCGCATGTTCCTCGACGAGGCCAGGGTCGCGGCCAACCTCCATCATCAGCACGTCGTGCAGGTCCACGACATCGGCGAATCGTCGGGCGAGTACTTCATCGCGATGGAGTACCTCCATGGCGAGGACGTGCGGACGATCCTGTCGACCGCGTCCAAGACTCGCCAGCACGTGCCGCTCGGCTGTGCGATGGCGATCGTGTCGGCGGCGGCCGCGGGCCTGCACTACGCGCACGAGCGCCGCGGTCCGGACAAGCGGCCGCTCGGCATCGTCCACCGCGACATCTCGCCGTCGAACATCCTGGTCGGCTACGACGGATCGATCAAGGTCGTCGACTTCGGGATCGCCAAGGCATCGATGCGGCAGGAGACCCGCTCGAGCAGCCTCAAGGGCAAGATCTCGTACATGTCTCCCGAGCAGTGCAAGGGCGCCGAGGTCGATCGGCGCAGCGATGTGTACTCGCTCGGCGTCGTGCTCTACGAGCTGTGCACGACGACGCGGCTGTTCAAGGGCGAGAGTGACTACCTGGTCATGGACCAGATCGTCAATGGCCGGGTCACGCTGCCGCAGGTCCGCCGGCCCGAGCTGCCCAACGAGCTGTCGGCGATCATCATGCGCGCGATCGCGCCCGATCCCGAGCGCCGGTACTTCACGGCCGACGAGCTCCGCGTCGCGCTCGATCAGTTCGCCGCCAAGGCCAGCCTGACGACGTCGACCTCGGCGATCTCGACGTACATGCGCCGGCAGTTCGGCGAGAAGCCCGAGCCGTGGCTCGAGATCGAGGGCCAGGACTTCGACTCGTTCGACGAGGTCCAGGCGCCGGCCACCGAGTCGGCGCCGGGCAAGAGCTGGACGGAGATGCCGGCCGAGGACTTCCGGCGCAGCACCAGCTCGATCCCGCGGCAGAGCGGACCGATCGGCGTGATCAACGCGACCGCGAGCTCGGACACCGCATCGCGCGCGCCGATCACGCGGCTGCCGAGCACGCCGCCGCCCACCGATTCCAAGATGGGCTGGGAGAGCCAGCAACCCGCGCGGGGGCCGCGCGCGTTCACGCCGGCCAAGGTCGCGATGATCGCCGCGCCGCTGGTCGTGCTCCTGGCGATCGCGATCTGGCGGCTCGCGGGCACCGGCAGCACGAGCGCGCCGACGGTGGTCACCACGGCCCCAGCGGTGCAGCCCGCACCGCCGGCCGCGCCGGTGGTGACGCCGATCCCCGAGGCGCCCCGCGTGCCTGCCGCGGTCGCGGTCGGTTCCGCCGAGCCGGCTCCCGCGCCGGCTCCGGCGGCGGCGGCGGTGCGCACCGCCGATCCGCCCAAGCGCACCGCCGCGTCATCATCTTCTTCGTCCTCGTCACCTTCGGCGCCGGCCAAGCGGTCCAGTGGCTCGAAGGTCACCGAGCCCTCGTCGGTGTCCGCGATCGGCGCGGTGAAGATCGAACCCGCGCAGCCGGCGCCCGCTTCGGGGGCCGCGTCCGCGAACCACGGCGCGGTGACCCAGCTGCCGCCGCTCCCGGCGGGTGCGGCGGTCGCGGCGGCCACCGCACCGGCTTCTCCACTGGTCACCGCCACGCCGCTGCCGGTGCCGTTGCCCGCGGCGCCGCCGCCCGCACCGCCCCAGAACGTCGCGCCGACGGTGCTCGACGCCAACCGGATCTCCGGCGACAAGGACATCGCTCCCGACGACACCACGCAGACCGAGATCGGGCGGTCGGGCGTGGACACGATCTCCGGGATCTTCAAGGTGTGCATCACTCCCGAGGGCAACATCAACACCGTATCGGCGAGCAAGAGCACGGGCTTTGCCGCCTACGACACCAAGATCCAGAACGCGATCCGCCGCAACTGGCGCTACCGGCCGTTCATGGTCAACGGCAAGGCCGCGCAGGTCTGCACGCAGGTCCGGTTCGTCTACCAGCAGAAGTGACGTGATTCGCTCGCACTCGTCGCAGGCGGCTGCGTTGCGGAGTGTGTCGCGGCGGGCCTTCGTGCGGACTTAATGTGCAGGCGTGGCGGCGCGAAGTAGATCAGTCGCCATGGGGTCGACGCTCGAGGATCGCGACCTGGACCGGGTGGCCTCGGCGTGGCTCGTGCTCGCCGCGCTCGCGGCGGTGTGCGGGCTGTCGCTCGCCAGCATCGCCCTCGATCTGGCGATCGGCCACCAGACCGCGGTCCGCACCGCGCAGCTGGTCGATGATTCGCTGCGCTCGGTCGCGCTCGCCGACGATCTGCGCTACCAGGCGTACCGGCTGAGCGCGAACCCGCTGGATCGCGCGCAGCTGATGGCGATCGGGGCGCAGATCGCCGCCGACGCCCGCGAGTACGATCCGATCGCGACCGGCCGGGGCGAGCGAGCCGAGTGGTCGAGCCTCCAGCTGATGTTCGGGCGGCTGCAGCAGGATCGCGAGGACAGCTCGTCGATCGCGTCGCTGGTCACCGGGATCGAGCAGTCGATCCGGCGGCTGATCGAGATCAACCGGCGCGACGCGCGCGAGGATCAGGCCGCGATCACCGCGCTCCATCACCGCGGCCTGGTCGCCGATGCGGCGATCGGCGCGGTCACCCTCGCGCTCGCGATCGGCGTCGCGATCGTGGTGCTGCGCTCGCTGCGGCGCCAGCGCGGCCTGGTCCGCCGTCACATCGCGGCGATCGCCGAGCGCAGCCGCGAGCTCGAGGCATTCGCCGGGCGGGTCGCGCACGACCTGCGCGGGCCGCTCGCGCCGGTGATGGTGTGCGCCGAGCTGCTCGCGCAGCCCGGCGCCAACGTCCCCGTGCTCGCCGAGCGGATCCACCGCTCGTCCGAGCGCATGGCCGGGCTGATCGACGACCTGCTCGCGCTGTCGATCGCCGGCCGGGTCCCGCCGGGGCGCGGCGAGGTCGCCGAGGTCGTCCGCGAGGTGCTCGACGACCTGGGCCCGGACCTGCGCGGCGCCGAGGTCACCGTCGCGGTCGCCGACTGCGCGACCGCCTGCACGCCGGGCGTCCTGGCGCAGCTGGTGCGCAACGTGGTCGGGAACGCGATCAAGTACCGCGGCGCCGATCGCCCGCTGCAGGTGACGATCGACGCCAGGCCGCACTGCGCACCGGCCGGCGATGCCGCCACGGAGGCAACCGGCGATGCCGGCCTGATCGAGCTCGTGATCAGCGACAACGGCGTGGGCATGACGCGCGAGGCGGCGGCCCACGCGTTCGATCCGTTCTATCGCGCGAGCAGCACCGGCGGCATCCCCGGCCACGGCCTCGGCCTGGCGATCGTCAAGCGCACGGTCGACGCGATGGGCGGCGATTGCGCGCTGACCTCGGTGCCCAACCAGGGCACGCGGGTCACGCTGCACCTGCCCGCGGCGCCGTGAACCCGGCGGCGGCTCACGATCGCAGCACGCGGGTGATCGCGAGATCGAACCGGCTGCGCGCCACCTCGAGCAGGCGATCGAGCTCGGCCTTGTCGAGCGGGAGCCGCGCCGCGAGGCCGCGCCGGGTGTCGCGCAGCATGCGCTCGCGGATCCGGGCGAGCTGGCGGA
>DASWRS010000362.1:0-26963 GCA_036403075.1 Kofleriaceae bacterium
CCTCAACGAGATGGGCATCACCACGCAGCACTGCTTCAAGGGCACGTCGATCCTGACGTTCGCCACCGAGTCCAAGCCCAACGGCGTCGCCGTGGCGGCCGGCTGCGATGACCGCGGTCCGGGTGGCCCGGGCGTCCCGGCGGGTACCGACGACGGCGTCGGCAGCTGCGCCAACGGCCTGACCGCGATCCAGGACGACGTCGAGCTGTTCACCGACTTCATGACCTTCCTCGCGCCGCCGCCGCCCGACCCGAACCTGAACCCGACCGTCGCGCAGAACGCGCTCACGATCGCCCACCGGATCGGCTGCGACGGCTGCCACTTCACCGGCACGTACACGACTCCGGCCGCGCCCAAGAATGGCGTCCCCGCCAACTTCGCGTTCCGGCCGTTCTCGGACTTCGCGCTCCACGATATGGGCTCGCTCGGCGATCAGATCGGCAACGACGGTGACTCGGTCGCGCGGACCCGGATGATGCGCACCGCGCCGCTGTGGGGCCTGCGGCACCGCACCAAGTTCCTGCACGACGGCCGCACGTCGGACATCGCCACGGCGATCCGCGCGCACGCCGGCCAGGGCGCCGCGGCGGTCTCGGCCTACAACGCGCTCAGCGCGGCGGACCAGTCGACGCTGCTCCAGGGCCTCCGCGGCCTGTGATCGGCGCGATCTGAGCCTCTCCGGGCGGCGACCCAGCCGCCCCACGTAACCCCACGGGGAGCCGGGACCACACCGGCTCCCCGTTCGCATTCGCGCTCGACTGGCCTGCGATCCAGTCGTACGCTGCGCCCCATGTCAGAGGCAGTCCTCAATCATGTCCGCGAGGCGCGCGCGATCGCGATCCTTCGCACCAACGACCACGCGATCGGCCGCGAGGCGCTCGCCGCTGCGGTGCGCGGCGGCTTCCGCGTCCTCGAGGTCACGCTGTCGACGCCCGGCGCGATCGAGATCATCGCGGACCTGGCGCGCGACACGCGGCTCCTGATCGGCGCCGGCACCGTGCTCACCGTCGAGCAGGCCCGCGCGGCGGCGCACGCCGGCGCGGCGTTCCTGGTCTCGCCGGTGATCGACGTCGAGGTCGTGGCCGAGGCGAGCCGGCTCGGCCGTCCGATGATCCCGGGCTGCGCCACACCCACCGAGCTGTGGCAGGCCCACCGCGCGGGCGCGCCGTTGCAGAAGCTGTTCCCGTCACCGGCGGGCGGCCCGACCTGGCTGCGCTCGGTGCTCGCGCCGATGCCGTTCCTGCGGGTGATCCCGACCAACGGGGTCGAGGTCGAGAACGCGGCCGAGTGGCTCGCGGCCGGGGCGTTCGCCCTCGGCTGCGTGCGCTCGCTGTTCCCGCCCGACGAGCTCGCCGCGCGGTCGTGGGACTCGATCGAGGGCCGCGCCCGCGCCTTGCTCGCCGCCGTGCTCGACTGACATCGTCACACGCCGGCGCTGATCACGGCGTCGGCGACAGGTCGGCGAGCAGGAGCTGATCCCAGGCCGGCTCGATCGGCGAGATCGCCGCGTGTAGCGCCAGCGCCACGCCGCTCGCCCCGGTCAGCAGATCGGCGGACGACTCCCAGGTCAGCTCGTCGCCCTGGAACGCCGCGCGCGGGAAGCCGGCGATCGGCTCGCCGCCGCGCCGCAGCGCGAGCGTGTGGCCGAACCAGGTGTCGGCGGTGCGTGCGAGCTCGCTGTCGCCGGTGGCCTGGGCCAGCCGGTTGAACAGGTGCGCGACCCCGGCCGCGCCGTGGCACAGCCCGGCGTCGACCACCTGCGAGGTCTCGAACGAGCGGCCGGCCATGCCGCGGGCGAGCTCGAGCGCCTCGCCGCGCCAGTCGTCGCGGCCGGTCGCGATCGCCGCTGCCATCAGCGCCACCGCGACTCCGAGATCCCCGTAGCACCACGCCACGCGGTTGTTCCAGCCCGGCCGCGTCGGCAGCCACGCCGGGTAGCGCGCGCCGACCCGGGGCTCGGCGACCGAGCGCAGGTACGCCACCGCGCCGTCGAGCAGCACCCGCGCGCGATCGGCTTCGACCCCGGCCGCGACGTAGCGGGCGAGGATCGCCACCACCCCGGGGACGCCGTGGGCCAGGCCGAGGTTGGTGTAGCCGTCGGGCGCGACCGCGCGCTGCCACTCGGGCAAGAGGCTCGGCGGCGTGAACCACGCCAGGCCGGTGTCCATCGGCCGGGCGAGGCGCGACAGCTGATCGAGGATGCCGCGCGCGAGCGGCTCGCTCGACTCCGAGGCCTTGCCGTCGGCGATCCGCTGGAGCACCGGCACCGCGATGCCGACCAGGCCGCTGATCAGGTCGTACGACTCAGTCGGCTGGGCGAGGTAGCGCAGCAGCGAGCGCTCGATCATCTCGCACGCGAGGTCGGCGTCCTCGCCGGCGCTCAGGTGGCCGACCGCGAACGCGACCCGCGCCGCGCCGCCGTAGAGCCCGGGCTCCTGGCGCTCGCCGAGCTTGGCGATCGCGGCGGCGAGGGCGGTCCCGGCCTCGTCGGCGACGTCGGGCACGGTGTCGTCGGTCGCGACGTAGATCCGCAGCGTGGCGTAGTCGACGTCGAGGTCGCTCGTCGTCGGCTGATCGCCGCGCCACGCCTCGACCGCCGCGACGATCTCGACGATCACGCCGGCGATCGCGTCGCGGCGCTGGGGATCGACGATCAGGGGCTGCCATCCGAGCTCGGTCGTGCCATCCACCACACAGCTAGCCTACCAGGCCTGGCGGTCCTGCACGTGGCCGGTGCGATCTGCCCCACGCCCCCGGGGCGCGGCCCACATCCTCGCGTATCCTGGACTGGAATGACCGTACCCGCGCAGGCGCGCGTCGTCGTGATCGGCGGCGGCGTGATCGGATGCTCCGTGGCCTATCACCTGGCGCACATGGGCTGGACCGACGTGGTCCTGCTCGAGCGCGATCGCCTGACGTCGGGCACGACGTGGCACGCCGCGGGGCTGATCGTCACGTTCGGATCGACCTCGGAGACCTCGACCGAGATGCGCAAGTACACCCGCGCGCTGTACGCCCGGCTCGAGGCCGAGACCGGACAGCACACCGGCCTCAAGCAGTGCGGGTTCATCGAGGTCGCCGCGGACGCCGACCGGCTCGAGGAGTACCGCCGGGTCGCGGCGTTCAACCGCCACTGCGGGGTCGACGTCCACGAGATCTCGCCGCGCCAGGTCAAGGACCTGTTCCCGCTCGCCCATGTCGACGATCTGCGCGCCGGGTTCTACGTCGCCGACGACGGCCGCGCCGATCCGGTCGGCGTCACGATGGCGCTCGCCAAAGGCGCCCGGCAGCTCGGCGTCACGATCGTCGAGGGCGTGCCGTGCACCGGCGTGACCCGCCGCGGCGGCGCGGTGACCGGCGTGACCACACCGCACGGCGACATCGCCGCCGAGTACGTCGTCAACTGCGCCGGGATGTGGGCGCGCCAGCTCGGCGCGCAGGCCGGGGTCGCGATCCCGCTGCAGGCCGCCGAGCACTACTACCTGATCACCGAGCGCATCCCCGAGCTGGGCGCGACCTGGCCGGTGCTCGAAGATCCCGCGTCGTACGGCTACTTCCGCGAGGAGGTCGGCGGCCTGATGATCGGCCTGTTCGAGCCGGTGTGCGCGCCGTGGAACGTGCGCGGCGTGCCCGAGGACTTCTCGTTCGGCGAGATCCAGCCCGACTGGGACCGCATGGCGGGCTACATCGAGACCGCGATGCGGCGGGTGCCGATCGCGCTGACCACCGGCGTGAAAAAGCTGTTCTGCGGACCGGAGAGCTTCACGCCCGACCTGCAGCCCTGCGTCGGCGAGGCCCCCGAGCTCAAGAACTACTTCGTCGCGGCCGGGCTCAACTCGATCGGCATCCTGACCGGCGGCGGCCTGGGCCGCGTGCTCGCGCACTGGATCGTCACCGGCCGCCCCGACGTCGACGTCACCGGGTTCCACATCGATCGGCTGCACGCGTACCAGACCACCGCCGAGTACCGCCGGACCCGCACCGTCGAGTCGCTCGGCATGGTCTACCAGTGCCACTACCCGACGTACGTGCTGCAGACCGCGCGCGGCGCCAAGCGCTCGCCGATCCACGACCGGCTGGTCGCGCGCAACGCGTTCTTCCGCGACGTCAGCGGCTGGGAGGGCGCCGACTGGTACGCGCCGCCGGGCGTCGAGCCGGGGGTCGAGCACACCTGGGGCCGGCCGAGCTGGTTTGCGTACTGGGCCGCCGAGCACCGCGCGGCGCGCGACGGCGTGATCGTCATGGACATGTCGTTCATGTCGAAGTTCCTCGTCGAGGGCAGGGACGCCGGGCGGCGGCTCGACTGGATCAGCGCCAACCGGGTCGACGGGCCGAGCGGCACGATCACCTACACCCAGTGGCTCGACGACGCCGGCAAGCTGCAGGCCGACCTGACGGTGGCCAAGCTCGACGACGAGCGGTTCTGGGTGGTGGCGTCGGACACCGCGCATCGCCACGCGCTGACCTGGCTCCGGCGCCACCTGGGCGACCACCACGCGTTCGTCGCAGACCTGACGTCGGCGTACGGCCAGCTCAACATCCAGGGGCCCCGGTCGCGCGCGCTGCTCGAGGCGGTGACCGGCGCCGACCTGTCCGACGCGGCGTTTCCGTTCCGCGGCGTGCGCGACCTCGACATCGGCTTCGCCCAGGTCCGCTGCATCCGGATCACCTACCTCGGCGAGCTCGGCTACGAGCTCTACATCCCCGCCGAGCAGACCGTCCACGTCTACGATCGGATCGTCGCCGCCGGCGAGCGCTTCGGCCTGGTCCACGCCGGGCTCAAAGCGCTCGCCAGCCTGCGGATGGAGAAGGCGTATCGCGACTACGGCCACGACATCGACAACACCGACACCGTGCTCGAGGCCGGCCTGGGCTTCGCGGTCGATCTCGGCAAGCCCGGCGGCTTCCTCGGTAAGGACGCGGTGATCGCGCAGAAGGCGGCCGGGCCGCTCGGCAAGCGCCTCGTCCAGGTCCTGGTCACCGACCCCGAGCCGCTGCTGTTCCACGCCGAGATCGTGCGCTGCAACGACGCGCCGTGCGGCTACCTCCGCGCCGCGTCGTACGGCCACACGCTCGGCGGCGCGGTCGGGCTGGCGATGATCGATGCCGCCGCGGTGCCCGGCGGGGTCATCGACCAGAAGGCGCTCGACGCCGCGCGCTGGGAGGTCGAGATCGCCGGTCGGCGCTACCCGGCGCGGGTGTCGCTGCGGCCGCTGTTCGACCCCGACAACCACAAGATCAAGGGCCAGAGCCCCGGCTGACCCGCCGGATCGTCCACCGGCCCGCGCCCGAGATCGGGCCTCGCGCGACGGTCACCGACACGCCCTGGCAGCGCTGCGGTGTCTGATCGGAGCCCACCCCCGGGGGCGCGGCGGCTCCTCCCCGCGCGAATGCGCACGGGCGGAGCGAGTTTCAGATCGGCGGGCAATTTCCACCGTGGATGCCCGGATCTGCAACGCGCCGCCGCAGGATGCAGCACCTCGATCGACTGCCGCATCACGCAGCAGCCATGGAAAATCACCGGGGATGACGCGGGCCCATTCCAGTGCCGCGGATCGCGACATGTACACTCGTTTCCCCACTGGTAAGCAACCGTAATATCGATTGTCAAGGTGTTGCATCACGCTCCGGGCACACACCTCACGTAGCGTAGGCCCATGGACGTGATTGTAACCGGAGCGAATCGCGGTATCGGACTCGAGCTCGTGCGGCAGCTGCTCGCGCGAGGCGACAGCGTGCATGCAGCCTGCCGGCGGCCCGACGAGGCCGGCGAGCTGCGCGCCACGGGAGCGCAGCTCCATGCGGTGGATGTCGCCGACGGTGCGAGCGTGGCGGCGTTCGCCCACGCGCTCGCCGACCGGCCGATCGATCTGGTGATCAACAACGCGGGTGTGTACGGCGCGCCCAAGCAGCGCCTCCAGGACTTCGACTACGAGGCCGCGACACGCACATTCGAGATCAACGCGCTCGGCGCGCTGCGGGTCAGCCAGGCGTTCGTGCCCCACCTGCGCCGCGGCACCGGCAAGAAGCTCGCGCACATCTCGTCGATGCTGGGCTCGATCAGCAGCATCACCGCGCCCGACAACCTCGCGTACCGGGTGTCCAAGGCGGCGCTCAACATGATCTCGCGGTCGATCGCGCTCGAGCTCCACGACGACCGCATCATCTCGATCGTCGTGCACCCCGGCTGGGTCCGCACCGCGATGGGCGGCCCCAACGCACCGACCACGCCCGGCGAGGCCGCGCGCGCGATCCTCGCGCAGATCGACGGCGCCGGGCTCGCCGACTCCGGCGAGTTCGTCGACTGGCAGGGCGCGCGCTGCAGCTGGTGACCGCCCGCGGGCTACACAGGGACGCACTGACCTGCGGTCAGCGTCCCTGTTCCGCCTCGATCGAGAGAGGGCTTCCCATCACCCCCCTCTGGGGGATGGCCCGGCAAAGCCGGTCGGATCATTCACGACTGGCGACTGCGCGTCGCGTCGCGCGGATCTTCTTGGCCATCATCCCACTCGACAATGTTTAGAACCCGGGGCGCTCCTTCTTGTACTTCTGGGTCAGGTCCTGGAGGTAGGTCGCCAGCGCGAGCAGGTCCTCGTCGTGGGTCGCGCGCGAGATGTAGACGTGGTGGACCTCACCGCCGTCCTCGCCGCCGGGCTCCTTGAGCTGCAGGCTGACGTAGCCCTCGTCCTCGTCCTTCTTGCCCCGCTTGCGGTTGGGGATATCGAGGGCGTCGATCAGCTTCCACAGCTTGCGGGTCTCCTTGTCGGTCAGGTTGATCGAGCCGAGCTTGTCGGTGGTGTCGTCGCGGCCGTAGCTGATCCACATCGAGCTGCCGGTGACCCGGATCTGCCAGTCGTCGAGCTCGGGCTTGTTCGACACGAAGTCGAACCGCCGGCCGTTGGTCTCGCCGCGATCGACCTCGCCGCCCTTGCGGTCGCCCTGGACGTAGCTGCCGCCGGCCGAGCACGCCCAGCCGGGGACGACGGCCAGCGCGGCCAGGCACGCGAACGCGACGACCGTGCACCGCATGGCGGCGATGATAGCAGTATGTTCGCGGGCCGTGCCGCTGCGCCTGTTCGACGCCGTGCTCGACGCCCCGATCCGGCTGGCGGACGGCACGCTGCGCGCCGCGCGGCTCGCGGACACCTGGCGGCGGTTCGCGCCGGCGGCGCGGCGCGCCGGGATCACGCGGATCGCCGAGCTGACCGGCCTCGACACGATCGGGATCCCGGTGTTCGCCGCGATCCGGCCGATGGGCCGCTCGCTGTCGACCCAGCAGGGCAAGGGCACGACCGCGCTCGCCGCCAGGGTCAGCGCGCTGATGGAGAGCCTCGAGACCTGGAGCGCCGAGCACCTGGTGCTGCCCGTGATCCGCGGCACGTGGCGCCGGCTCGCCGACCGCGCGGTCGACGTCCGCGCGCTGCCCCGGCCGCGCCGCCGGCTCGATCGCGACGCGCGCTGGCGCTGGGTCACCGGCTGGGACCTCGGCGCGGACCGCGCGGTGCTCGTGCCCGAGCAGGCCGTGACGCTCGACACCACGTTTCGCGCGCCGCCGGTGTTCGACGTGTCGTCCAACGGGCTGGCGTCGGGCAACCAGCCGGTCGAGGCGATCGCGCACGGGCTGTGCGAAGTGATCGAGCGCGACGCCGAGGCGGCGTGGCGGCGCGCCGGCAGCGATCGCCGGATCGTGCTCGACTCGATCGCGGACCCGGCGTGCCGCGCGCTGATCGAGCGGATCACCGCCGCCGGCGCGCGGGTGTTCGTCTGGGACGCGACCGGCGCCGCGCCGATCGCCGTGATCGCCGCGGCGATCATGGAGGATCCCGGCGAGCCGGCGTGGCGGACGCTCGGGTTCTACCAGGGCTTCGGCGCGCACTGGCGGCCCGAGATCGCGATCGCGCGCGCGCTGACCGAGGCCGCGCAGACCCGGCTGACCTACATCGCCGGCGCGCGCGACGACTTCTTCCCGCACGACTACGCACGCGCCACCGATCCGCGCGTGCTCGCGGCGCTGTGGCAGCGGTTCTCGGCGCCGTGCGACGAGCCGGTCGCGTTCGACGACCTGCCGCGGCTCGCCGCGCGCACGCTGGGCGAGGCCGTCGAGCAGCTGGTGGGGAGCCAGCGCCAGGTCGTCGCGGTCGATCTGACCCACCCGGCGCTCGGCGTCCCGGTGGTCAAGGTGATCGTGCCGGGTCGCGCGACCGACCTCGCCGCGATGGGATGAGATGAGATGAGATGAGATGAGCGATCGCGTGACCACCTGGGTATTCGTCGGTCCGACGCTGGCGGCGGCCGAGGTCTGTGCGCGGCTGCCCGGCGCCCTGGTCCGGCCGCCGGTCGCGGTCGGCGACGTGCTCGCGCTCGTGCGGCGCCGCGGCCCGGCGCAGATCGCGATCATCGACGGCGCGTTCGAGCACATGGCGGCGGTCTGGCACAAGGAGATCCTGATCGCGCTCGAGCGCGGGATCGCGGTGTGGGGCGCGGCCAGCATGGGCGCGCTGCGCGCCGCCGAGCTCGCGGCGTTCGGCATGCGCGGGGTCGGCGGCATCTACCGTGACTTCGCCGCCGGGCGGCTCGTCGCCGACGACGAGGTCGCGGTCGCGCACCTGCCGGCCGGCTACGGCCACCGCGCGACGTCCGAGGCGCTGGTCAACCTGCGCCACGGCATCGCGCGCGCGCCGATGCTCGGGGCCCGGACCCGCGCGGCGCTGGTCGAGCTCGCCCGCGCGCGGTTCTACCGCGAGCGCAGCTGGGACGCGCTGATCGCCGACGCACGGGCGGCGGGCCTGCCGCGCCGCCAGATCGACGGGCTCGCGGCGTGGCCCAAGCCCGATCGCAAGGCCGCGGACGCCCGGCAGCTGCTGCGCCGGCTCGACCGCCGGCCGCCGCCGGCGGGCCCGCGGCTGCGTGTTCCGCGGACGTGGGCGCTGCGCCAGCTCGAGGCCTGGCTGCCAACATCCCGGCGCTGACCGGGTTTCCGCACAGAATCCAGGGTTTGGACGAGGGGAGAGCGGCACGGGATGCGCCGTACCATGTGGTAACGTCGACCTCATGTCTGCGAAGTCTGCGAAGTCCGAAGAAGAGCTCGAGCTGGACGAGGGCACCGAGGAGTCCTCCGACCGGCGCGAGATCTATCTGCGCGAGGGCCGTACGCTGACCGTCGAGCACGCCGGCAGCGACGAGCTGGTCGAGATCCGCAGCTCGTCCGGCCAGGTCGAGCTCCGCATCAAGCTGACCGAGGAGGGGCCGGTGCTGCAGATGGAGAGCGTGCGGCTCCAGCTCAAGGCCAGCGAGTCGGTCGAGATCGAGTCCAAGCGCGTCGAGGTCCGGGCGACGGAGACCATGACGCTCGCGAGCGACAACGAGATCAAGGTCGAAGCCGACGGCGTGGTCCGCGTCAACGGCAAGATGATCTACCTGAACTAGCCCGCGCTCGAACGGGACTCCTGGTCGCCATTCATGATCGAAGCAGGTGCACGTGGTCGCAAAGCTCGATGGCTCCGAGCCGCCGCGCGGGACGGTGCCCGGAGCGGTGACCGGCGGGGTGACCGGCGGGGTGAATGGACCGGCTCGGCGCGTTCGCGGTGATATCGTGGAGTCCTTGATGGATGTCGGCCAAGCGGGGCCCGTGTACGCGGGAGGTCGCTTCGAGGTCCGCGGCACGCTCGGGGCGGGCGGCGCGGGTGTGGTGTATCGCGCGTTCGATCGCCAGCTCGGCCGCGAGGTTGCGCTCAAGCTGCTGCGCCAGGCGTCGGGCCGCGACCTGTATCGCTTCAAGAAGGAGTTCCGCGCGCTCGCCGACATCGTCCACCCCAACCTGGTCGCGCTGCACGAGCTGCACGCCGCCGAGGGCGAGTGGTTCTTCACCATGGAGCTGGTCGAGGGCGTGTCGTTCATCGACTGGGTCCGGCCGTCGCGCGAGATTGGGCCGAGCCGGGCGCGCCAGGACATCGTCGCGTCGCCGGTCGACTACGCCCGGCTGCACGGCGTGCTGGTCCAGCTGGTCGACGCCCTGGTCGCGCTGCATCGCGCCGGCAAGCTGCACCGCGATCTCAAGCCGTCGAACGTGCTGGTGACCCAGACCGGCCGGCTCGCGCTGCTCGACTTCGGGCTGGTCGCCGGGGTCGCCGAGGGTGATCCCGAGCGGCTCGCCGTGGGCACGCCGGTCTACATGTCGCCCGAGCAGGCCGCCGATCAACCGCTCGGCGAGGCCAGCGACTGGTACTCGCTGGGCGCGATGCTCTACGAGGCGCTGGTCGGCCGCCGGCCGTTCGAGGGCGACTCCGAGCAGGTGATGACCCGCAAGCAGACCGAGCAGCCGCCGTCGCCGCGCCAGCTCGACAGCAGCGTCCCGGCCGAGCTGTCGCGGCTGTGCATGCTGCTGCTCCAGCCGTCGGCGTCGGCGCGGCCGACCGGCCTGGCGATCCTCGAGACCCTCGGCGCCGTGCCGTCGGAGGTCACCCGGTCGATCGGGCGGAGCTACCCGCCGGCGTCGTTCATCGGCCGCACGGTGGAGGCCGACGTGCTGCGGCGCGCGCTCGGTGATGCCCGGCGCGGCGGCGTCGCGATGCTGGTCCGCGGCCGCAGCGGGATCGGCAAGACCACGCTGATCCGGCGGTTCCTGCGCGGCCTGGGCGACTCGGTGTTCGTGCTCGAGGGCCGGTGCTTCGAGCGCGAGGCGGTGCCGTTCAAGATGCTCGATGGCGTGGTCGACTCGCTGACCGGCGCGATCGTCGGGCTGCCGCTGCAGATCGCCGAGCAGCTGGTGCCGCGCGATCTGGGCTCGCTGGTCCGGCTGTTCCCGGTGCTGCGCCGCGTGCCCAGGTTCGCCGAGCTCGCCGCGCAGACCGCCGTGCCGCCGGATCCGCAGGAGATGCGGCGCCGCGGGTTCGGCGCGCTGCGCGCGGTGCTCGGCCGGCTGGCACGGATGAAGCCGCTGCTGATCTTCTTCGACGACGCGCACTGGGGCGACGCCGACAGCGCGGTGTTCCTCGCCGAGCTGATCCACGGCGCCGAGCCCGGGACGCTGATCCTGATCGCGCACCGCCCCGAGGACTACCTCGGCGTGGTCGCCCAGATCCGCCGGCCGCCCGCCGGCAGCGCCCGGCCCGGCGACGTCCGCGAGCTCGAGATCGCGCCGCTCTCGGACACCGAGGCCAGCCTGCTGGTCGGCCAGCTCGCCGGCGACACGGCGCGCACGACCGAGGTGGTCGCGGCCAGCGGTGGCAACCCGCTGATCCTGACCGAGATGGCGCGCGCGCCCGAGATCACGCCCGGGATGCGGATCGACGACCTGGTGCGCGATCGCGCGCTCAAGCTGTCGCCCGATGCCCAGGCGATGCTCGCGGTGTCGAGCATCGCGGCGCGGCCGCTGCCGGTCGAGATCGCGGCGCACGCCGCCGGCGTGATCGGCGGCCACGACGAGGCGACCCAGCTCTCGGTCGAGCGGCTCGCGACCCTGCGCCAGGTCGGCGACGCGATGATCCTGCACCCGGCGCACGATCACGTGCGCAACGCGGTGCTGGCGAGCCTGGACGCCGAGTCGCGCGCGGGCTGGCACGAGGCGCTGGCGCGCGCGTTCGAGGCGGTGCAGGGCCCCGAGCAGCTCGACTCGCAGGCCGTGGTCGAGCACTGGCTCGCCGCCGGCCATCCGGCCAACGCCGCGCACCACGCGGTGTCCGCCGCGCTCCGGGTCGAGGAGGCGTTCGCGTTCCGCCGCGCCGCCGAGCTCTACGAGATCGCGCTGGCCTACGGGCCGTGGGACGCCGCCGGCCAGCGCGACCTGCTGCGCCGCAAGGCCCACGCGCTGCAGTGCGCCGGCCAGCTCGACGAGGCCGCCCAGGTCTACGGCCACGCCGCCCAGCTGCTCGCCGACGGCGACGCGATCGATCTCGAGCGGCTCTACGTCGAGGTCCTGCTGCGCCGCGGCCGGCTCGACGAGGCGCTGCCGGCGGCCGAGCGGCTGCTCGCCAAGGTCGGGATCCGGATCCCGCTCGCGGGCCGGACGTCGCGGACCCGGCTGGCGACCCAGTGGCTGCAGGTCAAGCTGCGCGGCCTCGACTACGTCGAGCGCGACGCCGCGGCGATCCCGGCCCAGCAGCTGTTGACGATCGACGTCCTGTACTCGATCTCGTCGAGCCTGGCGTTCGCCGATCCGGCGCTCGGCCGGGTCGTGCAGTCCGAGCTGGTGCGCGCCGCGCTCGACGCCGGCGAGCCGGTCCGGGTCTGCCTCGCGCTCGCCCAGGAGGTCTGCTACGCGGCCGCGGGCGGCAGCCGCAACCGCGGCGTGGTCGAGGCCGTGGCGGCGCGGCTCAAGGCGGTCGCGCTCCGCATCGCGTACCCGCACATCATCGGCCTGGCCGACGCCGCGATGGGCATCGCCGCCCACATGAGCGGCCGGTGGAGCGACGCGCGCGGCCACCTCGAGGCCGGGCTCGCGACCCTGCGCGACCACGGCGCCGGCGTGCGCTGGGAGATCGACATCGGCGACACGTTCTGGCTCGCGACCCTGTTCTATCTCGGCGAGTGGCGCGAGATGGCGCGGCTGACCCAGGTCCTGCTCCGCGAGGCCAGCGATCGCGGCGACGTGGTCGCGCAGCAGGGCCTGCGCACCGGGCGCTGCAACCTCGCCTGGCTGCTGATCGACCGGCCGGACGAGGCCGCCGCGCAGCTCGCCATGGCGAGCCAGACCCTGGGCGAGGGCTTCCACCTGCCGCACGTCCAGGCGATCGTCGCGCAGGTCAACCTCGAGCTCTACACCGGGGCCGTGGCGGCGGCCTCGCGCCGGCTCGCCGAGGCATGGCCGAGCATCGAGCAGATCGGCGTGCTGCGGCTGCAGCAGCCGCGGATCGAGCTCCAGCTGCTCCGCGCCCGCACGCTGCTCGCCGACCCGGGGCAGCCCGACCGGCTGCGCGCCACGCGCTCGATCGCCGACGACCTGCTCAAGGAAGGCGCCGGCTGGGCCTCGGGGCTGGCCCACCTGCTGCGCGCCGCGGTGTTCGCGTGGCACGGCAACGGCAACACCGCGATCGACGAGCTGGCGCTCGCGGAGGGCGACCTGGCGGCGTGCGGGATGCGCGGCCTCTTGCAGGTCGCGCGGTTGCGGCGCGGCCGGCTCGAGGGCGGGGCCGGGGCGATCGCACGCGCCGAGGCTGCGCGCGACCTGCTGCGCGACCTCGGGGCGGCCGACCCGGACCGCGTGGCAGCGCACATGCTGCCCTGGCCGGCCTGAAACTGGCATGAAACTGATGTAGTCTGGCTTGCAACCGGATGGGTGATCCGGACCGGGCCGTCCCGCGTACATGGATCGACGGGGCTATCCGCCTCATGGGGTATCAGTGTCAGACATCGCTCAGCACATCGCGGTCTCACGGAAAGTCGAATTCGAGGATCTGGACTGGGAGACGGCGCGCAAGGTCGGGTTGACGCCACGCGAGATCGAGAGCGTCGCGTACTTCGCCGATATCGAGAGCCAGACCGTCTACTACTTCCTCGAGGTCGCCAAGCTGCAGGTCGCGCGCGACCCCGAGCTGCTCACGTTCCTGACCATGTGGAACTACGAGGAGTACTTCCACTCGTACGCGCTGACCCGGCTGCTGACCGAGTGCGGCGTGCCGGTCGAGAGCGCGACCGATCGCTCGACCAAGATCCGCGCCGGTGCCCGGCTCAAGGCCCGGATCGAGGACCTCACGCAGATGCTGATCGCCAAGCTCATGCCGAGGACCTTCGTCGCGCTGTGGATGTTCTGGGGCTCGCTCCAGGAGTGCCTGACCACGCAGGCCTACGAGGTGCTCGCGCGCGACACCCAGAACCCGGTGCTCGCCGAGCTGTGCCGGCGGATCGCCAAGCAGGAGCGCCGCCACTTCGCGTACTACTTCGGCCAGGCGCGCCGGCGGCTCGAGGGCCAGTCGTGGGCCCAGCGGTTCACCCGCTGGATCGCGACGAAGTTCTACGCGCCGGTCGGCAACGGCGTGAAGACCGACGCCGAGGGTGCGCGGTTGGTCGCCCAGCTGTTCCCCGGCGACCGGATCTTCGAGGTCATGGGCTACGTCGAGAAGCGCATGGCGCAGCTGCCGGGCATGGACGGGCTCGACTGCTGCACCCGCTGGGCCGCCAAGGTCCAGCCGATGCTGCCGCCCGAAACCCGGGCAACGTCGATCGATAGGGGGCTTTCCCGCCCCCTCTGGACCGGCGAAGCCGGTCCATTCACCCCCCCGCGCGCCGCGCCGCGCGGCCCTGTACCTGCGGATTCTGCGCCTTCGGCGAATAGCGCTGCTGGCGGCCGCGGCCTGGCGAGCTAGCTCAGCGCAGCACGGTCAGCGTCCGCATCGTGCCGCGGGTCACGCCGAACTGCTCGTGGACGGCGGCGCGGCGGACGACGTCGCGCGGCGCGAGCTGGCCGGCGACGAGCTGGCCGTAGGCGGCGAACACGCGCGCGGTCTCCTCGGCGGACTCGCGCACCAGCTCGACCCGGAACCGGCGCACGCCGCGCGCGAGCAGCTCGGGGACCAGGCCCGCGGCGCTCTGGGCCTGGGCGTTGAACACGGTGTTGCGGCAGCCGACATCGACCACGACCGGGTGGACCAGGCCGACGCGGTCGCGCAGCGCGACCTGGTGGCGCTCGCACGGCCGGCCGCAGGTCCGGAAGTCGCGGCCGGTCGACAGCAGGTGGGCGTAGACGCAGTGCTCGGTGTGGAACGTCGGGACGTGGTGGTGGATCGTCACCGCGATCCTGCCGCGCGGCGCGGCGTCGAGCAGGGCGAGCAGCTGGTCGCGATCGAGGTCGTGCGCCGCGGTCAGCGTGGTCAGGCCGTGGCCGAGCACCCAGCCCGCCGTCACCGAGTTGGTGACGTTGAGCGAGAAGTCGCCGTGCAGCTCGGGCCCGCCGCCGCCGCGCGCGAACGCCGCGAGCGAGCCCCAGCTGCGCACCAGCACGTGATCCGGCGCGAGCCGGGCGAGGTGCTGATCGATGCGCTCCTCGCCAGGCTTCTGGACCCGCATCGTCGCGACGCCGACCCGCGCGCCGCGCAGGCGCGCGCGCTCGACCGCGCGGCCCAGGCCGACCAGCTCCATCCAGTCGAGCTCGACCTCGGCGGCGCCCGCGTCGAGCACGGCGTCGAGCTGGGCGTCGGTCCGGCACAGCGGCACGACGATCGGGGCGCGCTCGAGCGGCGGGTGGGCGGCGCGGACCTGGGCCAGCACCGGGCCCGGCGCGACCGGGTGGGCGGCGCGCTCGATCGCCGAGGTCAGCTGGGCCACCGCGGTGCGGCGCAGCTCCTTGAGCTCGCCGACCGGCAGGTGCAGCCCGGGCGCGAGGCCGCCGGTGTCGATCGCGCCGAGGTGGAACGCCGTGCCGCCGAACGCGCCGAGCTTGTCGGTCACGACGCCGCGCGACAGCCCGGCGCCCGACGCGGGCTGCAGCAGCGATGCGGTCTGCACCCGGACGGCGTGGCCGCGGGCGCTGGCGACGAGCTCGAGCGGCGTGCCGAGCTGGCCGTGCACCGTCAGGTCGACCGCGATCCGGCCGAGCGGCGCGCGTCCGGCCTCGGCCGCCTTCTCTCCGGCGCGGCTCAGCCGGGGATCCGACGTGATCCACACCAGGTCGCCGGCGTGGACGTTGGCCAGGTTCGGGCCGGGCCGGCCGAACCGCAGCCAGGTGCCGTCCGGTCCCTCGACCACCGCGAAGATCGGTCCGCCTTCCTCGGGATCGCGCGGCCGGCTGCGGTCGAACACCACGCCCATCCCGGCGCGCGGTGCCACGGCGGTGCGCGGCTCGGTGCCGTCGCCGGCCGGCGTCGGCGTCGTCGCCGGCGGCGGCTCGAGCGCCAGTCCGCCGGTGACCCGGCGCTGCCCGGGCTCGGCGACGACCAGGACCGCGTCGCGCTCGACCCGGGCGACCCGGCCCAGCGGCGCGCCACGGTGGTTGGGGAACCGGCCCTCGACCAGGGTCTGGTGATCGACGCCGGCGAGGAACCCGCGGGTGATGCCGCGGCTGTAGGCGACGTGGAGCGACGGCTCGTCGACGGGGATCTTGACCGGCGCGGCCGGCGCCGGCTGGCCGGTGACCGCCGCGGTGGCGGCGCGGTACTGCGCGACCGCGGTCGCGACGTAGTGCGGGCCCTTGAGCCGGCCCTCGATCTTGAGCGCCGCGATGCCGATGCCGGCGAGCGCGGCGACCGCGTCGAGCCCGACCAGATCCTTGGGCGACAGCAGATACGCGACGTCGCCGAGATCGCGCTCGCGGCCATCGACGATCAGCTCGTAGGGCAGGCGGCAGGCCTGCGCGCACTGGCCGCGGTTGGCCGACCGGCCGCCCCAGGCCTCCGACGACAGGCACTGGCCGCTCCACGACACGCACAGCGCGCCGTGGATGAAGACCTCGAGCGGCAGCGACGTCCCCGCCGCGTACATCCGGATCTCGTCGACCGAGAGCTCGCGCGGCACCACGACCCGGGTGACGCCCAGCCCACGCAGGAGCTCGGCGGCGAGCGGGCTCGACGCCGTCATCTGGGTCGACGCGTGGACCTCGAGATCGGGGCAGATCGCCCGGGCGAGCAGCGCGACCGCCGGATCCTGGACGATGATCGCGTCCGTGCCGGCGCCGGCGACCCGCCGGATCAGCTGCTCGACGATCGGCAGCTCGGGCTCGAACACCAGGGTGTTCAGCGTGACGTAGGCGCGCGCCCCGGCGCGGTGGATCCAGGCGACCACGTCGCCCAGGTCGAGCGACGAGAAGTTGGTCGCGCGCGCGCGGGCGTTGAAGCCGTCGTCGAGCCCGAAGTACACCGCGTCGGCCCCCGCGGCGAGCGCGGCGGCAAGCGCGTCGTGATCGCCGGCGGGTGCGAGGACCTCGGGCGCCGGCCGCCGGCCAGGGTCGACGGCATCGACGGCGTCGACCGCGGCACAAGCACGGTCAGCCGCAGCTGCAGGATCGGGCGGGCGCCCCATGGATCTTCCGGGCGAGGAGGCGCCGGCGGGGTGAGGTCCGACGAACGCTTCCGGGCAGCGTTCCATAGCACGTATCGGTTGTGGGGGTCAGCAAACTCGGGGGCGGTATCACGTGGCGATCACCGCTTGCTGCACCCTAGGCCCTTGCGCTCGCAATCCGCTCCTCCTTATAACGCCGGCCATGACCTCGATCGTTCCATGGCTTGCAGCCACCGCCGAGAGCGCCGCCGCGCGGCCGAGAAGCGAAGCCCAGCTGGTCCTGCCGGACTTCAAGCAGATCCACATGCTGGGCACCACGGGGCAGAACATCCTGTCGATCGGCCTCGTGGTGTCGGTGTTCGGGTTGCTGTTCGGCCTCTGGAAGTACCAGAAGCTCAAGAACCTCCCGGTTCATCAGGCGATGCGGGAGATCAGCGAGCTGATCTACGCGACGTGCAAGACGTACCTGCGCACGCAGGCCAAGTTCATCTTCCAGCTCTGGGTGCTGATCGCGATCGTGATCGTGGTCTACTTCGCCGCGCTCGAGAAGGTGCCGGCGCCCAAGGTCCTGGCGATCGCGGGCTTCTCGGTGGTCGGCATCCTCGGCAGCTCGCTGGTCGCGTTCTTCGGGATCCGGGTCAATACCTTCGCCAACTCGCGCGCGGCGTTCGCGTCGCTGCGCGGCAAGCCGTACGACGTCTACGCCATCCCGATCGAGGCCGGCATGTCGATCGGCACGGTGCTGATCTCGACCGAGCTCCTGCTGATGCTCGCGATCATGGTGTTCATCCCGGGCCACTACGCCGGCCCGTGCTTCATCGGCTTCGCGGTCGGCGAGTCGCTCGGCGCCGCGGCGCTGCGCATCGCCGGCGGCATCTTCACCAAGATCGCCGACATCGGCTCGGACCTGATGAAGATCGTCTTCAACATCAAGGAAGACGACGCGCGCAACCCCGGCGTGATCGCCGACTGCACCGGCGACAACGCCGGCGACTCGGTCGGCCCGACCGCCGACGGGTTCGAGACCTACGGCGTCACCGGCGTCGCGCTGATCACCTTCATCCTGGTCGCGTTCCCGAGCCTGGGCCCGTCGGCCGCCGGCAAGCTGGCTGCCGATGGGGTCAGCCCGCTCGACCCCGGCCAGTGGACCCAGACCGTGCTGCTGGTCTGGCTGTTCGCGATGCGCATCGTGATGATCCTCGCCTCGGTTGGCAGCTACCTGATCAACGAGATGCTGAGCAAGGCGCGCTATGGCATGGCCGCCAAGATGGACTTCGAGCACCCGCTGACTGTCCTGGTGTGGCTGACCTCGCTGGTCTCGGTCGCGCTGACGTTCATCATGTCGTACCTGCTGATCGGCAAGGGGGATTCGGCGCTGCCGCTCGGGCTGTGGTGGAAGCTGTCGGCGATCATCTCGTGCGGCACGCTCGCCGGCGCGATCATCCCCGAGCTGGTCAAGGTGTTCACCTCGGTCAACTCCGGCCACGTCCGCGAGGTCGTGACCGCGTCCAAGGAGGGCGGCCCGTCGCTCAACATCCTCGCCGGCCTCACCGCCGGCAACTTCTCCGCCTACTGGATGGGCCTCGTCATCGTCGCCCTGATGGCGGTCGCGTACGGGATCTCGTCGCTGACCGGCATCGCCGACCTCCTGTACTCGCAGAACCTGGCCGCCGGCGCCGACTACACGATGACGGCGTTTGCCTGCCAGGCCGCGGGCACGGTGTTCGCGTTCGGCCTGGTCGCGTTCGGCTTCCTCGGCATGGGCCCGGTGACGATCGCCGTCGATTCGTACGGCCCGGTCACGGACAACGCGCAGTCGGTCTACGAGCTCTCGGTGATCGAGTCGCTGCCCAACATCGAGCAGGAGATCGAGAGCGAGTTCAAGTTCAGGCCCAACTTCGAGAAGGCCAAGGCCTTCCTCGAGGAGAACGACGGCGCGGGCAACACGTTCAAGGCGACCGCCAAGCCGGTCTTGATCGGCACCGCGGTGGTCGGCGCGGCGACGATGATCTTCGCGCTGATCATGCTGGTGACCAACGGCCTCAAGCCCGAGGCGGTCGGCAACCTGTCGATGATCCACCCGCCGTTCCTGCTGGGCCTGATCACCGGCGGCGCGATCATCTACTGGTTCACCGGCGCGTCGACCCAGGCGGTCTCGACCGGCGCCTACCGCGCGGTCGAGTTCATCAAGGCCAACATCAAGCTCGACGGCACGTCGCAGAAGGCCTCGGTCGAGGACTCGAACAAGGTCGTCGAGATCTGCACGCTGTACGCCCAGAAGGGCATGAAGAACATCTTCATGGTGGTGTTCTTCTCGACGCTGGCGTTCGCCTGCATCGATCCGTACTTCTTCATCGGCTACCTGATCTCGATGGCGCTGTTCGGCCTGTACCAGGCGATCTTCATGGCCAACGCCGGCGGCGCCTGGGACAACGCCAAGAAGATCGTCGAGACCGAGCTCCGGGCCAAGGGCACCGATCTCCACGCCGCCACCGTGGTCGGCGACACCGTCGGCGATCCGTTCAAGGACACGTCGTCGGTCGCGCTCAACCCGGTGATCAAGTTCACCACGCTGTTCGGCGTGCTCGCGGTCGGTCTGGCGCTCGAGCTCCAGAACAAGGCGCTCGCCGCCAACGAGCCGACCTACAACTACGTGCGCTACGCGATCGCGGTGCTCAGCCTCCTGATCTCGCTGATCTTCGCCTGGCGGTCGTTCTACGCGATGCGGATCGGCAACGCGCCGGCGCCGACCACCGGGTCGGTCAGGCCGGGCGACCTCAAGGTCGACGCCAAGGTCGACGCCTCGGCCTGATCGGGGTCGGCCTGATCCGGGTCTGGGGCGGCGGCGGGTTTGGTGGTACGACGGCAGCATGGAGACGATTCGTGCGCCGCGCGGCGCTGCGCTGAGCTGCAAGGGCTGGCCGCAGGAGGCCGCGCTCCGGATGCTGATGAACAACCTCGACCCCGAGGTTGCCGAGCGGCCGGACGACCTCGTGGTCTACGGCGGCACCGGCAAGGCGGCGCGGAGCTGGGACGACTACCACACGATCGTCCGCGAGCTCCGCCGGCTCGACGATGACCACACGCTGCTGGTCCAGTCGGGCCGGGCGGTCGGGGTGTTCCGCACCCACGAGGAGGCGCCGCGCGTCCTGATCGCCAACGCCAACCTGGTCGGCAAATGGGCGACCTGGGAGCATTTCCGCGAGCTCGAGCGCAAGGGCCTGATGATGTACGGCCAGATGACCGCGGGCTCGTGGATCTACATCGGCTCGCAGGGCATCGTGCAGGGCACCTACGAGACCTTCGCCGCCGCCGGCAAGACCCACTGGAACAGCGACCTGACCGGCCGGTTCGTGCTGTCGGGCGGCCTGGGCGGGATGGGCGGCGCGCAGCCGCTCGCGGCGACCCTGGCCGGCGGCGTGTTCCTCGGCATCGAGATCGACCCGGCGCGCGTCGAGCGCCGGATCGCGACCCGCTACCTCGACGAGATCGCGCCCGACCTCGACACCGCGTTGCGCCGGGTCGACGAGCACCGGCGGGCCCGGACGCCGCGCTCGATCGCGCTGGTCGGCAACGCCGCGGACGTCTACGCCGAGCTGGTCCGCCGCGGCGTGACCCCGGACCTCGTCACCGATCAGACCTCGGCGCACGATCCGCTGGTCGGCTACATCCCGCAGGGCCTGTCGCTGGCCGAGGCCGCCGAGCTCCGCACCCGCGACCCCGAGGACTACATCCGGCGGGCACGGGCGTCGATGGCGGTGCAGGTCGAGGCCATGGTCGCGATGCAGCGCGCCGGGGCGCACGTGTTCGACTACGGCAACAACCTGCGCGCCCAGGCCGAGCTCGGCGGCGCGAAGGACGCCAACAGCTACCCCGGCTTCGTGCCGGCGTACATCCGGCCGCTGTTCTGCGAGGGCAAGGGGCCGTTCCGCTGGGCCGCGCTGTCGGGCGACCCCGAGGACATCCGCGTCACCGACGAGGCCGTGCTCGACGAGATCCAGGACGATCCGATGCTGCGGCGGTGGATGACCATGGCGCGCGAGCGGATCGCGTTCCAGGGCCTGCCGGCGCGGATCTGCTGGCTCGGCTACGGCCAGCGCCACCGCGTCGGCCTGCGGTTCAACGAGCTGGTGCGCACAGGCAAGGTCAAGGCGCCGATCGTGATCGGCCGCGATCACCTCGACTGCGGCTCGGTGGCGTCGCCCAACCGCGAGACCGAGGCGATGAAGGACGGCACCGACGCGGTCGCCGACTGGGCGATCCTGAACGCGCTGGTCAACACCGCAGCCGGTGCGACCTGGGTGTCGTTCCACCATGGCGGCGGGGTCGGCATCGGCTACTCGCTGCACGCCGGCATGGTCGTGGTCGCCGACGGCACGCCGCGGGCCGCGCGGTGCCTCGAGCGCGTCCTGACCAGCGATCCGGGCATGGGCATCATCCGTCATGCCGACGCCGGCTACGACGAGGCGATCCGCGCGGCCGACGAGCGCGGCGTGGTGATCCCGCGGCGTCGGTAGCGCGTAGCGCGTAGCGCGTGGGAGAACGCGTACACGCGACTCGCGGGGGCTGCTGCGCGGATGGGTGTCGGGACAGCGCCCGCCGAATCACCGCCGGCGCCTGCGCGCGCGGCGCGAGGTATGTGCGGAGCAAGGCCTGCCAATCCTGGTCACGGTCGCTGCCTCGACCCCATCCGCTCGCGGTCGCCCCCGGCGAGTCGCGTTGACGTACTGCGATCGCCTTCCGGCGATCGGCCCGTCCAGTGATCGGCGCCGGCACCGGCGAGCCGGTGATCGGCGCCTGGCCAGCCGGTGATCGGCGCCCGGCGATCGGCGAGCCGGTGATCGGCGCCTGGCGATCGGCTAGCCCCGGTGATCGGCGCCCGGCGATCGGCCAGCCGGTGATCGGCGATGGAGCAGAGGTCTTCCGGCCGCACCTCGCCAGGCGCGGCTTGCAAGCGGCTGGCATTGCTGTCGGCTGCGCTGGCGCGCGGTGGATGGGATATGGTGCCACGACGCAAGAAGGCAGCCGTGTGAGCGAGCTGGTGATCCACAACGCGCGCGTGATGACCTGCGATCCGTCGCGGCTCGGGCTCGGCATGATCGACCACGGCGCGATCGCGCTGTCGGGGCCCGCGATCCGCTGGGTCGGCGCCGAGGCGGACCGCCCGCGCGGCGAACGCGAGCTCGACGCCGGTGGGCGGCTGATCACGCCCGGGCTGATCGACTGCCACACCCACGCGATCTTCGCCGGCGAGCGCGCCAACGAGTTCGGCATGCGCGCGGCCGGCAAGTCGTACCTCGAGATCGCCCGGGCCGGCGGTGGCATCGCCGCCTCGCTCGGGCCGACCCGCGCGTCGAGCGAGGGCGCGCTGATCGCCGGCCTGCGCGACCGGCTCGACATCGCGCTCGCGGCCGGCACCACCACGATCGAGGTCAAGACCGGTTACGACCTGACGGTCGAGGGCGAGCTGCGCCTGCTGCGCTGCATCGCCGCGGCGGCGGCGACCCGGAGCCAGCGCGTGGTGCCGACGCTGCTGGCCCACCTGGTGCCGCCCGAGCGCACCGGGGCGCGCGACGCGTTCGTCGCCGAGCTGTGCGACCGGCTGATCCCGCAGGCCGCTGAGGCCCGGCTGGCGACCTCGGTCGATGCCTACTGCGACGAGGGCGCGTTCACGCTCGCCGAGACCCGCGCGATCTTCAGCGCGGCGCGCACCGCCGGGCTCGGCGTGCGCGGCCACGCCGGGCAGTTCCGCGATCTCGGCGCCGCCGAGCTGATCGGCGAGCTGGGCGGCCGGTCGGCCGATCACGTCGAGCAGATCTCCGACGCGGGCATCGCGGCGCTCGCGCGCGCCGGAACGGTCGCGGTGATGCTGCCCGGCGCCTGCATCCAGCTCCGGCTGCCGGTGCCGCCGGTCGAGCGCCTGCGCCACGCCGGGGTCGCCCTCGCAGTCGCCAGCGATCTCAACCCCGGCTCGAGCTACTGCGAGACCTTGCCGATCCAGATGTGGCTGGCGACGACGTACTTCGGCATGACCGTCGAGGAGGCCTGGCTCGGCGTCACGCGGCACGCCGCCGCCGCGCTCGGCCTGTCCGGCGCCGGCACGCTGACCCGCGGCGCCCGCGCCGACGCGATCCTGTGGGGCTGCGACGACCCCGCGCACGTCCCGTACCGCTACGGCGCCGCCACCCGGCTGATCGACGCCGTGTTCGTCGCCGGCGAGCGCCTCGCGGCCACCCTCGCCCCGCTCGCCAGCTAGGCCCGAGATGCCTGCCGATCGGACCCGCGGACCCGCGATGCAGCACGGTCTCGTGGCACACGCTGTCCCGGGCGCTACGCTCTAGCCGAAGACCTGTGCCAGCTCCTTCTTGAGCTGCTCGGCCCGGTTGGCGCTCTTGATCCCACGGACCAGCGCGAGCGTGAACAGCACCTTCATCAGGATGCCCTGGAAGATCGAGGTGTGGTCGACGGTCGCGACGTAGATGTGCAGCGCCCAGAACCCGCACAGCGCGAGCACGCACGCCGGGACCGGCTTGAACTTGGCGACCACCCACATCGCGATGAAGAACGCCAGGACGATCGCCGAGTACATCGTGTATCGCGTCTGGAAGTCCCGGGGCAGCCGGTCGCCGTACAGCACGTACAGCGACAGCATGTCGAACGCGAACATCACGATCCCGACGCCGAGGATCCACCCCCGCGCGCGACGCAGCTCCGCGGTCAACTCGGTTTGCTTGTCCACTGGTTCCCCCTTGTCGGCGTGCGCGATCTCGCGCGTGAACCAACGAGGCTATCACGCCCTCGCCAGCGGCCGGCGGCAAACCTCGGGTCGGGGGATCAGGGATGGGTGCCGGCGGCGCGGGCCGCGGCGACGAGCGAGCCGTCGTCGATCAGCCCGCGGACCGCGACGATATCGGGGGCGATCGGGCGGTCGACCATCATCGCCGGCACCCGGGCGCGGATCGCGGCGTGGACCGCCTCGAGCGGGCGGGTCGTGGTCAGCGGCCGGCGCAGGTCGATGCCCTGCGCGGCGCACAACAGCTCGATCGCCAGCACGGTGCGGACGTGGTCGTGGATCGTCGCGAGCTTGAGCGCGGCGGTCGCGCCCATCGAGACGTGGTCCTCGCGGCCAGCCGACGATGGGATCGAGTCGACCGACGCGGGGTGGGCGAGGATCTTGTTCTCGGACACCAGGGCGGCCGCCGAGACCTGGGCGATCATGAACCCGGAGTTGAGGCCGGAGTCGGGCGCCAGGAACGGCGGCAGGCCGCTCGACAGGTGCGGGTTGACCAGCTGCTCGATCCGGCGCTCGCTGATGTTGGCGAGCTCGGCGATCGCCATGGCGGCGGCGTCGAGCGCGAGCGCGACCGGCTGGCCGTGGAAGTTGCCGCCGCTGATCATCTCGCCGGTGTCGACGAACACCAGCGGGTTGTCGGTCGACGCGTTGGCCTCGCGCTCGAGCACCGTGCGCGCGAACGCCAGGACGTCGCGGCTCGCGCCGTGGACCTGCGGCATGCAGCGCAGCGAGTACGGGTCCTGGACCTTGCCGCAGTCCTTGTGGGACTCGGCGATCTCCGAGCCGGCGAGCAGCTCGCGCAGCAGGGTCGCGACTGCGAGCTGGCCGGGGTGGGGACGGGCGGCGATGACCCGGGCGTCGAACGCGCGGACCGTGCCCTTGAGTGCGTCGAGCGACAGCGCGCCGGCGATGTCGGCGACCCGGCAGGTGATCTCGGCGTCGAGCACGGTGAGGCCGCCGACCGCGGTCATGTGCTGGGTGCCGTTGAGCAGGGTCAGTCCCTCCTTGGCCTCGAGCACCAGCGGCTCGATCGCGGCGCGGCGCAGCGCCTCGCGGGCCGGGACGATCTCGCCGCCGATCTCGGCCATGCCCTCGCCGGTCATGCCGAGGGCGAGGTGGGCGAGCGGGGCGAGATCCCCCGAAGCGCCGACGCTGCCGCGGGTCGGGATCACCGGGTGGACGCCGGCGTTGAGCAGCTCGCACAGCCGCAGGCAGCACACCGGGCGGGCGCCGCTGCGGCCGGTCGCGAGCACCGCAGCCCGCAGCAGCATCATGGCGCGGACCGCCTCGCGCGGTAGCGGCGCGCCGACCCCCGCAGCGTGCGATCGTACGAGGTTCTGCTGGAGCTGGGCGACCTGGTCGGCCGAGATCCGGACCTCCGCGAGCGCGCCGAACCCGGTGTTGACGCCGTAGACCGCCGGCGCCGCGTCGCCAGCGGCGACGACCTCGTCGACCACGGCGCGGGCCCGCTGCATCGCACCTTGTGCGCCAACGCCGATCTCGACGGGGCGGCCGTCGCGCGCCACGGCCATCAAAATTTCGAGCGTCACTGGTTCATCGCCAAGCCGGAACGCGGTCACGCACGAGGTGTATCGCACCCGCCCGGGGAGTGGCCCTGAGAAGAAGTCCCAAATGCCGGGAATGTCGTGCCTCTACGTTGACACCCAGGGCCCGGTCTGATGATCTTCGATCGACTTGGGAGCGCCACCGGAAGATGACCCGGGCACGCCAGGGGACGGCGCGCCACAGACGGTACTGCTGCCTCAGCTGAGCGATCGCGCGAGGTCGCTGGCCGCGCGCGTCGACGCGATGCTGACGGACGATGGCGCCGAGAGCGCCGACAGCGTCGACAGCCACGCGCGCGACGACGGCGGCGCCAGCGGCTTCGGCGACGAGCCGTCGCGCACCGAGGCCGCGCTGGAGCTGGACGAGATCGAGGAGGTCGAGGACGTCCCGGCGATCCCGCCGCCCCGCGCGTCGGCCCCGTTCCGCGCGCCCGTACCGACGCCCCCGCCGCTGCCGATCCGTCCTTCGGTGCCCGTGGTCGTGGTCCCGCCGCGGAACCCGAGCGTCAAGGTCCCGGCGCTCGGCACCCGGCCGGCCGGGATGCCACGCGCGGGCATGCCGCTGTCGGGGCCGGTGCCCGTGATGGCCGGCCCCGCGATGGCAGCGCCCGCGGTCGCGATCCCGCCGCGCGACCCCGAGCCGGCCCGAGGCGATGCCCGCCCTGATGCCCGACTCGATGCCCGAGCCGATGCCCGCCCCGAGCCGGCGGCCCGGGAGCCGGCGCCCGGCGAGGCCGCCGCGGCTCCGGCGTCCGACGGCGCAGCCGACCTGACCCCGGCCCTGGCCGCGGGGTCGGAGCCGGCGGCCCCGGCGCCGGCGCACACCACCGGGGAGCGCCGCCGGATCAGCAACATCACGATGCCGCCGATGGGCGACAGCTTCGAGCGCATGATGGGCTCGAGCCCGGATATCGCGACGCTGTCGGCCGGCGGCGTCGAGGTCTCGACCGAGGTCGCCAACATCGTGGTCGACCAGCCGCTCGAGTCAAACCTCGAGTCGCCGACGGTGCTCGACCGCGCGCTCGACGAGCTCGGCGACGCGGGCGGCGAGAAGCGCGCCGAGACCATGGCGCGCGAGCTCGAGGCCACGGCCGATCCGGCGGTCGCCGCGATGCTGGCCTACGAGCTCGGCGAGCTCTACGAGCGGCGGCTCGCCGACGAGGCCCGCGCGGTCAAGGCCTACGGCAAGGCGCTCGCGCTCGATCCGGCGCTGCGGGCCAACCTGTGGGCGATCCGCCGCGTGTTCTATCGCCGCGCGCTGTGGCCCAACCTGGTCAAGCTGATCGCCGCCGAGGTGTCCTACGCCCGCGACGACCACGAGCGCGCCGATCTGCTGCTCGAGAAGGCGCGGATCGCCGGCGAGCACATGAACGACACCGCCGAGGCCCGGGGGGCGCTCGAGGAGGCGACGCGGATCGCGCCGCAGCACCAGGCCGCGCTGCTCGAGCTCGAGCGCGTGGTCGCGCGTGCCGGCGACGTCGCCGCGCTGCTCGACGTCTGGGAGCGGCTCGCCGAGGCAGTCGAGCACCCGGCGCGCAAGATCGCCTACTGGCTCGAGGTCGCCCGCGCGGCGGCCGCGACCGAGTACGGCCGCGCCCAGGCCGCGCTCGATCAGGCTTCGGGTCAGGCTTCGGGTCAGGCTTCGGGTCAGGCTTCGGGTCAGGCTTCGGGTCAGGCTT
>DASWRS010000363.1:0-2302 GCA_036403075.1 Kofleriaceae bacterium
CCTCAACGAGATGGGCATCACCACGCAGCACTGCTTCAAGGGCACGTCGATCCTGACGTTCGCCACCGAGTCCAAGCCCAACGGCGTCGCCGTGGCGGCCGGCTGCGATGACCGCGGTCCGGGTGGCCCGGGCGTCCCGGCAGGCACCGACGACGGCGTCGGCAGCTGCGCCAACGGCCTGACCGCGATCCAGGACGACGTCGAGCTGTTCACCGACTTCATGACCTTCCTCGCGCCGCCGCCGCCCGACGCGACGATCAACCCCACGGTCGCCCAGAACGCGCTCGCGATCGGCCAGCGGATCGGCTGCACCACCTGCCACTTCCCCGGGCCCTACACCACGCCGGCGGCGCCGGCCAACGGCGTGCCCGGTAACATGCAGTTCTTCCCGGGCTCGGACTTCGCGCTCCACGACATGGGCTCGCTCGGCGATCAGATCGGCAACGATGGCGACTCGGTCGCGCGGACCCGGATGATGCGCACCGCGCCGCTGTGGGGCCTGCGGTTCCGCACCAAGTACCTGCACGACGGCCGCACCTCGGACCTCGCCACGGCGATCCGCGCACACGCCGGCCAGGGCGCGGCGGCGGCCGCGGCCTACAACGCGCTCAGCGCGGCGGATCAGGCCACGCTGATCCAGGGACTGAAGGCGCTCTGAGCAGCACCCGAGCGGACGGCTCCGGCGACGTTTGAATCCGACCTCGCCGGGCGACAATCGCCATCACGCAATACCGATGATGTGACTGGTGATCTGATTCCTTCGAGTGGCGCGGTGTGATCGCCCGCCGGCCGTGATCGCAGCGGCCCGGCGCGGCGGCGTCTCGCAGGCGAGCTGCGCGGTCGCCGGCGGACGGCCCGGGCACGTCCGGCAGCTGCAGGGCGCTCGCCCGGTGTAGGCGAAATTACCGGAGAACGACGCCGAGTTACACGAACCCGCCTCGCCCGTGCGGCGTGGTTCGCGTTATCGAACGCGCGTCACGTTCCCTGCTCGCATCACCTTCCGAGGCGGGTGTACGCGGCATTTCGCCCCGTGCACGGACGCGCTCACTCCTGCAATCACAACCGTAGCGCACAAGACCGGTATCCTGCTGTTCGTTCTCTGACGAGATATTTTCTCGCAGGCCGACTCCGCGATAACCGATCCGATCTTTGTTAATTGTGAGGCTGCGAGTCTTCGGTTTGAACCTCAATTTATCGGTGGAATAGCTCGTCGGAAACTGTGTGCTGCCTCAGTTTTTTGACTCACAACCGGTTTCTGTTCGGAATCATACTCGCGATATACCGGTTGAATAGAATTGTGCAGCCGACGGACAAACGTGATTGACAACGTTTGCTCACTGGCTTTAGGGTCCGTCGTGTCGAACGGGGAACCACCAGAAAACTGATCCACAGCTGGCCAGCTGGTTCCCCCGGATGGCGCTCCATCGGCGGCTTCTTTCATGTGATCGCGCGCGGGGCTGTTACTCGCCGCGGTGACTGGCGATCCGCCGTAACTGGCGTGCGACGCTCCGCGTCGTGCGTGACGCATTGTAAGCTGGAGAGGTATACAGATGATTCGAATGAAACTGATTCGTAGCAAGGCGGTCATGATGGCCGCCGCGTGCGGCGGCGTGATGGCGGGTTGTGCGTCCGAGCCAGTAGATGAGGAGCCGCTCGATCTCGCGACGACGACGCAGGGCCTGGTCGGCGATCAGCTCGGCGGGATCTCGGCGGCCGATTTCGCCGCTGCGAAGACAGCATTCAACACCGTCGAGGGCCTCGACGATGGCCTCGGCCCGATCTTCAACGAGAAGGCGTGTGGTAACTGCCACACCCAGGGCGCCGCCGGTGGCGCCGGCGTCCAGATCGAGCGCCGGTTCGGCAAGTTCGTCAATGGCGTGTTCAGCGGCACCGCGAACGAGGGCGGCTCGCTGCGCCAGCTGTTCACTGTGGGCACGTTCACCGGCAGCGGTGGCCAGAGCTGCACGGTGCCGCTCGAGCACGAGCCGAGCGATGCGACGGTGCACAACGTCGGCCGCTTGACCACGCCGCTGTTCGGCCTGGGCCTGGTCGACTCGCTGCCCGACTCGGCGTTCGACAACGTGGTCGCGGCCGAGCCCGCCGCGGTGCGCGGCACGGTCAACCGGGTCAAGGTCCTGCTCCCGGACCCGCACGATTCGACCCAGTCCATCAACAGCACCCGCGTCGGTCGCTTCGGCTGGAAGGCCGGCATCGCGAACCTGGTGCAGTTCGCCGCGGACGCCTACCTCAACGAGATGGGCATCACCACGCAGCACTGCTTCAAGGGCACGTCGATCCTGAC
>DASWRS010000364.1:0-10361 GCA_036403075.1 Kofleriaceae bacterium
TCCACGGTCCGGCGGTCGATCTTCAGCTCCCGTGCGATCTCCTTGCTGGACTTGGCGCGCACCACCAGCTTCAGGACCTCGTGTTCGCGCGCGGTGAGCGGGAGCCTCAGGACCGACACCGGCTCGATGCCGGCGGAGTAGTAGCACGCGCCGCCGGCCACCATCTCGATGCCTCTCACGATCTCCTCGGTCCGGCAGGTCTTGAGGATGTAGCCCCGGGCGCCGGCCTTCTTCGCCTCGGCGACATAGTCGTCCTCGCCGTGCCCGCTGCAGATCAGCACGCGCGTCTCGGGATGGCGCTCGCGCACGGTGCGGGCGAGCACCAAGCCGCTCACGTCCGCGAGCTTGCCGAGCTTGATGTCGATCACCGCCAGGTGCGGCTGCGTCGCGCGGATCTGGGCGAGCGCCTCGTCGGAGGTGCCAGCCTCGCCCACCACGAGGAGGCGCGGCGTCGTCGCCAGCCGGGCCCGGATCGCTTCCCGGAACAGCGGGTGATCATCGACCAGGACCACGCGGATCGGTTCACGTCTCGTGGTTGTCGTCGTCATTGCTGTCACCATGCAATTCGCCCTCCCTGGGAGCCTCGTTGGGCAGGAATGCCTCGACGTGCGTTCCGTTCGAGCCCGATCGGATGAAGAGCCGCCCCCCGAGCGCCTCGATCCGCTCTCGCATGTTCAACAGACCGATCCCGCCTCCCGGGCGGGCTTCCACGGCAGCCACGTCGAAGCCGCAGCCATCATCGGTCACGCTCAGCCGGGTCCCCGACGACCCACGGCGCCGCGACGCGGCCAGCCGGATCATCACGTGGGTCGCGCGGGCATGGCGCTCGACATTGTCCAGGGCCTGCTGCGTCACGCGGAACAGCGCCGTGGCCGCCTCGGCGGACATCGGCTGCACGGCCGCCGGCGCTTCGACCGTCGCTGTCACGCCGCTGCGATCGAAGAACGCCGCCCCGGTCTGCGCGAGCAGGGCAGCGAGCCCATCGCGCTGCAGCCGGGGGCGAAGTCCATGCGAGACCTTACGGATGTGGTCGACGCCCTGCGTGAGTCCCACCAGCCCGTGCTCCAGCGTCGCGACGATCCCGGCATGGGAGGCGTGGTCCTTCAACTCGATGACCGCGGTCTCGAGCACGACGCGAACTGCGATCAGGTCCTGCATCGCCTCGTCATGCAGAAAACGCGACATTCGCGCTCGCTCCTGCTCCTCGGCAGCCACGACCTGCCAGGTGAGCTTCCGGAGCTTGGCATCTGCGAGGCGGCGCTGGCTCACGTTGAGAGCCACCCCCAGCCATGCCACCACCACCACGGCCAGCGCGGCGATCACCGCGATCGACAGCATGGTGCGGCTGACCGCGGCGGCGGAGGAAGCCTGGATCTGCTGTGCGGTCTTGTCGATGGCGTGGATGTCGTCGAGGTAGATGCCGGTGCCGAGCATCCAGCCCCAGTGCGGCAGGCGCACGACGTAGCCGAGCTTGTCCGCCCACTGCTGCGGCCAGCGCTGCGGCGGGCGCGGCCAGCGATACCGGCGGAACCCGCCATCGGCGCCGCTGG
The DNA here is from genome assembly GCA_036403075.1 of Kofleriaceae bacterium. Taxonomy (GTDB): domain Bacteria; phylum Myxococcota_A; class Polyangia; order Haliangiales; family Haliangiaceae; genus JABFXX01. The sequence goes on from DASWRS010000364.1 coordinate 1,551, forward strand.
TGAGTGCGGTCTCGGTGAGTTGCTGGATGATCGGCTGTCCGTGGTCGTCCGTGAGCCCCCACTGGCTGTTGTTCTCCAGGTGGCGCTGCCACGGGTGCATGAGGTTCGTGCCGTTCAGGTCGTAGACGTAGAAATAGCCATTCTCGCCGAAGTCGAGCGAGCGCAGCTGCTCGAGCACGCGGTGGCGAGTTGCCGGATCATCATGCTCCGGGCTGTCGAGCTCCGGAATCGCCTTGCGCGCGAGCTTCATGAGGTTGCGCAACTCGTCCCTGGCCAGCAGCTCGTCGATCCCGTCGATCTGGCTCCTGACCAGGGCGTGGCTTTGCCCCCTGACCACGAAAGCCAGCAGCCCCGCCGCGAGCATCAACGGCACCACCGCAAGGGCGACGACCTTGTAGCGCAGCTGCATGACGCGAGCGTAGGAGACCAGCCGTGCAGCCGTCACGGTAAATCTACGTACGCAGGGCCGCTGTGCAGCTCTGCGGTAGGCGCGCGAGACGCCTTCGCAAATACTCGAACCTGCAAGGCTGGAGTCAACACAATGAGCCCCAGCGCGTGTCTCCATGCAACCACGAGCGAGTCAGGGAGGTACTTATGACCGGTCAGTCGAATGGTAACCACGCCTGCGTTTTTCCCCGGCAACGCGACGTCGAGCGCCCGGCCATCGCTGCGGCCGGGGCCACCGCCCGCGGCGCCGGCCGGTTCCTGGACGGGCCGCCATCGGGTATGCGCGCACGACTCGCGAGAGCGTCGCGCAGCCGGTCTCCGTCGCCGCATGGCGCACGCTCTCCCAGGCGGCCGGCGAGCCGACACATCATCTTGTTCCTCGCCGCCAATCCGAGCGACAGCACGCACCTCGCACTCAACGCCGAATGCGCCGCGATCGAGCACGAGCTCCGCATGACCCTGGGCCGCGACGACTTCGAGTTTCGGTCCAAGTGGGCGGTGAACATCGACGACATGATGCGCCACCTCAACGAGTGTCAGCCGACGATCGTCCATTTCAGCGGCCACGGCCGCGCCGGTATCCAGCTCCAGGATGAGTGCCAGTGCGTGAACGCGCACGCGCTGGCCCAGATGATCGCGAGCGCCGCGCCGTCGACGCGTGTCGTGGTGCTCAACGCCTGCTTCAGCGACGTCGTGGCCGAGTCGCTCCGCAACCTGGTCGACTGTGTCGTCGGCATGAACGGCGCGATCAGCGATGATGCGGCGCGCTCGTTCGCGGTGGGCTTTTACCGCGCGCTCGGCAACTGGCGCTCGGTCGGCAACGCGATCGCGCAGGCGATCGCGACCCTGGCCGCCAAGCGGCTCCCCGACGAGCACATCCCCGTGTGCCGGACGCGTGACGGCGTCAATGCCGACCAGCTGTTCCTGCCGGACTCCCGATGAGCCGCCTGCGGCACCGGCCACCGCGCACGGCCCGGCGACACGCGGTTCAGGGAGCGCGCGCTGGACGCCCGCCGCCGCGGCTCAGCGGTTCGGGGCGAGATCGGCCATCGCGGTCGGGTCGAGCACGACGCGCGTGGCGGCGACGTTCTCCTCGAGGTGCGCGACTCTCGACGTGCCCGGGATCGGCAGCATGACCGGCGACCGCGCAAGCAGCCAGGCGAGCGCGAGCTGCGCCGGGGTGCAGTTGTGGCGCTTGGCGGCGGCGGCGAGCGAGCCGCTGCCGGCGGTGAGCGCGCCGATCGCGAGCGGGAAGAACGGCAGGAACGCGATGCCGCGCGCCTGACACTCGGCCAGGACGGCCTCGGGCTGGTCGGCGACCGGCATCGGCCCGCCGCCTCCGCCGACGTTGAACATGTTCTGGACCGCGACGATCGGGGTCCGGGTCAACGCGTACTGGAGCTGCTCGACGTTGACGTTGGACAGCGCCAGGTGGCGGACCTTGCCCTCGCGCTGCAGGTCGATCATGGCGTCGAGCGCCTCGGCGAAGCTGACCTCGGGCTGATCGATCCAGCGCAGGTGGACGACCGGGAGCTGCTCGAGCCCGAGGCTGCGGAGGTCCTCCTCGGCGCCGGTGCGCAGCTGCTCGGGCGCGAGGTACGGCCCCCAGGCCTTGTTGGGCAGGCGGCGGCCGCCGAGCTTGGTCGCGATCACGAGGTCGCTCGGGTACGGGTGCAGCGCCTCGACGATCAGCCGGTTGGCGACGTGTGGGCCGTAGTACCAGGCGGTGTCGATCAGGTTGACGCCGAGCTCGATCGCGCGGCGCAGCACCGCGTGGGCCGCGGCCGGATCGGCGGGCTCGCCCCAGACCTCGGGGCCGGGGAGCCGCATCGCGCCGAAGCCCAGGCGCCTGACCGGGAGGTCGCCGAGGGTGAGGGTCTCGGGGCCGGTGGCGAATCGCAGCATCCGGCTACCTTGCCCGATCCGGCGCGATGCTGCATCGCCCGCGCGTGGCGATCACGCGGCCGCCGGGTCAGCAGCCGGGTCAGCGATCGACTCAGCGACGGGTGAGCTTGACGGTCAGCGGCCAGCGAACGTCGCGGCGCTCGCTCCCGGGCCAGATCGCCGCGAGCCGGCCGCGCAGCTCGTCGAGCGGGCCCTCGCCGCGCGCCGCGACCAGGCGGCCGGTGGCCGACCAGGTGGTGATGTAGCCAAACAGCTCGTCGCGCGTCCAGCGCGCCGTCATCTCGATCGGCGGGGCCTCGACCGGCGGCCACGGGAACGTCAGGTCGCGGTAGTGGCTGTCGACGTGGACCCGGCCGTTGGGCCAGTAGCCCTGGAGCGTGCGGTAGAAGTCCGCGAGCAGCCCGCCGACGTCGCCGGCGAGCTCGGCGTTGCGGTAGCTGACCAGCGCGATCAGCCCGCCCGGCCGGACCACGCGGCCGGCCTCGGCGACGAACCGGGGCCAGTCGAACCAGTGCGCGGACTGGGCGGCCGTGGCGAGCTCGACGCCGGCATCGTCGAGGCCGCTGGCCTCGGCCGGGACGCAGCGGTACTCGACGCGCGGATCGCGCGCGGCGTGATCGAGCTGGGCCTGGGCCGGATCGGTGGCGATCACGCGGGAGAACCGGCTCGCGAGCGCGACCGACAGCTGGCCGTTGCCGCAGCCGATGTCCCAGGCCACGTCGTGACGCGCGCAGCGCTCGGCGATCAGCTCGAGCAGCGCCGGTGGATAGTGCGGGCGGAACGCGGCGTAGCCGGCGGCCAGCGCCGAGAAGTGGTCGGGGAACCCGGTCATGGTGGTTCGATGCGCCATCCTCGCAGGTCGTCGCGGCCGGCGCACCAGGTCCGGTGCGCATCACGCAGTCGGCGCTGGCCCTGGGCCCGGCCGGGCGGTATTTTCGACTCCATGTTCACGCGGCGGGGTTTGCTCGCAGGCGGCCTGGCGGCAGCGCTCGGCCTCGCCGCGCGGCGCGCGTTCGCGATCGGCCCGGGCTCGAAGTTCACGTTCGGCCAGCTCCAGCTCGGCGCCGGTGCCGGGCCCCGGCCCGGGGCGCTGCGCCGGCTGGCGTGGGAGATCGAGAAGCGCACGTCGGTCGACGTCCGCCTCGAGCCCGTGCTGGTGCCGCCGACCAGCGACACGCTGCACGAGACGCCGTTCCTCTACCTGTCCGGCGATCGCGAGCTCGAGCTGCCGAGCGCGGCGGGGATCGAGGCGCTGCGCCGGTTCCTGACGTTCGGCGGCTTCCTCCTGATCGACTCGGCCGAGGGCTCGACCGACGGCGCGTTCGACGGCTCGGTGCGCAAGCTGGTGTCGGCGGTGTTCCCGCCGGTCGGCGCCACCAAGACGCTCGAGGTCGTGCCCGCCGATCACGTGGTCTACAAGTCGTTCTACCTGCTCGATCGCCCGGTCGGCCGGCTCGCGATCGCCCCGGCGATGGAGGCGGTGATCCGCGACGGCCGGATCGTCGCGGCCTACATCGCCAACGACCTCGGCGGCGCATGGACGCGCGACGACTTCGGCAACTACGACCTGCCGTGCGAGCCCGGCGGCGAGCGCCAGCGCGAGCTCGCGTTCCGCATGGGGGTCAACCTGGTGATGTACGCGCTGTGCCTCGACTACAAGGCCGACCAGGTCCACGTCCCGTTCATCATGAAGCGCCGGCGGTGGAAGCCAGACGATGGTGCGCTGACCCCGGGCAAGCAGTGACGCCGGGCGGAGCGCGGACGTCGAACACCTCGACGTCGCCGCGGACCAGGACCTTGCGGTAGCGCTTGCGGTAGCGATCGAGCGCGGCGTGGAACGTGTGGCGCTCGCCCGGGCCGATGTAGACGTGGGTGACGCCATAGCGCGCGAGCAGCTGCGGCGCGTCGCCGTCGAGCACGAACATGCGCCGGACGTCGCGCTCGAGCCCGGCGTAGGCGATGCCGTGGGTCCACAGCCAGCCGCGATAGCCCATCACCACCCCGCGCCCGGCCAGCATCGGCACGACGTGGTTGTGCGCGTCGGCCGCGAGCACGCGGGCGTCGGGCGGGAGCACGCGCCCGAGCTCGGCGGCGAGCGCGACGTCGGCGCTCGACGCGAGCTGCTCGTGCAGGTCGGCCTCGCGCAGCACCGAGATCGCGCCGGTCGCCGTCAGCGCGACGATCGCGAGCCCGGCGCCGGCGCGGCGCAGCGCGCCCCCGGCCAACGCGCGGGCGAGCCCACCGGCCAGCGCGATCGCCAGCATCATGTAGGCGTAGACCAGGAACTTCATGTTGTCCCAGTCGTGGGGCTGGAAGCGATACAGGTTGGCGGCGCCGAACCAGAGCAGCGCCGCGATCACGAACGGCAGCAGGAAGCGCCGGTCGTGGCGCGCCGCGGCGACGACGACGGCCGGGACCAGCACGAACGCCAGGCCCCACTGGCGCAGCCAGAACCACCACCAGCCGCCCGACGGCGCGAGCCAGCCCAGCTGCCAGCCGCCGAACCCCGACGACCACGAGTGACCGAACTGCCACGCGAGCTGCGGCGCGGCCAGCGCGAGCATGGCGCCGAGCGTGGGCACCCAGACGCGCAGCGACGGCCCGGGGTGACGCCGCGCGCAGTGCCAGACCGCGAGCCAGCCGGCCAGGCCGAGCCCGACCAGGAAGCTGTGGACGTGGATCAGCGGCAACAGCCCGAACGCGACACCGCCGAGGACGATCGCGGCGCGCGTGCGGGTCTGGACGCCCACCGCGAGCGCCCACGCCGCCGCCCAGAACCCGGGCAACGCCGCGAGCAGCGCGCGCTGCGGCAGGAAGAAGTCGCACACGAAGTTGGCGAACACGACCCCGCGCGGCCGGATGTGCGAGTAGTTGGGCAGATCGCCCAGCTGGGCCGGCAGCCCGTGGCTCGCCAGATCGTCGACGGCGTACCACGCCCCGACCGCGGAGCCCGAGAGCACGATCAGCCACACCGCCAGCGTCGCGGCGGCCCGGTTGCCGAACACACGCAGCGCCAGCGCCTGGATCATGCCGAGCGCGATCAGGATCGAGACCCAGCCGGTGATCGCGAACGCCATCGCCAGCGACCAGCCGCCGCGGAGCAGGCAGCCGACCAGGAAGTCGCCGAGGAACGGATAGGTCAGCGGCTCGCCCGCGACCAGCGGCGACGCGAACCCGACCTCGTCGACGGCGAAGCGGTTCGCCAGCGTGGCGTGCAGCGCCAGGTCGCCGAACGACGAGCCGCCGGTGTAGAGGCCGCCGCCCTCGGCGTGGAACATGTGGCCGTGGAACAGGCTCGCGAACACCAGGCCGAGCGCGAGCCACGACAGCCGGCTGGTCGAGACCGCGGCGAGCGGCGGCGCGGCCGGCGTGCGCCACAGCGCGATCCCGCCGATCGCCATCGCGGCGCCGGCGAGCGGCAGGCCGAGCGCGAAGCCGAGTGACCACGCCGCGAGCAGCAGGATCCACGGGCCCAGGGTCAAGCCGATCGCGCCGGCCAGGCAGGTGCGCTCGAGCGCCGTGGTCGCGATCGGCAGGCGGCGGACGACGCCGGCGCCGAGCAGCCCCAGCGACACGACGAGCAGCCAGCCCAGCACTCAGCCCGGCCCCCAGCCGTCGCCGGAGGGCAGCGCGGGCAGCGCCGGCGCCGGGCGGCCGTTGCGCAGCCAGCCCCAGCGGATCCGCACCAGGTCGCGCAGCATCCGCGCCGCGTCGATGCCGGGGCGGACCTTCGAGCCGTCGGCGTGGGTCCAGGCGACCGGCACCTCGCACAGCGCGAACCGCTTGTGGGCGAGCTCGAGCAGCTCGACGTCGAACGCGAACCCGGTCAGCGTCAGCTCGCGGAACAGGACCCGCGCGACCGGCCCGCGGAACAGCTTGAAGCCGCACTGCGTGTCGCGGATCGCCGTCACGACACCAAACCCGAGCGCGCGGACCACCAGGTGGAAGCCGCGGCCCTGGAGCCGGCGCAGCAGCGGCTGGCGGCGCTCGACCTCCCCCGGCGCGGACCGCGAGCCGATCGCGATGTCGGCGCCGGCGCCGAGCGCGGCCTCGAGGCGCTCGAGCTCCTCGATCGGCGTCGACAGGTCGGCGTCGGAGAACAGCACCGCGCGGCCGCGGCTCGCGAGCACGCCGGCCCGCACCGCGGCGCCCTTGCCGGCGTTGTGCGGCAGCGCGAGTAACCGGACCCGCGGGTGATCGCCGGCGACCTGGGCGACGGTGTCGCGGGTCGCGTCGCGCGAGCCGTCGTCGACCACGATCAGCTCGTAGCCGGAGCCTCGGGCGTCGAGGTAGCGCGTGACGCGCTCGAGCGTCGCGCCGATCCGGCGCTCCTCGTTGTAGGCCGGGATGATGATCGAGAGCGCGGGCCGCGGAGCATCGTGAGCCATCATGGCCCGCGGCTCGGTGCAACGGACGTTCCGGCGGCGATCACGCGGCCCCGGGCGCTGCGGGGCGCCCCGGGGCCGTGCGGCGATCGCGCGGTGCAGGCGCCGGCCTGCGATCTGCGGCCGCCAGCCCGCAGCGGTCATCGCCGACCACCCGCCGCACCGGCCGCGCCGGGGCCGCCGACCGCCGTGAACTGCGGGTCCGGCCGCAACGTCCGGCGGGCCAGCTCGCGCGCGTACAGCGTGCGGCGGACGTAGACGTACGCCGGCTCGGCGCTGTCCCGGATCTGGTACTTGCGGCGCAGGTAGCCGTGCTGGAGATGGCGCTCGAGCTCGGCGGCCTGCTCGATCGGCGCGATGATCACGTCCTCGTCGCCGGTCGCCGTCCACGTCGTGCGCGGATACGGCAGCAGCGACCAGGCGAGCGGCCAGCTGGCGCCGTGGGTGACGGCGACCCGCAGGTTGGCGCGGCCGATCTGCTCGCCGGCGCGCTCGATGATGCCGAACCACGCGTGGTAGTCCGGCGAGGTGTGGACATACGCGAGGTCCTCGTGCGGGCTCGCCGGGTGCACGAACGACGACCGCACGGTGATCGCGAGCGCGACCGCCGCGACCGCGATCAGCGCCGCACCGGCGCCAAGCCGGCCCGAGATCTCGGCGCCGATGACGCGGCCGGCGACCCCCACGCCGTGCGCCGCCGGGATCGCCAGCAGCGCGAGCCAGCCGAGCGGCAGCCACGGCATCTTGTACGCGACCAGCGAGTACGCGATCGCCAGCCCGAAGCCAACGAGGCCGGGCCCGCGGATCCAGCGCTCGCGGAACCCGGCCACGGTGCCGATCGCCGCGAGCCCGATCAGCACGAGCTCGTAGCGCGCGCCGAGGTGCAGGTAGTAGCACCACGGCTTGACGTGCCCGGTGTCGGCGGTGCCGGTGTGCGCCCACAGCCGGTAGGCGTCGAGCGAGCGCCCGAGCTGCCCGGCGATCGATCCGGGCGTCTGGAAGCCCCCGGTGAACAGCACGACGTGGACGGCGGCGATCACGCACGCCGCGGCGGCGACGCCGGCCGCGAGCCACCACGACCACCGCCCGCGCCGGCCGAGCACGACCAGCGCGCGGGCGCGCCACGACTCGACGGCGATCTCGCCGGCCAGCCACACGCCGGCGACCGCGAGGAACAAGACGGTGGTCTCCTTGGTCGCGATCATCCCGGCGGTGGCGGCGGCGGCCACCAGCAGCCAGCGCAGCCGGCCGCCGTCCGACCAGCGCAGCACGGCAACCGCGACGACCAGCCCGAGCGCGGCGAGCAGGGTCTCGTGGATCGCGTAGCGCGCGTAGTAGACCAGCGACGGCGAGGTCGCGAGCAGCGCGCACGCGGCGACCGTCCGGGCCGCGCCGAGCTGCCGCCGCAGGACCACCGGCAACAGGCACAGCAGCGTGCCGATCAACGCCCCCGGCAGCCGGAGCTGCCACAGCCCGAACCCGAGCAGCTCGCGCGCCGCCCACAGCAGATAGAAGTAGCTCGGCCCGTGGTAGTTGGTCGGATCGTAGCGGTAGTAGCCGGCGGCGTGCATGCGCTCGACGAACCAGCCGTTGACGCCCTCGTCGTGGTGCGGCGGCCGGAGCTCGAGCGCGTGGAGCCGCAGGATCGCCGCGATGACGAGGACGGCGAGGACGGCGAGCCAGGCGCGGCGAGACATGCGGCGCGCTCCTGCAGGCCGTGGACCCGAGGGCCGACGCCCGCAAGTCCGCGCCAACGAGCCCGACGAGCGCGATGACTGCAGGCCCGGGACTGCACTGCCTGCCACGGCCTGCAGCTGCGAAGCCGCGAGCGGGGCCTTCCGTGGGCGGCCACGCCGCGGTGGCACCGTCACGCCGGCCGGCATCGTCGTTGCTAGCGCGGCTGCGCGAAGGAGGAATCAATGACCAGAACCGTCGTTCACGGAATCGCTCTCGGCTCGCTGATCGCGCTGGGGGCCTGTGCCAGAGACGTATCCCACTCCAGGGAGGGCGACCCCGCCGAGCCGGGCTTCCCCGTGGGAGATCAGGTGTTCCCCGCGATCGCGTCGGTGACCGA
>DASWRS010000365.1:0-7037 GCA_036403075.1 Kofleriaceae bacterium
GTTGCGCCGGTGTGCGGCCACCACTGCCGGCGCACGATCGCCGTGCCGGTGTCGGGCTCGACGCGGTTGGTGTCGTCGACGCAGCCGGTCCACTGCCCGACGACCTCGAGCGCGACGCTGGTCTGGGCGCGCGGCCCGATCACATAGGCCCACTCGATCCGCGCGAGGCCGGCGGCGCCGACGCCGCTGCAGCTCGCGATCGGCGTGCGCGCGTTCGGGAACGTGTACGACGTGTCGAGCGTGCTCGGCAGCGGCATCGCATCCATGCGCCCGGTGCGGCCCTCGACGATGCCGCCGAAGCCGAAGCCGATCGCGACGCTGAGGCTCGGCGTCACGTGCCACGTCGGATCGATCGTGCCGGCGAAGCGTAGCCCCGACAGCCCGCCGGACTGCGACGCCGCCGCGTACTGGAACGACGCCAGCACCGACCAGCGCTCGTCGAGCCGCAGCCCGATCCGCACCATCGGCCCGATCAGCCGGCCGCTCGGCGCGCCGCGCAGGCCGACCAGCCGGCCGTAGACCACGCCAAGGCCGAGCCGGAAGCCACTGGTCTGCCATGCGGTCCGATCGGCCTGCGTCGGCAGTGACAGCCGCGGCTCGCCGTCGGCATCGGCAGCCGCCGGTTTGGCCGCCGCGGCGTCGCCCGGCGTCGGTGAGGCGGTCGTCGGCGTGGCGGACGTCGTCGGTGCGGTCGGCGGTGTGGCGGCCGTCGGTGTGGTGGCCGTCGGTGGGGTGGCCGTCGGTGGGGCGGCCGTCGGTGTGGCGGCCGTCGGTGTGGCGGCCGTCGGCGTGGCGGCCGTCGGTGTGGCGGCCGTCGGTGTCGCGGCCGTCGGTGGGGCGGGCGCAACCGGCTCGTCGGCGCGCGCGGGCGTGGCGGCCAGCAGCGCCGTGATCACTGCCGCCAACGAGGGGCCGGTGCGTGCACGTCCGTGCAGGCCCGGGCGCGAGCTCACCGTGCCGCCTGCGCCGGGCATGGCCACCAGTCGGGCGGCGTGGCGGTGATGTCCCACGCAGGCAGCTCGCACAGCGCGTCGTTGCGGCAGCCGCGCAGCACGTAGTGGGTGAGGCCAACGCACGAGTCGTCGGAGCGGCCCGAGATCGCGAGCTGGATCGCGCCGTGCGCCTTGCCGCTGCCGAAGTCGGGGACCTTGGCGCAGGCGATCGTGCGGCCGGTCAGGTCCGGCGCGTCGGCCGGCGGCTCGCGGTAGCGCACGCTGCTGTCGGTCGCGCGCTCCTCGCAGGCGACCTCGTGGACCTCGGCGGGCCGCCGGAACGCGAGCGTGATCGGCGCGTCGGTCGCTTGCTCGCGGCAGCTCGCCGGATCCTCGGGCGGCAGCTCGCCGCGCAGCTGGGCGGCGACCGCGGCCGCGGGCGTGAAGCCGCCGGCCGACACCAGCGAGAAGCCGGGCAACGGATCGCCGCAGCCGCTGCGCGGATAGAACGCCGCGCCGCGGTTGAAGCCGCCCTCGCGGAACGCCACGCGCGTGTCGGCCTCCGTCATCGACACGAACGAGGCGGCGTAGACCACGTCGGGCGTCGAGCCGCCGGTGTCGACCGGCCGGTCGTTTTCGCGGCCGCCGAGGCGGTTGGCGCGGCCCAGGGTCAGCGTGCCGTCGCGGTCGCGATCGTCGTAGACCACCAGGCTCGCATACGCGACCCGCGCGGTGACGTCGCCGACCATGACGTCGGCCGCCGGCAGGTCGAACAGCACCAGTGTCGCGCTGCCGTCGGGTGCGAGAGGTGCATCGACCGCGACGCGATCGGGCACGAAGCCGAACGGATCGCGGCACCCCGCGGCGATCACCGCGGCGACCGAGGCGTTGTCGGGCGGCAGGATGCACAGCGGCTCGGTCAGCCACTGCGCGCCCCACACCAGCGCCGCACGCAGCGCGGGATCGCCGGCCCCGGGCGCGCGCACGCTCGCCAGGTCGCCGGTGGTCTGGATCCGCAGGGTCGCGAGCGGCGGCACCTGGCCGCCGAACCCCGACAGATCGCCGCAGCCTGCCGCGGCGGCGAGCCCGGCGATCGCGGCGAGCCCGGCGCGGGTCACGGCTGCCACGCGATCCCCAGCTCGGCGGACCAGCCGCCGTGCAGCTTGCCGTCCATGATGTCGAGCGACGGCCCGCCGCTGGTGACCAGCAGCCAGGGCCCGGCGATGTGGAGCGCGACCACCGCGTCGAGGTCGGCCGCCGGCAGCATTGCGAATGACGAGGTCTCGAGCTCGCTGCCCGACAGCCCGGCGCGCATGCCCTGGTTGCGGACCCGGGTCTCGTGGACGAGCGTGCCGCCCAGGCCGAGGCGCAGGCCGAGGATCCCGCGCCCGGGCCTCGCCTGCAGCCCGGCGGTGGCCCGGAGCCGCAGATCGCTGTGCGTCACCGTCCACGGCAGCGACGACTCGGTCGCCGTGACCCAGGCCGCACGCGCCCCGAGCGCCAGCGCCCGGCCGGTGGTGACCCCGGCGCCGACGCCGGTCGCGAGCCCGGTCGGCAGCGCGGCGGGGAACCCGACCACCAGCCCGCCGTCCACGGCGACGTCGCCCGACGAGCGGTAGCGCCAGGTATTGTCGCCGAGCAGCGTGCCGCTGTCGTCGGCGGCAGCCACGCGCGGCAGCCCGAGACACACAACGACGACAGCCAGGCGCCACATGGGGTCGTGTGGTTGTGCCCGCAGCTCGAGAATTCCTTCGCGCTTGTCAGCGCTGCGATTTCAGCGAAGGATCCGGCCACGCGCGGCCACTCACCTCGTACCGTGATCCGTGTTCACGACCTCCGGGCGGCCCTGAGGGCCGTTGTGGTCGCGTCCGCCGTGCTGGCCGCGCCCCGGCTCGCGCGCGCCGGAGCGTGCCCGCCTGCGGTCGCGTTGACCGGCGATGCCGCCGCGGTTCGTGCGGTGCGCGAGGAGCTCGACGCGCGCGGCATCACCGGCGAGACCCCGAGCTGCCCCGCGGTGCGCGCCCGGATCGAGCGCCGCGGCGCCGTGCTCGTGGTCGGGATCGAGCGCTCCGGCGGCGCCGCCGGAGCGCCGGCCGATGCGCGCGCCGATGCGCCCGCCGATGCGCGCGCCGATGCGATCGAGCGCACGGTCAGCGGGCCCGCGACCGCCGCCACCGTGATCGAATCGTGGACCCGCAGCGACGTGGCCGCGCCGCTGCTCGCGATCCGCGCCGTCCCGGCCGACGCCGCCGCGCTGGTTGCGGCCGCGCCCGCCGCCGCGCCGCCGGCCGCGCAGGGCATCCAGCTGTTCGCCGCCGAGGAGACCTCGGTGGCGAGCGATCGCACGGTGTGGCAGGGCCTGCAGCTCGGCGCGTGCGTGATGCTCGGGCCGATCTGCGCCGCGGCGCGGGTCCACGCGGGCAAGGTGATCGCGCGGCCGGCGAGCTGGGATCGCTTCGTGCGCAAGGCCGGCGAGCTCTACGTCGGCGTCGACATCCCGATCGCGATCGGCGGGGCACGCCTGAGCCCCGGCTTCGCCGCCGGCTATGGCACGATGCTCACCCACCACCTCGGCGACGGCGACAAGACCGGCATCGAGATCAGCGGCCCGCGCGCCGAGGTCCACGCCGCGCTGTCGCTGCCGCTGACCGCTCACATCGCGCTCGACCTGATGGCCACGGCGACCCTGACCCAGGCGACCGGGATGGAGACCCACGGCGACGGCACGCCGGATCCGGCGATCGCGTTTCCCGACGAGCCCCGCGCGCTGTTCCGGTTCGCCGTCGGCGTCCGCTACGGAGCGCTGTGATGGTCAAGCTGGTCCCGCTGCGCCGGATCAGCGGCGACATCACCGAGATGTCGGACGAGGCGCTGGTCGCGGCGTGCGGCACCGGCGACGCCCCCGCGCTCGGCGCGCTGTTCGATCGGTTCCACGCCGCCGTCTATCGCTTCGCCGCGCGGCTGCCGATGACCGACGACCTCGCGCGCGACGACCTCGTCCAGGCGACGTTCCTCGAGGTCCGGCGCGCGGCGTCCGCGTTCCGCGGCACGTCATCGGTCAAGACCTGGATCCTGGGGATCGCGGCCAACGTCGCGCGCCACACGCTGCGCGGCGAGCGCCGCCGCCGGGTCCACCAGGCCGGCTTCCTCGAGCGCTCGGTCGCCGCGGCCGAGCCGGTCGACGAGCAGGTCGAGCGCCGCAAGCTGCTCGCGCGGGTCGCCGAGGCGCTGTCGGACCTGCCGCGCGATCAGCAGATCGCGTTCATCCTGTGCGACCTCGAGCAGCTGCCCGGCGCCGACGTCGCTCGCTCGCTCGACATCCCCGAGGGCACGCTGTGGCGCCGGCTCCACACCGCGCGCAAGGCCATGCGCCAGGCGATCGAGAAGGCCACGCGATGACGTGCCCCGGCGACATCGAGCTGTCGCGCGCGGTCGCAGCCGGCGCCGGCCCCGAGCTCGCCGCGCACTTCGCAGCCTGCGCCACCTGCCGCGAGGCGTGGGACGGCGCGCGCGCCGCGATCGATCTCGCGCGCGAGCTGCCGGTCGCGCTGCCGTCCGCGTCGCGCCGCGAGGAGGTCCGCACCGCGGTGCTGGCCGCGGCCGCTGGCCTGGCACCCCGCCGGGTGCGCCGGGCCTGGTTCGTCCCGGCAATCGCGGTCGCCGCGGCCGCCGGGGTCGCCGGCGCTTTCGCAATGTCGCGGCCGGGCGCGCCGCCGGTGCACGCGCACGGCGTCATCCGGCCGCACGCCGGCGCGCGCTACGTCGTGCGCTCGGTCGCGCCCGACGAGATCGTCCAGCTCGCCGATGGCGTGCTCGACGTCGAGGTCGAGCCGCTGCACGCCGGCGAGCGGTTCCGCGTCCTGGCCGGCGGCGCCGAGCTCGAGGTCCGCGGCACCGTGTTCACCGCGGCCGCGCGCGCCGATCACCTGACCGACGTCGCGGTCGCGCACGGCCGCGTCGACCTCCGGTCCGACGGCGGCGCCACGGCCACGCTCCACGCCGGCCAGGCTTGGCACGCCGACGTGGCCGCGCTCGATCGCGCTCCGGCGGTCCCGGCAGTGCCACCGCCCGCACCGGCGGTGCCGCCGCCGCGACCGCGGCTGGCTCCGCCGCCGGGCAGCGTCGCCGCGCCGGGCCCGCATCCGGCTGCCGTCGCTGCGGCTGCGCTGCCGCGCACGACCGAGCCGTCAGCGCCGCCACCGCGGCTGGCTCCGCCGCCGGGCAGCATCGCCCGGTCAGCTTCGCGTGACGCCGCTGCCGGCGCGCCGTCCCGTGCGACGGACCCAGCAGCGCCGCCACCGCGATCGCGGCTGGCTCCGCCGCCGGGCAGCATTGCCCGGTCAGCCTCGCGTGACGCCGCTGCGGCCGCCCCGCCCCGCGCGACGGAGCCCGCATCGCCACCGCCGCCCAGACCCGCCTTGTCGCCGCCGCCCGCGGCGTCTCCGGCCGGCCGTGCCGCCGACGAGGTCGCGTACGACGGCGCCTGGGCAGCGCTGCGCACCGCCGACTTCGCGCGCGCCGCGACCGGGTTCGCGCGCGTCGTGCTGCTCGCGCCGGACGGCCCGCTCGTCGAGGACGCGAGCTTCTGGCGCGCCGTGGCCCTGGCGCGCGGCCAGCGCAGCGCCGAGGCCGTCTCGGCGTTCCGCGACTTCCTCGACGGCCACGCGCGGTCTTTGCGCGCCGGCGAGGCCAGCGCGATGCTCGGCTGGCTGCTGATCGACGCCCGCACCTACGACGAGGCCGCCCGCCGGTTCGACGCCGCGATCGGCGACGCCGATCCCGCCGTTCGCCGCAGCGCGAAGGCCGGGCTCGACGCGCTCGCGACACGCAAGCGCTGACCTGGTCTGGTCGTGCTGGCTGCCCATGTCGTGCAACGGGTCACAATGCAAAGCTGGTTCGCAGCGTCGACGCTCGCGGGTCGCAACCGGGCTTGAGGGCGACCTGGCGCGGCCGCAAGCCCTCGATCGGGGTTGCCGTTGTTCGCCAGAGGCAGCTTGGAGCGCTCGGAAATCTCCGCACAGCCCGCGCGCAGGTGGGATCATCGTTCGTGCTCGTCCGACGCCGCGTTCAGCTTGTCGACCCGACCGCATGAACGTCGCCTACTCTGCTCCGAGGTGATGGCGGCCACGGCCGTGGCGCGCGCCCGCGGGCCGGCGTGGAGCCGGTATTGGCCCACTGGAGCCCGGCCACGAGCCGGTTCTCGAGGTACGACAGCGAGCTGTCGTACGGGTGCGGCGACATCGCGTCCGGGTCGCTGATCATGGCGTAGAACGCATGGAGGGACTCGGCGGCGTGCTTCGAGGCGGCCGCGCCGTCGGCGCCCGCGCCGTCGGCGCCCGCGCCGTTGGTTTTGTCGACAGCCACGCACGCTTGGCACGGGCCGGCGACGCGAGCGCGATGCTCGGCTGGCGCTTGATCGCTCTTGGCGCGAATGCGGCGTCACAAGGCAAGCCCCAGCCGCAACCGGCGCGCTACGCTTGCGGGGTGCGCGCCCTGATCTACGACCGGACCTGCACGTGGCACGGCGGTGCGCTGTCGCATGCATGGGCGGCGGGTTCGCGGCTGTACCGCGCGCTCGGGCGGATCGATGCGGCGCGCGGCGTCGTGAGCTGGGACGAGGCGCTCGGCTGGCTCGCCGAGCTCCAGGCACCGATCGACGAGCTGCAGTACTGGGGTCATGGCAAGTGGGGCTGCGCGTTCGTCGATCGCGACGTGCTCGACGAGGCTGCGCTCACGCGCGCGCATCCGCTGCATGCGGGGCTGGCGGCGCTGCGCGACCGGATGACCCCGGAGGCGCTGCTGTGGTTTCGCACGTGCGAGACGTTCGGCGCGCGCCGCGGAATCGCGTTCGCCGAGCGTCTCGCTGACTTCCTCGGCGTTCGCGTCGCGGGACACACGTTCGTGATCGGCTTCCACCAGAGCGGGCTGCACGGCCTCGCGCCCGGGGCGCGGGGCGACTGGTCGCCGGACGAAGGGCTCGCCGCGGGCAGCGTCGATGCTCCCGAGCGCGCGAAGCCATCGCGTCCATGGGCGCCGCGCACCGTGACCTGCCTGACACCGTCGGTGCCCCCGGCATGGTTCGCGACAGGCTCATGAACCCTGTGG
>DASWRS010000366.1:0-2062 GCA_036403075.1 Kofleriaceae bacterium
GGCGACATCGGCATCCCGGGCAGCGGCGGCGACACCGGCATCGGCTGCGAGCTCCCGGCCTGCACCGCGCTGCTCACCAGCGTCCCCGCGCTCGCGATCGGCGGCGCCGTCATCGGCGACACGATCGGCACGGCGCCCGGCATGTTCGGCACCGGCATCGGCGCGTAGCGCACCCCCGGCAGCGGCGCCACGCCCGGCAACGGCGGTGGTGTCGGCAACCGCGGCTGGCTCCCCGGCGGCGCAGCCATCGGTGGTGTCGGCAACCGCGGCTGGCTTCCCGGCGCCGCGGCCATCGGTGGCGGCGTCATCCGCGGCTGACTCCCGGGCGCCGCAGCCATCGCCGGCGGTGTCATCCGCGGCTGACTTCCAGGCGGCGCAACCGGCGGCGTCGTTGGCATGCGCTGGCTCCCCGGCATCGGCCCTGGCCCCAGCCCCTGCCCCGACATTCGCGGCGGCGCCACCGGATGCGGTGTCGGCATCCGCGGCTGCGGCATCCGCGGCTGCGGCGTCGGCGGTGCCACCCCGACCTGCGTCGGGTCGACCGGGTCCGAGCCGCGGCCCGCCGGCGCGCCGTTCGGGCTCACCTGCGACGACGAGTCGCCGGTGACCTCGTCGGTCGGCGGCGGCAGCGGCTGCGGCACGAACCGCGCCCCGTCGGGGCTCTTGCCGCTCTCGATCAGCGTGCGGACCACGTGCTGCTCGACGAAGAATGCGCCCTGCGCGCGCGCGTGGTCCCACTCCTCGAGCCGGGCCGGGAACAGCGTCGACATCAGCCGCGCTAGCACCAGCGGCGAGACCCGCAGCCGGTTGTCGTGCGCGTAGTCCTCGAGCTGGTTCTGCAGCTCGAGCGCGGTGGAGAACCGGCGGTTGACGTCGCGCGACAGCGCGCGCATCACGATCGCCTCGAGCGCCGGCGGGTACCCCGGCGCCACCGCCGACGGCGGCGCGGCGTCGCGGTTCACGATCTGCTGCAGCACGCCGTACTCGGTCTCGTCGGTGAACGGCAGCCGTCCGGTCGTCAGCTCGTACAGGATCGTGCCGATCGAGAACACGTCGCTGCGGCGATCGAGCGCGACGTTGCCGCGGCACTGCTCGGGCGACATGTACGAGATCTTGCCCTTGAGCCCGTTGGTCGACGTCGACGGCTCGCCGCCGGCGCGCGCGATCCCGAAGTCGACCAGCTTGATCGCGCCGTCGTAGCTCACCAGCACGTTGGTCGGCGACACGTCGCGGTGGACCACGCCGAGCGGCTTGCCCTCGGGCGACGCCTTCTCGTGCGCGTGATGCAGCCCCGCGCACAGCCCCGACACCAGCGTCAGCGCGCAGTCGAGCGAGATCGGCACGCCGTTCTCTCGGGCGGTCATCGCCAGCCGACCGAGGTCCTCGCCGTGCACGTACTCCATCGCGAAGAAGAACTCGCCCTGCTCCTGACCGATGTCGTAGACCTGCGCGATGTTCGGGTGGTGCAGCGTCGCTGCAAGCCGCGCCTCGGCGAGGAACATGTTCACGAAGCTGGGGTTGCCGACGTACTGCGGCAGGATCCGCTTGACGCACACCAGCTTCTCGAAGCCCTCCATCCCGACGGTGCGCGCCAGGTAGAGCTCGGCCATGCCGCCGACGGCGATCTGGCGGATCACCTCGAACTTGCCGAGGCTGTCCCCCGGACCGAGGAACCGCCGATTGGGTTGCGCAGGTGTGACCACGGTAACCAGACGGGACGCTTGCCCGGCTTAACGATAGACGAAAACTCCTGCCCGTGCAGTACAATGCCGGGCCATGGGCACACGGGCCGCTGCGATCCTCGCCGTGGTGATGGTAACCGGCTGCGGAGGCTACGGCTCGGAGGTCTACCAGTGCGGCGCCGGCCACGATTGCCCCGCCGGCGGCACCTGCGAGGCCAACGGCTTCTGCAGCGTCGCCGATCCTGACTGCGGGCCGGGCGGCCGCCGCTTCACCGATCACTCCGGTGGCCTGTCGGGCACCTGTGTGGGCGGCAGCCAGCCGATCGACGCGAGCATCGACATGATGCCGCCAATCGATGCGCTCGTCTGCTACGGCACCG
>DASWRS010000367.1:0-12967 GCA_036403075.1 Kofleriaceae bacterium
CAGGTCCTGGAAGAACTCGTTGTCCAGGTCGATGAAGCCGTGCGAGCTCACCGTCGTCGACACGCCGCTCGGGTTACGCACCGGCACGTTGTTCGGCAGCTTGTTGTGGTTGTCGTGGCTGTCGCAGTGCCGCGCCACGACTTCGTCGAAGCTCTCGCCCTCGCTCGCCTGGTTGTCGGCCGCATCGCTCGCCGCGCTCGCCGCGCTCGCCTCGCTTGCGTTGGCGCCGTCCGACGCCTCGCTCGCGCCGCTGGCCGCGCTCTGGTCCCCGCCGCCCTGCAGGCAACCAGTGGTCCAGAGCATTCCACCCAGCGAGAGAACTGCGAGCGCCTTCATACCCAGGCCCTTGTGCACGCCGAAGGCCAGCTTTGACCCGACATAACCATTCGAGATCAAGCCCCGATACAACCTCGCTCTTCCACACACACCTGGACATGGGTGCACGTGATTCTGTCCAGGGATCGACGCCTGAGCCGCGCCTCACGCCAGCCAGGCAGGTACGGGAGTGCGCTCCGATATCGGTGCCCCTCGCGACCACCAATGCGTGCTGTACGGCGTAGCGTTCGCGTTGCTGAACGGAGGGTCGCCGCTGAGCGTGATCTGCGCCGAAGGCCCTGCGGTGGCGGCCTATCCCGTCGAGCGCCGCGCGAGCCTCGGCTGAGCATTGCCTCGTCGAGCTCGACTCGGACCGGCATCACGAACTCCTGCTCACCAAGCTCGAACACAACCTGGGTGCGCTGCTGCGCGAGCTCGACGCCCCGTCCGGCAAGCACGTGGCGACGAGAGCCGCGGCGCTGATCAAGGGGACACCGAGTACGTGATCGCGCACCGTAGCCTCGCGTGCGCCGATCGCGCTACGCCCGGGCGCGCCGCCGGCGCAGCACGCCGAACATCGCGAGCGCGAGGAGGGCCGAAGGGCCGCCAGCGACGCTGCAGCCGCCGGTGGTGCCGCCGTGGCCGGGGCCGTTGGACACACCGCCGTCGGGCCCCGTGCCGGTCGGGCCGGCGTCCGGCATCGGTGCGGTCGCCGCCAGCACCAGGTCGACGCACGCGAAGTAGATGTTGTTGCTCGTCGCATCAATCGTGTACGACGCCCTGTCTGTCATCATCTGGATCAGCTGCAGCGTGCAGTTGGTGCACTCGACGTTGGGCAGCGTGACGTCCATGGCGAGCGTGCCGTGCTGGATGCGATCGGCGATGATCAGGCTGCGCGTGGCCGGGTCGGTCTTGCCCGTGAGATTCTCGGTGGGATAGTTCGACGGCCCGGTGCTCGACCGGCCGTTGCTCACCGGCGGGATCTCGAAGGTGTCGCCGTTCTGCTGGAACGAGATCCGGAACCAGCCCGGATGCACGATGTACTCGTCCCACACCAGGTGCATCACGGAGCCGGGTCGCAGCGTCTGGACGTTGGCGCGCGCGCCACCCGTCAGCCCGCAGTGCCGCTCCTTGAGTTGATCTGATGACCGCGGCGTGGGGGACGTGATCCGTACGTGCGCCGCCGCGATCGCCGGGGCCAGCACGATCGCAAGAGCAGGAAGGGCCAGAGGAGTGCGGCGCATGGTTGGACGGCATTGCAACAGCGGATCCAGAGGCCCGCCAGGACATTACGCACATGATGACCCGCATTGCCCCGCCTGCCATCAGGTGTTGGCCATGCCATGCGCGCCGCCAGCATGCTGGATTACGGTCTTCGTCACAGAGAGCTGGGGAGCGGCGTCGCCGTTGACGGGAGCTCGCTCCTCCTCTACCGCGAGCCAGAGAGGTCGACGAGGTGGATGGCTTCGAAGGACTGCGCGTGACCTGCCTGCACGTTTCACGACGCGCACCGGTCACAGGTCATCACCATGGAGGCTCGACGCGGTCGTCGTCGCGCGTGGATCGAGGATGGCGAGGATCAATCATGTAGGCACGCGCGCTGCCTGCGCTCCGTGATCGGCGCTGGATCAACTCAAGCCCCGCTGAGAGCTCGTATTTTCGGTGCATTGCACGAGGTCTTGCCAGGATCAGCACCGGGATGTGGGGCCGCCCACGCCGCGTCCGGACGCCATGCCGTGAGTGCGGTTCTCGCGTGACCACTCGGGGATGCGGGATCACCAGGCGTCGGCGAGCTGCGACCGGCTTCGCGGCTGCCGTGCGACTGCGGCCACCGCGGGCGCACTGGGAGCACGCTACGTGCGCGCGCTGCTGTACAGTCAAGATCACTGATGACGCATTTCGACAAGCCAGTACTGACCGGCACCGTCTCTCTGCTGGGTCTCGCAGGGCTGCTCGCTGTCGCATCGTGCGGATATCCCCGGCCACCGGACATTGCGTGCGCGCGGCAGGAAGACTGCCAGCAGGGTCAGGCGTGCGATCTGGCCACCCGGATGTGTATCAGCGCGCTCGTCGACGGCGGGAACCGGTGCGTTCTCGACGACGAATGCGACTCGCATGTCTGCCGGCCCGACGGCGCTTGCGCGGTGACATCGGACGTCCTGTATGTTGATCCAGCGGGGACGTCCGCGGGCGAGTGCACACCGACCTCGCGTTGCGATTTCTATTATGCCACGTCGAAGGTCACCCCAACGCGCTCTGCATTGCATCTGAACAACGGAACGTACGATCTGACTTCTGGTCTAAAGATCGGTGTACTGGTGCACGATCTGATCTTGGTCGGAAATCGCAACGTCCGAGTCCGAAGGTCGACAAGCGGGCCAGTGCTCGAGGCGAGCGATGGTGGCGCACTCACGGTGAGAGGCATCAGCCTGGACAAGCAGGTGGTCTGCTCCAACTTCGGGCACATCAACGTTACCCGGGTCGCCTTCGCCAATCCCGGCATCGAACACACGCCCTGGATCACCCTGAGTATGTGCTCAACCGCGTCGGTCACGGATTCGGACCTGGCCGATTCCCCAGCGGACGGTATCCGCGCCGAGTTCGGGGGTGATCTCGCAGTGACCGGGTCCACGATCTCCCGGAGCATAGCGAATGGAATCAGCTCCATGGGACAGCACGTCATTATCAACCGTTCGACGGTGACGGACAGCGGGGATCTCGGCGTTCGAGCGTCCGTCCAGATGCTCGCCATCCATCGCTCCACGATCCTGTCAAACCACGGCGGAGGAATCAGTGGTACGGGAGGCATCTTCGACATCACGAACAATTTCATCGCCAGGAACGGCAACGACAACACTGGTGAATTCGGAGGTCTGAGGCTGGATACTACCCTCCCAGGCAACCGCGTGATTCACAACACGATCGACCGTAACGACTCGAACCCCACGGCTAATCCGCTCTACGCGGGCGGCTTCTTCTGTCGCGGCGGGGGTGTATTCGCCAATAATCTAATCGTCAACAACTTCGCAGGATCCGCCACGCAGCCCAATGCGCAGACTGGAGGAACTTGTGACTTGGCAGGCTCGTTGATATCTGCAGCCGATAACGCCTATCATTTCGTCAGTTCTGGTGCATTGCCCTTCAATTATCATCTTGCGGACAGGACCAGCCAAGCTGTCAACGCAGGAATGATCGTTGTCGCAGGAGAGCCAGAAGACTTCGATGGCGAGCCGAGGAACGATGGCGCCCCTGATGTCGGTGCCGACGAGCTCAAGCCGTGATCTACGCGCGCGGATTCGCGTGCGACACCTGGCGTGCTACTTGCGGCTGCGCGGCTTGCCGTAGGTCGCGGTGACCGTGAACGTCTTGCCGTCGCGGACGTAGGTGATCTTGGCCTCCTGGCCGGGCTTGGCCATGGTGAGCACGAACATCAGATCGGCGGCGCTCGCGACCTCGTGGGTGTCGATCTGCGTGATCCGATCGCCGGCCTTGAGGCCCGCGCGCGCGGCCGGGCCGTCGGGGACGACGTCGGACAGGACCAGGCCCTTGGGACGCGAGGGATCCTCGTCGTACGACGGCACGGTGCCGAGCGAGGCGCCGCGGCGGGGGACGTCGCCGCCCATCGGCTCGGGCGGGGCCTTGACGTAGGTCAGGCCCTTGATCGCGCCGACCGCGAGCGTGACGCTGCCGGCGATCGCGGCGACCTTGGCCCCGCCGATCGCGTTGATCTTGTCGGCGTCGTCGGTCGCCGTGTGATAGTCGCTGTGGCTGCCGGTGAAGAAGAACAGCACCGGCGAGCCGGCGACGTAGAACGGCATGTGGTCCGACGGGCCATAGCCCGAGCCGCCGATCGTGCAGTCGACGCGCTCGGCCGCGCACGCCGGAGCCACGAGGTCGCGCCACTCCTTGGCCGAGTCGCCGCCGTTGACGTAGAGCTTGTTCATCTTCATCCGGCCGATCATGTCCATGTTGATCATCGCGATGATCGGGTCGCTCGACGCCGGGGTCGCCGGGTGCTTGACGTAGAGCTCGCTGCCGAGGTCGCCCATCTCCTCGCCGGAGAACGCGATGAAGTAGACGTCGTGCACCAGGTCGCCGTGGTGCTGCGCGACGATGCGCGCGACCTCGAGCAGGCCGGCGACGCCCGAGGCGTTGTCGTCCGCGCCGTTGTGGACGGCGTTGACGGCTGGATCGAGCGCGCTCGAGCCGCCGCCCATGCCGAGGTGGTCGAGGTGGGCGCCGACGACGATCACGCCCGAGGTCCGGGCGCCCAGGCCGGCGCGGACCACGCCGATCACGTTGCTGGTCGGCGTCCGGGTCGGCTGCAGCGCGATCGCGAGCCGGGCCTTGTGGCGGCCCTCGGCCAGGCCCGCCGCCGCCTTGCGGGTGACGACGACGATCGGGATCTGCGACTCGCTCTCGGCCGCGGCCAGCCGGGGCAGCGGCGCCTCGTCCTGCGCCGGATCGCCGTCGTCGACGACGACCAGGCCGATCGCGCCCTTGCCGCGCGCGATGAACGCCTTGTAGCGCAGGTCGCCGAGCCGCGAGGTCGTGGCCGCGTCGAGCTTGGCCGCCGGCGGCACGAAGCGATGGACCAGCGCGATCTTGCCCTTGACCGACTTGCCCTTGTAGTCGTCGAGCCCGGTCGCCTCGTCGGCGATGCCCCAACCGACCCGGACCAGCTCGCCGGCGGCGGTGGCGCTCGCCGACGACGCGATCGGTGTGGCGTCGTCGTCGGCGAGCCGCACGCCGTCGAGCTCGATCGCGGTGGTGGGCTTGCGGGTGACCTGGGTCGTGACCTCGAACGGCTGGCGCCAGCCGCCGCCGATGCCGGGCTCGACGCCGGCGGCCTTGAGCTGATCCTCGACCATGCGCGCGGCGGCCTCGAGCCCCGCCGTGCCGACGCCGCGGCCCTCGCGCTCGTCGGCGGCGAGGAACGCGACCGCGCTCGCGAACCGGTCCGCCGCGGCGGTCTCGGGCGCCGAAGGCCGCTCGCCGCCGGACGCCCGCGCCGGCGACTCGACCCAGTCCGCGAGGAACACGTTGGTGTCGTGCGGGCCGGCCGCGCCGCCGGTGACCCGGTAGACCTCGCCCTCGCCGCGCTTGACCACGTCGCGCCGGTTCGACGAGAACGCCAGGGTCTTGCCGTCGGGCGAGAACATCGGGAAGCCGTCGAATCCGGCGCCGTAGGTGATGCGCTCGAGGTGGCTGCCGTCGATGTCGATCGCGAACAGGTCGAACTCGGGGCCCTTCGGCGCGAGGTAGTTCGACGCGAAGATCACGCGCCTGCCGTCGGGGAAGAAGAACGGCGCGAACGACGCGCCGGGCAGATAGGTCAGCCGGCGCGCGTCCGAGCCGTCGGCGTTGGCGACGTAGAGGTCCATCTTCGTCGGCTTGACCAGGTGCTGGGCGAGCAGCGCCTGGTACTCCTCGAGGTCCTTGCCGGTCGGGCGCGACGACCGCCACACGATCTTCGAGCAGTCCCGCGAGAAGAACGCGCCGCCGTCGTAGCCCGGCGCGCTGGTCAGCTGCTTGACGTTCTTGCCGTCGGCGTCCATCCGCCACAGCTCGAGGTCACCCGAGCGCATCGACGTGAACACGATGCTGCCGTCGACCGGGCACACCGTGGCCTCGGCGTCGTAGCCGGGCTCGCTGGTCAGCTTGCGCGGGCGCGAGCCGTCGGCATTGGCGCGGTAAATGTCGTAGTCGAACAGCCCCCAGTAGTAGCCCTTCGACATGTCCGGCGGCGTCGGGCAGTCCGGCGAGGCCGCGTGGGTCGAGGCATAGATGATCTCCTGATCGCCCTTGAGGAAGTACGAGCAGGTGGTGCGGCCCTTGCCGGTCGAGACCAGCCGAGTCTTCCCGGTGGCGACCGTCAGCTCCTCGATCTGGTCGCACTTGTACGGCGCGTGGTTGGTCTGCATGATCAGCCGGTCGCCGGCGAATGACCAGTACGCCTCGGCGTTGTCGGCCCCGAACGTCAGCTGGCGCAGGTTGCGAAGGTGGCGCTCCTCGGGCAACGCCAGGTCCCGGGGGCCGGCGCCGGAACCCGATGCCGCCGCCGGGATCGCGGTGGTGGCCGTCGCCGGGGTCGCCGGCGCCCGGGGAGACGGATCGGCGCAGCACGCCACCACAGCGAGCAGGCAGAGTGATGCAGGAGGTACGCGCGTCATCGCGGCTAGGGTAGCGCGGACGCACGCCACACGCGCAAGCTTAACGAGATCTCGATCCATCCCCGATTGTCCGGCGCCCGGCGATCACCCCATGGTGGCGATCATGAGCGGAGCCCCCGACGCAGACGAGCCGGTACGCAGCGCCGTTCCGATCCCCGACCTGACGCCGATCGACGTCGCGCTGCACGCCGGCGCCGGCGAGCTCAAGCGGGCGGTCAAGCAGTTCCGCCCCGCCGACCTCGGCCGCGACCTGTCGCGCCGGTCGATCGAGGACGGCCGGGCGATCCTCGACGCGATCGACGACCGGCACGGCGCCGCGATGCTGCGCGCCGCGCACCCCGTGGTCGCCGCGCAGCTGCTCGGCCAGATCGACGCCCCCCGGACCTGCCACCTGCTCGAGTTCATCCCGACCGATCACGAGGTCGCGATCCTCGGCGCGCTGTCGCCCGAGCGGCGCGCGCACATCGAGCGCAGCTACACCCCCGAGGAGAAGTCGACGATCGATCGGCTGCTCGCCTACCCCGAGTCGGCGATCGGCCGGATCATGACGCCGAAGATCTGGCGCTGCGACCGCGCGGCCGGCGCGCGCACCGTCGGCGACGCGATGGACCTGCTCCGCGCCCACTCCGACGACATCGAGGTCGCGGTCAACTGCTACATCTGCGACGGCCCCAGGCTCGTCGGCGTCGCGCCGCTCCGCGAGCTCGCCATCACCGATCGCGCCACGCCGCTCGACCAGGTGATGACGCCCGATCCGATCGTGGTCAGCGAGGACACCGAGCGCGGCGACGCCGCCGATATCATCAACACCCACGACTTCCTGTCGCTGCCGGTGGTCGACCGGCGCGGCCACCTGGTCGGCGCGGTGCGGGTCGACGACGTGCTCGGCGCCGCGCTCGACGCCGCCGGCACCGGCATCCTCAACCAGGGCGCGGTCGCCGGAAAGCTCGCCGGCCGCGCGCCGTACTTCCTGACCTCGCTGACCCGCACGGTGCGAAGCCGGCTGACCTGGCTGATCCTGCTGTTCGTCGCCGAGACCGCCACCGGCACGGTGCTGCGCTACTTCGAGGACGAGCTGGCCAAAGTCGTCGCGCTGTCGTTCTTCGTGCCGCTGTTGATCGGCACCGGGGGCAACGCCGGCTCGCAGACCGTCTCGACCATCATCCGCGCGCTCGCGCTCGGCGAGGTCCGGGTCGGCGACGTCGTGCGCGTCATCCGGCGCGAGGTCACGGCGGGGATCCTGCTCGGCGTGTTGCTCGGCGTGATCGCGTTCGGCCGCGCGCTGTTGTGGGGGGTCGACTACGACCTCGCGCTGTGCGTCGCGATCACGATCCTCGTGGTCTGCACCTGGGCCAACGCGGTGGGCGCCGCGATCCCGCTGGCCGCGCAGCGCTTCGGCATCGACCCGACGGTGATCTCGGCGCCGCTGATCACGACGCTGGTCGACGCCTCGGGGTTGTTCATCTACTTCAGCGTCGCGCACCTGATGATCGCGCAGCTCCACTGAGCGGACCGGCGATGTCGAGGACACACGCTGCCGCCGTCGTGCTGCTCGCGGTCGCCGCGCCGGCGGACGCCCGGGCCGACGATGCCTACCTCCTCGACCACCCCGGCGCTGCGTGGTGGCTGTCGGGTCAGCTCAACGTGATCGGCCAGGCCCAGCCGGGGTTCCACGCGCCGTACACCGGCGACAACAGCTTCCGCGACACCGATCACGCCGCCGTCTCGCTGGTCGCGACGGTGTACGCCGGCTACGAGCTGACTCCGACCACGGCCCTCGTCATCACCGGTGAATCCGCCGGCGGCAACGGGCTGTCGGACGCGCTCGGCATCGCAGGGTTCACCAACCTCGACGTCGTGCGTAACCCCACGCTGGGCGCGACGCCCTACGTCGGGCGCGCGTTCGTCGACCAGATCATCCCGCTCTCGGACGCGCGGCTGCCGCACGATCGCGATCCGCTGCACGTGCTGCGCAACCTGCCCGTACGCCGGATCGAGATCCGCGCCGGCAAACTGGCGACCACCGACGCGTTCGACGTCAACGCGATCGGCAGCGACAGCCACCTGCAGTTCACGAACTGGGCGATCGACAACGACGCGGCCTACGACTATGCCGCCGACACCCGCGGCTACAGCCTCGGCGTGATCGTCGAGTACGCCGAGCCGCGCTGGTCGCTCCGGCTGGGCGAGCTCGCGATGCCGAAGGTCGCCAACGGCATCGACTACGACCTCGACATCACCCGTGCCCGCGGCGAGAACCTCGAGGTCGAGATCCACGACGAGCTCGCCGGTCACCCCGGCGTGGTCCGGCTGCTCGGCTTTGGCAACCACGCCCGGATGGGCCGCTACGCCGATGCGATCGCCGCCGCCCAGCGCGGCGAGGTCGCGGTGCCCGACATCACGGCATCGCGCGCCGCCGGCCGCCTCAAGTACGGCGCCGGCCTCAACGTCGAGCACGAGATCTCAGCGTCGCTGCACGGCTTCGGCCGGCTCGGCTGGAACGACGGCCGCACGGAGTCGTTCGCCTACACCGAGGTCGACAACACGGTCGCGCTCGGCGCCGATCTGCGCGGTGCGCCGTGGCACCGCGCCGGCGACAAGCTCGGGATCGCGGCGGTCTCGAGCGGTCTCTCCGACGGCCACCGCCGCTACCTCGCGCTCGGCGGCAAGGGCTTCCTCCTCGGCGACGGCCGGCTGCGCTACGGCCGCGAGACGCTCGCCGAGGCGTACTACACCGCGCGGCTACACCGCGGCGTGTCCGTCGCCGCCGACCTCCAGCTGGTCGGACGGCCCGGCTACAACCGCGATCGCGGCCCGGTCGCGGTCGGCGGGCTGCGGCTCCACCTCGAGCTGTAGCGCGCGGCCGGACGGCGCGCGGCCCCGGTCACGGCTGGTACACGAGGCCGAGCAGCAGTCCGCTGGTGACGTTGTTGTTGAACGGGTTCACCGGCACACCCGCGGGCGCGTTCCAGCCGCAGAACCCGCCGCCACTGATCGTGGCCTTCTGGTTGGCCGCGCTCAGCTGCAGGTCCGAGCCGGGCTGGTTGCCGCCGACGGCGAACTCGGCCGCGCCGGTGAGCGCGAACGCGGTCGAGGTGAGGTCGATCATCGCGACTCCGGCCTTGCTGCCGGCGCCCCGGCAGTCCATCGCCACGCCGTACGGCATGCTGGTGACCGGCGTGTTCCCGCTGTGCAGGATCGTCCCCATCGAGCTCGCGAACGTGCGGTCGGTGATGTCGATCTTCATCGTCGTCGGATCGAACCGCACCTTGCTGTACGTGGTCTTCACGTCGGTGCCCGTGCTCGCGCCGCCGCGGCTGTACTGCGCCGAGTTGGCCCCGCTCAGCGACAGGTACTCGAGCGGCCGGGTCGCCATGCCGGCGCAGTACCCCTTCCACGGCTTGCCGGGACTGCCGCCGAGGTACAGCGCATAGTCACCATCGGTCGCGGCCGGGACGTGGGCCTTGATCTCCGCGCAGGTCGCCGGCGCGTAGCACGCGAAGCTGCCGGGCGTGTTCGTGCACTCCGCCGGGCAGCCGCCCTTCTGCGACGCGCACTCGTCGATGTCGCGGCAGGTCAGGCCGTCGCCGGTGAACCCGAGCTTGCAGACGCACGCCGCCGCGCCGCTGGTCGTGCACGTCGCGTTCGGGTCGCACGTCAGCGCGCCGCAGCCCACGGCCGGCGTGTCGATCGGGGTGTCGATCACCGGCGGTGCGCCATCGATCAGCGCCGGCGACTCCGAGTGCGAGGTGAACCCGCATGCGGCCAGCCAGAGCACGACCAGCGCTGTGCGTTCCACCATGGGGCCGCAGCATAGCAACCGGGGCCGCGAACCGTCCGGATTCCGGCGCCACGGCGACCCGACTGAGAGATTGCGCACGGCTGATCAGACGACGGCTCGGTGAGCCCCCGCGCTTGTGCCCACGCACCGCACCCGCCTCGACCACCGCCACGTCATGGACGACGAGGGCCTGGTCACCGAGGCCCAGATCGCCCCACCGACTTGCAGACCAGCGTCATCGTCGGCGACGTCGACTCCAGCATCGGCCCAGGCGGCATCGCACGGTCGCGGTCGCGGTCGTCTTCATCAGAAGTGTGCGACGATCACGTCGTCCACCGCATCGTCCAGTGACCACGAACCGCCGGAGCAAGGAGAGATCCGAGTCATGAGCGTCGTTCTCGACAAGATACGTTCGGACACTTGCAGCCGACGATGCCATCATTACGTTCTGGCGATCTGGTCTGTCCTGGTCGCATGCTCGACGCCTCGGATCTCCGCGCTCTCGCAGTCCGGCGTGTTGACGCTCGATTTCGAGGCGAAGAACTCATCGGTCTGGATCGAGCAGGCTTCCCCCAACGACAAAGGGGGTGTAATCGTTCGCGCTGGGCATGATCCGCGACTTCAGATCATATCAGCCCGCGATCAGCACAAGAAGCTCGTTCGACGTGTCGATGCCTTCTCGTTGCGGGGGAAGCGTATCCTTGCCCAGGTCAAAACAGACGTTCAGCCTCGCGAAGAATCAGCCTTTGCAAGCATGCGGATATCCGCCGAACGAGCTGATGGTCGTATCGATGCTTGGGACTTCGCAACGAGTCAGCGTGCTCGCACGAAGGGCACTGCGACGCTCCAGGCGGCGATCGATGTGCCGGAGGACGCGGCATCTCTCTCGGTAGAGCTCGCTGTGAAGGGCGATGCTGATGCGCAATTTGGAACGCCGCATCTGGAGATCGCGACGAGCGACTCCCGAGACCTGTTGCTGACAGAGGAAATGACGGCTCGGCTCGAGTCAATGGCACGGCTGGTCGGATATCTGCGGTTCTTTCATCCCTCGGACGAGGTCGCACATCTGGCATGGCCGGACTTCGAGGCAGAGGCGGTTCGTCAGGTGCTGACGACGAAGAGCCATGCCGAGCTGCAACGCGCCTTGCAGTGGGTCGTGGAACGCTCGGCACCGACCGCCCGGCTGCATGAGGACGGCGCTCGCTCTGGCCCTCGCCCGCCCCCGCGCGGAGCGGGGACCCGGTTGACCCGGTGGGTGCGGATCGGTAGCGGCGATGGCGGGGATCCCTACTCCGCGTTCCGCTCGGGGATCACGGAGCCCGCCGAGGTCGGTGTTACCCTGTTGAAGACCGTGCCCTCGCAAGGCTGCAGGCACGCGACCGTACGTCTTGCGGCCAGGGTTGGAGAGAATGCTCCTGTGGCGGAGCTGTACATCATCCCCCGTCGGGGCTCGAGGTCGCCTTCCGTTGCATCGCACGTCCTGACGCAATCCGAAGCAGGGGCCATCGATGGCGATATCCCATCCGACGTGACCGATATCAGCTATGGGGTCCGTGTTGGTGGCGTGGGCGTCCTGGATGTGATGGACGTCGGGCTCGCGTGCAACCAGAAGATGCTCGGTTCATTCGCCTCGGGGGGCGCGCCCGACATCTTCGGTACGGCGTTTCACCTTTATTCCGTGACTCCGATCAAGGAATGTGTCGGCTGTCTCCGAGTTGCTCGCCATCTCGAGAACGCATACGAGGCTTCTCGCGACGAGATCGATGTCTCGATCGGGCAGGGCTTGCGTCTTCAGATGCCACTGGCGCTGTGGACCGACGGAACGCGAACCTTCCCTGAAGCGCCCCCGGCTCGGTATGTTCCACGTCCGCTCCCGCCGGGTGACCCGGCGAGTCGTCTGGCGAGCGCCATCGACATCTGGGTGACGCTTCGCTGGTTCTATCCCTACTTCGACGACCTTGGTATCGACTGGAACCACGAGCTGACGCGCGCGCTCGCGGCGAGCGCCGAGGCAAGATCCAGCGACCAGCTGTTCCTCGCGCTGAGCCGCCTCGTGGCCGGGTTGCGGGATGATCATGCGGTGATCTACCGGCCGGATTACGACAATGGCATACTTCCGCTATTGTTTCGCGAGCTGGACTCGAAGCTATATTTCGTCAAGGGCATCGGCGAATACAGCACCGTCTTGCCGCGCGGTTCCACGCTCGTGTCACTCGACGGCGTACCTGCCGATGTGGTGATCAAGCAAATCTCGAGCACGATATCTGCTGCAACGCCGGCATGGCTCCACGCCTACCTTCCGTTGACCCTGGGCGATGGGCCGACAGGGATCATGCTCTCCGTGGTCGCGAAGCAACCCGATGGGGAGCTCGCGACGATCAGCGTGCCGCGCGTCGCACGCAGCCGGTACGTCGCGCAAAAGCGCGAGGACCGAGCTGCAAGCGGCACCGAGGTCGCGACCGGAGTGTATTATCTGGATCTCTCCCGAGCAGACGACGCCATGTGGAAGGACGTGCTGCCCAAGCTCGGCTCTTCCCGGGCCGTCATCTGCGATGTCCGGGATGGCGCATCACCTGCTGGTTTCCTGATCCTGGCGCACTTCATCGATCACGAGATCAAGTCTCCATACTGGGACAAGCCGATCTCATCTGTGCTCGAAAGGAAGTATGAAAGAACACAGGCATCGATCTTCCCTCTG
>DASWRS010000368.1:0-7023 GCA_036403075.1 Kofleriaceae bacterium
TCTTGGTGATCGTGCCCTCGATCTTGCGCAGCCGCGGCGACAGGTCGGTGATCTCGATCCAGTGGCCGGGCTCGGCCTGGATCACCAGGCGCTGGATCTCGTTCTCGAGCTCGCGGATGTTGCCCGGCCAGTTGTACGACGACAGCGCGTCGAGCGCGTCCTGGGTCAAGCCTGGCAGCTCGACCCGGTACTCGTCGGCGTAGCGCTTCAGGAAGTGCGCGGCGAGCGCGGGGATGTCCTCGCGGCGGTCGCGCAGCGGCGGCAGGGTGATCGGGAACACCATCAGCCGGTAGTACAGGTCCTGGCGGAACCGGCCCTTCTCGACCTCGGCCGACAGGTCGCGGTTGGTGGCGCACAGGATGCGTACGTCGACCTGCTTCTCGGCGGTGGCGCCGACCGGCCGGATCGAGCCCTCCTGCAGCACGCGGAGCAGCTTGGCCTGCAGGGTGAGCGGCATCTCGCCCATCTCGTCGAGGAACAGCGTGCCGCCGTCGGCGATCTCGAACAGGCCCTTCTTGTCCGAGTCGGCGCTGGTGAACGCGCCGCGCTTGTGGCCGAACAGCTCGCTCTCGAGCAGGTTCTCGGGTAGCGCCGCGCAGTTCTGGGCCACGAACATCTTGTCGCGGCGCTGCGACTGGTGGTGGATCGCGCTCGCGACCAGCTCCTTGCCGGTGCCGGTCTCGCCCTCGATGCACACCGTGGCGCGGGTGTCGACCACGCGATCGAGCTGCGCGAACACCGCCTTCATCGCCGGCGAATCGCCGATGATGTTGTCGAACTTGATCTTCTGCTCCTTGCGCCGCAGGTAGACGTTCTCGCCGCGCGCGCGCTCCTCGGCGACGCGCAGCCGCTGGACCAGCGTGGCGTTGTCGATCGCCAGCGATGCCTGGGCCGCGAGCAACAGGCCGACCTCGAGGTCGGTCTCGCTGAACATGCCGGCCGAGGCCCGGTTGTCGGCCTGGATCAGGCCGGTGATGTCGTCGCCGCGCCACAGCGGCAGCGCGAGGATCGACAGGATCCGGCCGCCGAGGATCGACTCGCTCGACAGCGCCTCCTGGGCGTTGGCGGTGAGCACCGCGGCGCGATCGGCGAGCACGCGGCGCAGCACCGCGCGGCTGGCGCGCACCGGGTCGGCCCCCGCAGGCCGAGGCTCGGCCTTGTTGCGCGCGCGCGACACGGCGAGCGCGAACCGGTCCTTGTCGGCATCGGAGCGGAGCAGGATCGCGACGTGGGTCGCGCGCGGCAGGAGCTGGAACGCGGCGGTGATGCAGGCCTCGATCACCTCGCCGGGCTCGAGCCGGGCGCCGAGCGGCTGCAGCGCCTTGTAGACCCGCAGCGCCTCGCCCGGATCGCGCTCGATCTGGTCGGCGACCGCGGGCAGGTTCATGATCGAGCGCGACGCGATCAGGCGCTCCCCGAGATCGGAGTCCTCTTCCGCGTCGTCGCCGATCCGCACCGCGATCCGCACCGGATCGTGGTGGTTGCCGAGCAGCAGCACGTCGCCGTCGACCAGGGCGAGCTCCCAGCGCGCCGCGGCATCGACCTGGATGCGGCGGCCCTCCCGCTCGACGGCCGAGCCGTTGGTCGAGCGCAGGTCGCGGAACACGTAGTGATCGCCGATCCGCGTGATCTGGGCGTGATCGCCGGACAGGTGGAAGTCGCCGAGCACGACCGTGCTCGCAGGGGAGCGTCCGAGCGTCGTGACCTCCGCGCCGGTGCCAGAGGCCGCGGAGATCCGATGCAGTCGCTGCGTCGCGGTGCCGTTGAGGATTTCGAGAACGATCACGGAAACGTGGGAACGTGGCGCCACACCACTCCCTGATCGAGGTTTATACTGCACACTCTCTCGCGACGCATGCCGGGACTCTCGAAAGTCATCGTGCTCGACCCGGATGCGCGGGCCAGCCGGCAACTCCAGCTCGGGTTCGAGCGCGAGGGCATCCCGGCGGCCACGGCAGTCGCTGGTGCGTCCCCCCTGGAGCTTCCCGGAAAAGACACGGGGTTGGTCGTGGTCGGAGGCGCCGATGGGCAAGGCGTGGACCTGATCCGCCGCTCCCGCGGCTGGCTCGGCGACCACGGCATCGACGCCCCGATCGTGTTCGCCGGCCGGGGCGTGACGCCGGACGACGCGGAGGCCGCCGGCGCCGACGAGGTGGTGCGGCACCCGGCCTACCTGCGCGACGTCGTGACGATCGGCCGGCTGCTGCGCGGCGCGCCGTCCGGGCACCGCGACCACATCGTCGGCAGCCTGGTCGACGTCACCGGGGTCTACACCCTCGTGCGCGCGCTGTCCGCGCTCGGGCGCAGCGCGACGCTCACGCTGGTCCGCGGGCTGCGGCGCGGCGAGGTCCGGTTCTACCTCGGCGAGGTGACGTCGGCCCAGGTCGGCCTGAACCACGGCCAGGCCGCGCTGCACCAGCTGATGCTCTGGACCGACGCGCGGTTCGACTTCCACCACGAGGACATCGTCCGGCGCCAGCAGATCCCGCTGTCGTCTGACGAGCTGTTCGCCGATGCCGAGCGCTTCCTCGAGAGCGTGCGCGCGTCGAGCGGCGGGCTGTCGCCGGGGATGGTGCTCGAGCAGGACATCGCGCGCGTGCAGTCGTTTTCCAAGCAGATCCCCACCGAGGTCTACGGCGTGCTGCGCATGTTCGACGGCCACCGCGCGCTCGCCGATGTCCTCGAGGACTCGGCGTACCGCGTGTTCGAGACCCTGCGCGTGGCCCAGCGCGCGGTCGAGGCCGGCCTGCTCCGCATCGGCGAGCGCCAGCCGCGGCGGCCGAGCTGGCGCGCGGTGCTCGGGGTCGAGGCCTGGCTGGTCGGCCCCGCGGGCGCCACCGCGCCGAGCGAGCCGGCCACCCGCGATTCGGGGGCGATCACGGTGCGCGGGCCGCAGTCGCAGGCGACGCTCGACAAGGCGACCCGCAAGCGGCGCAAGAAGAAGAAGCGCGCCGATACGCCGGTGGCCGTGCCGGTCAGCGCGCCAGCGGCCCGCGACATCGACTGGGGCGCGCTGGTGCCGCGGATCGTCGGCGCCGAGGTCGGTCCGCTGGCCGGCGTGGTGCCGGCGAGCCACGTGTCGGGGGAGATCGTGTCGACGCGAGGCGCCGCCGGCGAAGCCGCGCGCCCCGGTGGTGCGGACCGCGCGGCGCCCGCTGCCGACGCCGAGCCGACCATCGTGTTCGACGAGGCAGCCGAGCGAGCCGACCTCGAGCGAGCCGCCGCCGCGGTCGAGCGGGCCGCGGTCGAGCGCGCCGCCGCGGAGCGCGCCGAGGCCGAGCGAGTCGCCGCCGAGCGCGCCGCGGCCGAGCGCGCTGCCGCCGAGCGCGCTGCCGCCGAGCGTGCTGAGGCTGAGCGTGCCGAGGCCGAGCGCGTTGTCGCCGAGCGTGCCGAGGCCGAGTGGGCCGCTGCCAAGGCGCGTGCCCGGGCCGAGGCCGAGCGGGCGGAAGCCGAGCGAGCGGCGGCCGAGCAGGCCGCGGCCGCGGCGCGCGACAAGGCCGAGAGCGAGTGGGCCGCTGCCAAGGCGCGTGCCCGGGCCGAGACCGAGCGCGCGGAGGCCGAGCGGGCCGCGGTGAAGGCGAGCACGGGCGCCAGCCGCGCCGACGCGATCCGCGCGGTGGCCGCGACGGTGAGCGTGTCGAGTGAGCCCGCGCCCGTGCTCGATGATCTCGAGCTCGGCGAACCCAGGCGGGAGCGCAGGCCCGCAGCGACCGCCGGCGGATCCGCGCGGCCCGCCGCGCACGCCGAGCCGGCGCTGCTGACCGGCGCCGGCGTCGTCCACGACGGCATGGTCGTCGCGGCGAGCGACGCGATCACGGCGCCGATCCCCAGCGCGCCGGAAGCCGGGCCCGCCGCAGACGGGGCGCCCGACGAGATCGAGGACGAGCCCTCGGACGGCGTGGTCCGCGATCGCATCGCCACCGCCGAGACCGCCCCGGTCCGGCGACGGCCGCTCGGCGATCTGCCGATCGACGACCGCCCGGGAGACATGACCGGCGAGATCACGATGCCGCGCGCGCGGCCGACGATCCCGACTCGCTACAGCGAGCCATCGATCCTGGTGGCCGATCTGGCCGAGGCGCACGCCGCGGTCAGCGCGATCACCGACGAGCAAGCGACCGCGCCCATGACCGTCGACGCGGCATCGCCGGCGCTCGAGGCCGAGGTGGCCGAGGCCCGCGCCGCCGCCGCGACGCTCAGCGACGTCGAGGAGGCGTTCTTCCGCGGCGGCCGCGACGACTCGGGGCCCACCGCGTTGCCGGATCCCGAGTCATTCACCGACCTCGACAAGGACTACCAGCCGCGCGGCTTCTGGCAGCGCTTGCGACGCCGGCTGCCGAGCCAGTCCGGCACACCCGACGATCCCGAAAAGAAGTGAGCCGGGGCAGACGTCGCCCCGCGTCCCGTTTCCGTCGATCTCCGCTCGGGTCGCGTCAGGGCGCGTTCCACGCGATCTCGAGGCCGCCGCGCGTGCTGCTCATCCGGAGCCGCACCTGCCTCGCATTGGGGCCAAACAGCGGCGTGGTGCGCGGGAACCGCGCGATGTAGGGCGTGGCGAACTCGCCCAGCGCCGGGAACTCGGCGCGCACCACGAATGCGGGGCGGCGGTCGCGGACGATCTCGAGCGGCTCGATCTCGCGGCCGCTCTCGTCGATCAGCACGATCCGCCACACGCTCTTCTTGCCGCGATCGAGATCGTTCTCGCGGCGATCCCAGGTCGTGACCATCACCTCGAGCTCGTACGGGCCGGCGGCCTCGGCGCGAGCGTCCGCGAGGCGCTGCTCGCGGGCGGGGCCGACCAGGCCGCGAACGTCGGCGTCGCGGACCGCGCGGGCGGCGCGCCACTCGGCGGACTTGAACGTCGCGACCAGCTCGCAGACCTCCTGGTAGTTGGCGTGGAGCTGCGCCTTGCGGGTCCAGTCCTCGGTCACGGCGCTGTAATCGCGGATCTGCGCGGGCCAGTCCTCGGTGAGGCGCACGGTGGGCACCACGGCCGCGCAGGCGGCACAGAACGGCAGCACGACCGACAGCACAGCGATGGCGGCGGACCTCATGGCGGATCGGGGAGGAAGTCACGCCGCGTGAACAGCGTGGTCAGGGGGACTTCACGGGCCACGGCCTCGCCGCCACCCTCGAGACGATCGACCAGCCCGAGCGCGTGGACGACGCGGAGGCCGGCGAGCCGCGCGCGCTCGATCGCCTTGAGGGTCGACGCGCCGGTGGTGACGACGTCCTCGAGGACCACGACCTCGGCGCCGGCGGGCAGCGGCGTGCTCTCGAGCCACTGGTTGGTGCCGTGGCCCTTGGGCTCCTTGCGGACCAGGAACGCCGCGCGCGGCCGGCCGGCGTGCCAGCTCGCGACGGAGGTCGCGGTCGCCAGAGGATCGGCACCCAGGGTCAGGCCGCCGACGGCGACGGCCTGGGGCGCGATCTCGTCGATCACGGCGTGGAACAGCTCGCCGAGCAGCGCGGCGCCCTCGGCGTCGAGGCTGACCTGCTTGCAGTCGATGTAGAAGTTCGAGGTCCGGCCCGACGACAACACGACCTGTCGCTCCTGAAATGCGCGGCTGCGCAGGAGCTCGAGCAGGCGGCCGCGCTTGGCGGCGAACGCTGGCCGATCGGCTAGGGAGTGCATCCTGACAAACGCTACCATGCGCCGCGAGTCGATTGACGCCATCGGGATCACCCCCTAGAGTCCCTGGACCGCGTGCATCTCGTCGACGAACATGACGCCGTCCGGGTCCGCTCGACGGAGGACCTGCTCTCGTACTTCGAGAGCGCCGGCAAGCCGGCATCGGAGTGGCGCGTCGGAACCGAGCACGAGCTCGCGGGGGTGATCGCACCGGGGGTGGCCGATGCCACCGTGGGCGATCCGCCGCCTTATGACGGGCCGCACGGGATCGGCGCGCTGTTCGAGTGGTTCGCGGCACGCGGTGGCACTCCCGTGCTCGAGGATGGCCACATGATCGCGCTGTCGCGGGGCGACGCGCAGCTGACGATCGAGCCCGGCGGCCAGTTCGAGCTCGCCGCGCGGCCGGTCGTCGACGATCGCGACTTCGCGACCGACCTCGCCGCGTACATCACCGAGCTCGCGGCCGCGTCGCGGGAGCTCGGCTTGACCTGGCTGTCCACCGGCCTCCGGCCGTTCGGCGGCCGCGGCGATGTCCCGTGGATGCCCAAGCAGCGCTACGCGGTGATGCGCGACTACATGCCCACGGTCGGCAGCCGCGGCCTGGACATGATGCTGCGGACCGCCACGGTGCAGGCCAACCTCGATTTCGCCGACGAGGCCGATGCCGCGGCCAAGCTGCGCTGCCTGTACTCGGTGAGCTCGATGTTGACCGCGCTGTGGGCGTGCTCGCCGATCGTCGAGGACAAGGTCAGCGACTACCAGACCTACCGCGCGTGGATCTGGCGCGACACCGATAACCAGCGCGCCGGCCTGCTGCCGTTCGTGTTCGAGCGCGAGGACATCTTCCGGGCGTACACCGAGTGGGCGCTCGACGTGCCGATGTACTTCCTGTACCGCGGCGGTTACCACAAGGTGCCGGCCGGGTTCACGTTCCGCCGGTTCATGCGCGAGGGCCTCGGCGACGAGCACGCGCTGCGCGCCGACTGGGCGCTGCACCTCTCGACGCTGTTCCCCGAAGGCCGGCTGAAGAAGTTCATCGAGGTCCGCGGCTGCGACTGCGGCTCGCTGCCGATGATCGTCGCGCTCGGGCCGATGATGCGCGGCCTGCTCTACGATCCGGCGGCGCGCACCGCGGCGACCGCGCTGACGGCGAAGCTGTCGTTCCCCGAGCGCCAGCGGCTCGCCGACGACGTGCCCCGCCTCGGCTTCGCCGCGCGCGCCGGCAACCGCACCATCGGCGATCTCTCGGCCGAGCTGGTGGCGATCGCGCGCGATGGCCTGTCGCGCGTCGCGCCGGCTGCGTTGCCGCTGCTCGCGCCGGTCGAGGAGATCGCCGCCACCCGGCGGACGCAGAGCGATCGCATGATCGCGCTGTGGCGGGCCCACGAAGG
>DASWRS010000369.1:0-49729 GCA_036403075.1 Kofleriaceae bacterium
ATGCGCGTCGACTCGGGCATGCGCGTCGACTCGGGCATGCGCGTCGACTCGGGCATGCGCGTCGACCCGGGCGTGCGCGTCGACTCGGCTGAGCGCATCGACTCGGCTGAGCGCATCGACTCGGCCGTGCGCGCGCCGGCGGTGGCGAGCCCCGGCCTCGCCGGCATGCCCTCGCTGCGCTCGCCACGGTCCGGGTGCTCGGGTCGGTCGCCACGCTCGGGTCGCTCGCCGCGCTCGGGTCGCTCGCCGCGCTCGGGTCGCTCGCTGCGCTCGGGTCGGTCACCGGTGCCGCGGTCGGCGGGCTCGACCGCAGTGCGCTCGCGCATCGCGCGCAGCTTGTCGGCGGCGGTCACCACCGGCTCGCCCGGCGCGGCCTGGCTGTCGAGCGTGATCGCGGGCGCGCCGGCGCCGCCGATCGGCGTGCGCCACGGCTCGTCGTCGCCGTCGGCGAGACCGAGCAGGCTGATGTCGTCGCCGACCACGAGCTGCGCCAGGGCCATCCCGGGCTGCCACGGCGCCTCGCTCGGCGCGTCGATCACCGTCAGCGAGTGCGCGAAGCAATGCAGCCGGACCAGCCCGCGCCGGGTCACGAGCACCAGCAGCGGCGACGCCGGGTGGTAGATCACGTCGTCGATCGCCACGCCCAGCTGATGGCGGAACGGCCGGCCATCGGACAGCCGGCATACCACGATCTCGTCGCCGCCCGGCTTGATCGCCCACACGTGTCCGTGCGCCGGACCGACGACGCGCGGCGGCGGCGGCAGCGCGAGCTGCATGCGGAGCAGCGGCCGGCCCGACACCGCGTCCCAGGCCTCGAGCTTGCGCAGCAGGCCGAACAGCACCTGGTTGCGCTCGAGGCCGACCGCGAACTCGACCGGGCTGCCGGTGTCGATCCCCTGCGCCGACAGCGCGCGGCCGGCGATCCGCACGATCGTCACCGCCTTGCCGTCGAGCGACACCAGCACGATCCGCGGGCCGGTGATCGCGGCGATCCGCATCGCGACCTCGAGATCGAGCCGCGCCGCGACGTCGAGGTACGGCGGCTGGTACAGCGCCACGCGGTGACAGGCCTCACCGTCGGCGCCGGCGCCCCGGGTCACGATCACCAGGATGCTCGGCGGCCCGACGATCACCAGGTCGGCCTCGTCGGTCGGCAGCTCGAGCCGCGCCGTCGCCGGGCCGGATCCGCCGGCCAGCAGCCCCACCTCCCGACCGCGCCGGACCACCGCCCATTGCCCGTCGGGAGAGGTCGCGATCATGGCTTCTTGCCGAACTTGCGGACGATCTGGACCAGGCCGTCGAGGACCTCGGGGTGGTCCGCGAGCTGCGGATTGCCCGGCATCGCCGCGCTCTTGCCCACGGCCGCGCCGCCCTTGAGGATGATGTCCTTGAGCTGCGCGTCGCTGACGCCGGCTTGCCAGGCCGCGTCGGTGTAGTTGCGCGGCTTGGGGTTGAGGCTCGCGGACGCCGGACCGTTGCCGGTGCCGTCGGTGCCGTGGCACATCGCGCACACGGTGGTGAACATCGCCTCGGCCTGCGATGGCTCGCCGGCGCGCGCGCGGCTCGGGCCGGTCTCGGGCTGGGCGTTGGGCGAGCCGGAGGACGGCGGCGGCGGCTCGCTGTTCTTGCCGCACGCCGAGACGGCGAGGATCGCGAGGACGAGGACGCCGAAGGAGCCGAGGGAGCCGACGAAGGGGCTGCGCATGAGCCACCTATTGTGCCGCGACCGCGCGGCAATTGCGACCCGGCCGCGGCCGGGCGCGCGGCCTCAGCGCGCCGGCGTGCGCGACCACGCGCGCCGCAGCTTGCCATCGGCGACGCTCAGCCGGACCTCGACGGTCGTGACCTCGCCGGTGCAGGCCAGGTCGGCCGTGGCGCGTAGCGTGGCGGCGAGCCCGCTGGGGTCCGGCGCGTACTGGTACGCGAAGCGGTGCGCGCCGTCGACCGAGAACCCGAGCTCGCGCCAGCCCGGCGACGACCACGCCGCCGCGTCGGCCGGGCACGTCCCGCCCTGATCGCAGCACGCTCGCTCGGGCGTCGGCCCGGCGGCGGTCGGCGGCACCCGGCCGGTGGTCGCGACGTGCGCGGCGATGCGATCGACGAGGTAGCCGAGCAGCTCGTCGGCCTCGGCCGCCCGGGTCCGGGCGACGCACGAGCGCTTCGCCGCCGGACACGTCGCGATCGCGCACAGCGCGATCAGCACCAGGAGGTAGCGGAGCCGGCGCCACCACATGGTCATGCGACCCCGGCCACCCCGGCCGACCCGGTGCCCCAGGCCGGCACCGCGTCGAGCACGCGCAGCACGTTGCCGCCGAGGATCTTCTCGAGCACGCGCGGCGGGACCCCGCGGCGCGACAGCGCGACCGTCAGGTTGGGCAGCGCGGCGACGTCCTCGAGGCCCTCGGGCGGCACCACGAAGCCGTCGAAGTCCGAGCCCAGCGCCGGGAGCTCGTCGCCGGCGACGTCGATGATGTGCAGCAGGTGATCGACCACGGCCTCGATCGACGCCGAGCCGAGGTAGCGCCGCGCGAAGATCACCCCGACGCAGCCGCCGCGGTCGGCGACGGCGCGCAGCTGGTCGTCGTCGACGTTGCGCCAGTGCGGGTGAACGCCGAGCACGCCGGTGTGCGACACCATCAGCGGCTGCGTGGCCTCGGCGAGCGCGTCGAAGAACCCGCGCCGGTTGATGTGCGCGAGGTCGACGATCACGCCGCAGCGCTCGCACTCGCGGACCACCTCGCGGCCGAACCCGGTCAGGCCCTCGGCCGGATCGGCGCCGCGGCCCCGGGCCGGCCGGCCGATCGCGTTGGCCGAGAAGTGGAGCAGGCCCAGGTAGCGCACGCCGCGCCGCGCGAACGCCGCGATCGTGTCGAGCTCGCCCTCGAGCGCCTGGCCGCCCTCGATCCCGCCGAGCGCCGCGATCCGGCCGGCGGCCTTGGCGGCGCGGACCTCGGCGCCGGTGCGGGTCCACACCAGCTCCTCGGGGTGCTTCGCGATCGCCAGGTCGATCGCGTCGAGCTGGTCCGCGACGCTGCGGGCGCAGCCGCGCTCGGGGTAGGGCGCCGTCCAGAAGCTGAAGAACTGGCCGGCGACGCCGCCGTCGCGCAGCCGCGGCAGATCGACGTGGCCGAACACGTTGACCCGGCGGGGCATCGGCCGCTCGTGGCGCGCGGCGAGGTCGTAGCCCAGCTTGTCCATCAGCTTGGCGGTATCGGCGTGGAGATCGAGCACGCAGGCCTCGGCGTGGAACGCGCGCGCCTCGTCGAACGTCAGGCTCACGGCCGCCTCGTGTCGGCGGCGGTGCGCGGCTGCCAGCGATCGCGCGCGACCTCGAGCACGGCGAGCGCGCTGTCGACCCGGTTGAACGGCGGCATCACGTACGCGCCCTGGACCCGGTGCTTGACCGCGGCCAGCGCCTCCTGCGCGATCCGGATGCCCTCGGCGCGCGCCGCGGGTCCGCCGCCGACCCGGGCCATGCGCTCGCGGTACTCGGCGGGGATCCCCATCCCGGGCACCTCGTTGTGCAGGAACTCGGCGTTGCGGTGCGACGCGAGCGGCAGGATGCCGACCATCACCGGCAGGCCGAGCGGGCCGGCGTCGTCGAGGAAGCGCTCGAGCGTGCGCGGGTCGTACACCGGCTGGGTCATCACCAGCTCGGCGCCCGCGGCCTTCTTGTCCTCGAGCCGGCGCAGCTCGCGGTCGCGATCGTGCGCGGCGGGCTCGGCGCCGGTCGCGAGCACGAACGAGGTCGGCTCGCACTCCTTGCCCGCCGGATCGACCCCGGCGTTGAGCCCGGACGCGATCCGCAGAAGGCCGATCGAATCGACGTCGTAGACCGGGGTCGAGAACGGATAGTCGCCCATCTTGGGCGGATCGCCGGTGATCACCACCAGGTTGCGCAGCCCGAGCGCCTGGGCGCCGAGCAGGTGGGCGATCAGCCCCAGGAAGCTGCGGTCGCGGGCGCAGACATGGAGGATCGGCTCGACCGTGGTGTCGGTGGCCAACCGCGCGCACACCGCGATGTTGGCCATCCGGGCGGACGCGCGCGGCCCGTCGGCGATGTTGATGACGTCGACCCCGCCGGCGAGCAGATCGGTGACCTGCTGCCGGGTCCGGCCGAGGTCGGTGCCGAGCGGCGCGCTGAGCTCGACCGAGACCAGGAACTCGCCGCGCGCGAGGCGGCCGCCGAGCCGGCTGCGCTCGGCGATCGGCGTCCGGGCCGCCGGCGCGACACGGGCCGCGGCGCGGGCCTCGATCCCGACCCCGGCTCCGACCCCGGCTCCGACCCCGGCTCCGACCTCGATTCCGATTCCGACCTCGGTCCCCGGCGCCGCCGGCATGCGCTCGTCGAGCTTCTCGCCGCGCAGCATCCGGACCGCGCCGAGCATCGCCCGGGTGTGGTCGGGCGTGGTGCCGCAGCAGCCGCCGACCAGCCGGACGCCGCTCTTGAGCATCCGCCGCGCGAACACGCCGAAGTGCTCCGGGTTGGCGACGTACAGCGTCCGGCCCTCGACCGACGCGGGCAGGCCGGCGTTGGGCTGGGCGATCACCGGCCGGCCGTGGCCGACCATGCCGACCGAGACCTGGTACAGCTCGGACGGGCCGATCCCGCAATTGGCGCCGACGACATCCGCCCCGGCCGCGACCAGGCGGTCGGCGATCTCGGCCGGCCCGAGCCCGCCGTCGCTCTTGAGCTCGGCGCCGAACACCATCATCGCGAACACCGGCACCCGCGGCCCGCGCTCCTTGGCGACCTGGATCGCCATCTCGAGCTCGAGGATCGAGCTGAAGGTCTCGAGCATGATCGCGTCGACCCCGGCGAGCACCAGCGTGTCGATCTGCTCGGCGAGCGCGAACCGCGCCAACCGGCGCTCCGACACGCTCGCGATGCCGTGCTTGACCCCGCTGGGGCCGACCGCGCCGGCGACGTGGGCGCGGTCGCCCGCGGCCGAGCGCGCGAGCTCGACCCCGGCGCGGTTGATCGCCTGGGCCTGCTCGGCGAGGCCATGGCGGGCGAGCGCGATCCGGTTGGCGCCGAACGTGTTGGTCTCGATCAGCTCGGCGCCGGCGTGCACGTAGTCGCGGTGGACCCCGAGGATCAGCTCGGGCTGCGACAGGTTGAGCTCGTCATAGCTGCGGGTGTGCAGCACGCCGCGCTCGTAGAGCAGCGAGCCCATCGCGCCGTCGAGCAGCAGCGGCCCGGCGGCGATCGCCTCGGCGAGCGGCGGCCTCACGGCGCGTGCCCGCGTGGTCCCCGGCTCGGGCCCCGGAACGCTCGCCCGGGCAACCCGAGCTGGCCCAGCGCGCGCCGGACGTCGCGCAGGACCTCGCCGCGGCCGAGCTGCGCCAGGTGGCCGCCGTCGAACCAGCGGACCTCCACGCCCCAGTGCGCCGCGAGCGCCTCGGCGTGCGCGGGCGGCGTGATCCGGTCGCCGCGCCCGCCGATCACGAACAGCCGATCGGGCGCGAGCCGCGCCGGCCGCGTCGTCGGCGCGTGGACCGCGAACACGTCGGTGAGCAGGTCCTCGGTGATGCCGGCCTGGACCGCCCGCAGGCGCTCGGGGCTGCGCTCGCCGTGCCGCCACATCAGGCGCGCCATCGACACCGCCGGGATCATCGCGACCGCGAAGTCGATCCCGCCGGCGTCGGCGGGGCCGGCCACGCTCGCCCACAGCGCCGTGGTGTAGCCGCCCAGGCTCATCCCGAGCGCGCCGACCACCGGCGCGCCCCGGCCGCGCAGGAACCGCGACAGCGCGCGCAGCTCGAAGATCGCCTGGCCGAAACCCTCGTTGGTGCGCACCGGGTTGGCGCTCGGAAACAGCGCGCCCGAGTCGAGCGACCGCAGCGGGTGCATCCGGGGCGCGCGGTCGCCGTGAAACGGCAGCACGTAGGCCGCGACGTCGTAGCCGTGGCGCAGCCAGTAGTCGACCGCGAACGTTCGCTCGGTGACCCAGTGCGTGCCGCCGGCCCAGCCGTGGAGCAGGACCAGCACCGGGCGGCCGCGGTCCGACGTCCACCACCGGGCGTGGCACGTCAGGTTCTCGGTGACCCGCAGGTGGGGCTCGCGCGCCGCCGGCAGGAACGGCTCGTAGTCCGATGGGTACGCCAGGTCGACGACCTGCGTGCCGAGCGGACCGTCGCCGACCCGGGTCATCCGGACCGCCGGCTCGTCGGGCGCCGGGAAGAACCGGCTCGGCACCCCGAGCGTCCCGTCGCCGTAGGCCGCGGCGAGCTCGATCAGCT
Organism: Kofleriaceae bacterium; assembly: GCA_036403075.1. Lineage (GTDB taxonomy): Bacteria > Myxococcota_A > Polyangia > Haliangiales > Haliangiaceae > JABFXX01. The sequence continues at coordinate 6,244 of DASWRS010000369.1, forward strand.
GCCGGCGACCGTCCTCGGGGTGCGGCGCGCGCAGCGACGTGCCTCGCGCGGCGCGGAGCCGCGGCGCCATCGCCGTCATGCGGCGCTCCATGAAGCGGACCACGCTGCGATCGATCGCCGCGCTCGCTCGGGTCAGGACTCCGCGCATCGCCAAAACCTACCCGATTTCTGCGGCACCCGGGCCCCCGCCGATCAGGTGAGCGCGTGAATCGAAGTCGCGCTATCACGTGGCCATGTCGATGCGACGCACCGCCATCGCCCTGCCGCTCGCCGCCGGCCTGTCCGTGGCCGCGGTCGCCCACGCCGACAGCTTCAGCGGGTTCTCCGGCGTCGACCGGCCGTACCTGGTCAACCAGGATCGCGTGTGCCGGCCGATCACCGTCGCGGGCGGCACCGCGGCCGGCGCGCCGAGCTGCGAGAAGGCCGCCGCCGACGCGATCGCCCGGCTCTCGATCAAGCCGCCGATCGTCCAGAGCGGGTCCAAGGCGTCGTTCGCCGCCCAGGCCGCCGGGCGCACGATCACCGTCAGCCGCCGGACCGGCGGCACCGTCGTCACCTGGGACGCGCCCGATCCCGTGGTCCGGATCGTCGAGCTCTACGCCAGCCAGTACGACGATCGGGTCGCGGTCGCCTACACCGTGCGCCGCGCCGGCAAGGAGGTCACCGACGTCGTCGCGTTCGATCTCGGGCAGAATCAGACCGCGGTCCGCGAGGTCACGGCCAAGGCCACACCGGGCGCCCCGCCGGACGATCCGGCCGCGGCCGCATCGACCGCGTCGACCGCGTCGACCGCGCCACCCGCCGTCGACCCGGCGCCCGCCGATCCCAGGCTCGCCAAGGCGATCACCGACGCGCGCGTGGCGCCCCGGGGCAAGGCCGTCGCGGCCTGGGCCGCTGTGCTCGCGATCGACGCCGGCCACGCCGAGGCGCTGTTCCGCACCGCCGCCGCGCAGCTCGCGGCCAAGCAGCCCGCCCAGGCGCTCGCGACCCTGCAGGCGCTCGCGGCGTCGCCGCGCGCCGATGCGATCGAGTGGCAGGTCGAGGCCCGGTTCGATCCGGCGTTCGCGGCGCTTCGCGCCGACCCGAAGTTCCGCGCCGCGGTCGGCCTCGATCGCAAGCCATCCGCGCCGTACGAGCGCCTGATGGGCTTCGGCGGCCAGTGGGAGCAGACCGGCACCGCGTGCGACAAGCCCGAGGTCCGGTTCGTCGCCACCCGCGATCGCAACGTCCGGATCCGGGTCAAGACCACCTGCGAGGGCATGGTCGCCGACACGCCGTTCCGCGGCACCTGGCGGATCGACGGCCAGCGCCTCGTCCTGCAGCTCCCGACCAAGGGACGCGCGCTCAGCGCCGCGGACGAGGCGAGCTGCCAGTTCGAGACCGTGGGGGACGAGGACGCGCTGCGCTGCTCGCTGGGCCACGATATCGAGTTCGTGGTCCTGCCGACCCGGCGTTAGGCGGCCTCACCGGCCGGCCCCGGCCGGCCCCGGCATGGAAACCGGGCAGTTGCGAGCGGATCGGCCGGCGCCGGATGTGACTGTGTCACAAGCGCTCCCACGTATGAACGTGGTGAGCAGGAGCGGCCACCTATCGTCGCGCACGTTATGCTGGGAAGAGTGAAACGTGACACGAGCTCGCTGGCGGCCCTCGGGCCGGTCGATGAAGCCGAGCTGATCGCGCGGTGCAAGGCCGACGAGCGCGCGGCGCACGACGAGCTCTATCACCGGTTTCGCCGCCAGGTCGCGGGCAACCTGTACCGCGTGCTCGGCGATCGCAGCGACCTCGACGATCTGGTCCAGGAGGTGTTCGTCATCGCGTTCCGCGGCCTCGAGCGGTTCCGCGGCGACGCGCGGCTGTCGACCTGGCTCTACCGGATCTGCGTCAACGTCGCGCTGGGCAAGATCCGGACCCGCAAGCGCCGGCCCGCCGCGATCGGCGTCGCCGATCTCGATACCACCTCGGCCGACCCGAGCCTGACCGAGCGTCCCGAGACGCCGGACCGCACGCTCGAGCGCCGCCAGGAGCAGGAGCGCGTCTACAAGGCGCTCGAGCTGCTCGCGCCCAAGAAGCGCATCGTGCTCTACCTCCACGAGATCGAAGGCCTCGATCTCAAGGAGATCGCCTACCTCGTCGACTCCAACCCCGTCACCGTGCGGACGCGGCTGTTCTACGCCCGCCGGGAGTTCTACCGGATCATCGCCGGGGAGCCCGCCGGGGAGCCGGCCGCCGCTCCGTTCGAGCCGACGGAGGCAGTCGACGGGGCGGAGCCGTGAGCGACCACGTCGCGCCGCACCGCTGGGCCGATCTGTGGGCGGGGCGCGTCGACGACGCCGAGCGCTCGATGATGGAGCGCCACGTCGAGCGCTGCCGCGCCTGTGCCCGGGTCCGCCAGCGCGTGACGCGCGCGAGCGACAGCTTCGTCGCGATCCGCAGCCTGTCGCCGCCCGAGGCCTCGTGGGACGCGATCCGCGCCAAGGTGCACTGGTCGGTGTCGACCGAGCGCCACACGGCGCTGCGCAAGCGGCGGCCGGCGTACGGCTGGATCGCCGGGGCCACGGCGGCCGGGATCGTCGCGGCGCTGGTCACCGCGCGGCTCGCGGGCCCGGGGGTCACGACCGCGCTGCACCCGGCGACCGGGACCGCGGCGACCGCGGTCGGCGGCCAGCCGCTCGTGGTCGCCAGCGAGCCGCCCGCGCCGCTGGTCGGCCTGGTCAGCCGCGCGTCGGGCGACGTGATGCTCGACGGCGTCCGGCCCGCGAACCTGTTCGCGCGGGCGCTGGGCCACGGCGCCTCGCTCGCGACCGGCGACGGCCGGGTCGACGTCCAGTTCGGCGCCGGCAGCGCGTTCGCGCTCGGGCCGATGTCGACGGTCCAGCTGCGCCGGTTCGACGCGCGGACGATCGAGCTCGCGATCGACGGCACGGTCGAGATCACGGTCGCCCCGCGCGGCGACGGCCAGCGCTTCCTGGTCGACGCCGGCGATCGCGTCGTCGAGGTCCGCGGCACCCGGTTCCGGGTCAGCCACGACGCGCGCGCGACCAGCGTGGCGTGCCACCACGGCCTGGTCACCGTCAGCGACGCCAGCGGCAAGATCGAGGTCGCCGCCGCACAGCGGGTCTCGGTCGCGGCCGGCCACACGGTCGCGAGCGAGCACGCCGTGGCGCTGTCGGCCGAGGACAGCGCCGCGTTCGCCCAGACACCGCTGGCCCTGCCGCTGTGGGACCCGGCCACGCTGCCGCAGAGCTCCGCGCCGCTCGAGATCGCGACCTCGGGCCGCCGCGGCGTGCGGGTCGACGGCGTCGAGCTCGGCCTCGCGCCGCTGCGCGTCCGCGTCATGCCGGGGCGCCACGGCGTCGAGGTCGCCGACAACGCCGGTCGGTTCCGGCGCGCCGGCTGGGTCGACGTCGCCGCCGGGCCTGCCGGGGCGCGCGTCGAGATCCCCGCCGAGCCGCCTGCGACCGGCAGCATCACCGAGCGCCGGCACCAGCTCCGCGCCGGCGTCGATCGCCCCCGGCTCGATCGCTGCGTGCGCTCGATCGCCAGGGCCGGCCTGACCGGCACCTACGTCCAGATCGAGATCGCCGTCGACGCCCAGGGCGCGATCGGGTTTCTCAACGTGATCGACACCGACCTGCCATCGGCGACCGCGAGCTGCGTCCGCGAGGTGCTCGCCGGCGTCCGGTTCGCCCGCGGCACCGCCGCGACCTGGCGCGAGCGCGTGGATTTGTAGATAGGGGCGCTCAGCTCAGCGCGTCCGCGATCCGCTCGGCCGCGCGGGTCGCCATCGCCATGATCGTGACCTGCGGGTTGACCCCGAGCGCGGTCGGCACCGACGAGCCGTCGACGACGTAGAGCCCGGCGACGTCGTGGACCTGGTGGTCGGCGTCGACCACCGAGCTCGCCGGGTCGCGGCCCATGCGCGCGGTGCCGAGCGGGTGGTACGCCGACAGGTCGAGGTCCCACGGCCGGAGCCGGGCGCGGCGCAGCGCGGGCAGGTCGTCGGGGCGCAGGACGTGGAAGCCGGCGACCGGCGCGTGGACCACGCGCGCGCCGGCGGCGAAGAAGATCTGCGCCAGCACGTCGAGCCCGCGCTTGATGTGCGACACGTCGCGATCGGACAGCCAGTACTGGATCACCGGCTGGCCGCCGACCTCGTGGACCGAGCCGGTCGTGGTGTCCTCGATGAAGAACCCGAAGGTCGAGACGTGGGCGAAGCGCTCCGCGAGCCGGATCAGCTCGGGACCGATCAGCGGGGTCATCGTCATCGTCATCTCGAGCGACACCGCGGCGCCCTCGAACAGGATGCCCTCGTCGTGGAGGTCCTCGATCGAGTAGCCCTGCGGGATGCCGCGCCACGGCAGGATCGGCTCGTCGAACTCGGCGATCGCGCCGGCCGCCGGGTGGATCGTCAGGTTGCGGCCGAGCTGCCCGGACGCGCCGCCGAGTTGCTGCGCGCCGAGCAGGAGCGGCGTCATGATCGTCCCGCACGCGACCACGACCGTGCGGGCGTGGACCGTGAGCACGCGACCGTCGCTGCCCTGCGCGACCACGCCGCGCGCGCGCCCGCCCTCGACGATGATCCGGCTGACCCGGACGCCCGGGAACAGCTCGGCGCCGGCGCGCAGCGCGAGCGGGATGTAGCTGACGTTGGTCGAGCGCTTGGCGTCGGTCGGACAGCCGAAGCAGCACACGCCCTGGCCGTCGCACGCCGGCGCGTTGCGGCGCAGCGGCCCGTGCCGGGTGAAGCCGAGCGAGTCGGCGCCGCGCGCGATCACCCGGCCGTTGCCGCCCATCAGCTCGGCGCGGGCGAGCTCGACGCTCAGCACCGCCTCGACCCGCTCGAAGTGCCGGACCATGCGCTCGGGCGCCAGGTCGTCGAGCCCGAGCTCGTCGCGCCAGCCGGCGAGCACGCGGTCCGGGGTCCGGAAGCACGTCCCCGAGTTCACCGTCGTGGTGCCGCCGACGGTCTGGCCCAGCGGGATCGGGATCCCGACGTTGCCGAGCGAGAACGTCCCGCCGCCGCGGCGGTACAGCTTCTGCTGCATCTCGAACGCGCGGCCGGTGAACTCGCTGCGATCGAAGTAGCGGCCCTCCTCGACGAACACCACCGCGAGCCCGGCCTCGGCCAGCTCGCGGCCGACCACCGCGCCACCGGCGCCGGTGCCGATCACCACCACGTCGCACTCGACCGCGAGGTCGCCGTCGAGCGTGTGCACGCGGTCGCGCAGGTACGCTGGCCGGGCATCGCGGCCGCGCTCGACCTCGTAGACGCAGCCGAGCCGGCGATACAGCGCCGGATCGTCGAAGTGCGCCAGCTTGAGCGGGCTGACCAGCGCGCGGAGCAGCAGCCGCCGGATCGGATCGCCGGTGCGCCAGCTGTCGAGGATCTCGAGCCGCCGCGCGATCGAGAGCTTCGCGAACGGCCGGCGCTGGGCGAGCCAGGCGGCGGCGTCCAGCCCGCGCAGCAGTGCGTTCACGGCCCGACGCACCGACACCGGCAGCTCGCCCAGGAACTGCTCGACCTTGGCCACGGTGGCCTCGCCCGCCGCCGGGATGAACTCTCCGGCCGGCAGCGCCGCCTCGGCGACGGCGACCAGGTTGCGGTGTTGCGCTGTCGCGAGGGCCATCGTAATTCACCCTAGCCGAACAATGGTCGGACCACTAGCGATAAACATCTAAGTGCTTATATATTCAGGGGATCGCGCCTGCTCACCCGCTCGCGCCGCTGCGGTCGCCCGGGCATAGTCGCTGCATCATGATCGCCTTCTTCGGAATGGGTTTGCTCGGTTCGAACTTCGTCCGCGCCCTGCGCCGCCGCGGCGAGGACGTCCACGTGTGGAATCGCACGCACGACAAGGCGCTCGCGCTCGAGGCCGACGGCGCGCGCGCGTTCAGCGATCCCGCGGAGGCGGCGCGCGGCGCGGCGCGCGTGCACCTCACGCTGCCCGATGACGCCATCGTCGACACCGTCCTCGAGCAGGCCAGCCCCGGGTTCACGACCGACACCGTGATCGTCGATCACTCGACCACGTCGACCCGCGGCGCGCTCGAGCGCATCGCGCGGTGGGGCGATCGCGGCATCACGTTCGTCCACGCGCCGGTGTTCATGGGGCCGCAGAACGCGCGCGATGCGACCGGCATCATGATGATCTCCGGGCCGCCCCACATCACGGAGTCGCTGCGGCCGGCGCTGGCGCCGATGACCGGCAAGCTGGTCGACCTCGGCGAGCGCCCGGACGCCGCCAGCGCGTTCAAGCTGCTCGGCAACCTGTTCCTGATCGCCATGACCGCCGGCATGGCCGACATGCTCGCGCTCGCCAAGGCGCTCCACGTGCCGGCGGCCGAGGCCGCGAGCCTGTTCGATCACTTCAACCCCGGCGTCACGATCCCGACGAGGATCAAGCGGATGGTCGACGCCAGCTTCGCCGATCCGTCGTGGGAGCTGACGATGGCGCGCAAGGACGCCGGGCTCATGATGGAGGCCGCGGCCCTCGCTGGCGTCCAGCTCGCGGCGCTGCCGGCGATCGCCGCCCGCATGGACGCCGCGATCGCCGAGGGTCACGGCGCCAACGACTGGACCGTGATCGCCAGGGATGCGGTGACCTAGCGGCGAGCCGCTTCACGGCGGCGCTGTGAGCGCTCGGCGCCGGGGAACCGCGCACCGCCACGAGGTCGGCGCGCCGGCGAGGCCCGTCAGGCAGGCGGCCGGATCGCCGTGCGCTCGATGCCTCGGGCGGGCGCCGATGCAGATCAGCGCGCGAACGTGCCGTCGAGCAGGCCGTAGGTCGCCGTGAGCTCGGCGCCGAGGAACAGCGCGCCGCGGTCCTCGCCGACGCTGGCGGCGAGCCGGATCCCCGAGGCCGCGTTGAGCCACCAGGTGAAGCCGAGCTGGCCGGACAGGCGCTGGCCGATCTGGCTGTTCATCACATCGTCGTCGGAGATCTGCAGCACGCCCGAGACGTCGAGCGCGCCGAGCGGGTCGCCGTGATCGCCGTACGTGAACCGGCGCAGCCGCGCGCTGGCGCCGACCGCCCACGGCGACGGCTGGTCGTCGGGCGCGAACAGCCGGAGCCGGGCGTAGCCGCCGCCGGACAGCTCGAGCTTGTCGTCGTCGAGCTGCGCGCCGTACGCCGCCGACGCCAGGACCTGCTCGACCCGGCCGCTCTCGTTGGACGGCGGCTGATCCGGGCGCTGCAAATAACCCTCGCCGAACGCGAGCTGGACGTCGAGGCCGCTCGGCCGGAGCAAGAGCTGGCTGTCGCGCAACACGGCCAGGATCTCGTAGCTGAGCCCGGCGTCGGGCTCGCCGAGCAGGATGCCGGCCTCGCGCAGGATCGCCACGGTCGCGACCAGCGCGCGGTAGGTCGAGCGCTCGCCGCGCAGCGCCCACCACGTGAGCTGGAGCCGGCGCGCGATCGCCGGATCGATCGGCCTGCCCAGCGCGCGGGCGGCCTCGAGCGTTCGCGCCAGGCGGCGGACGCGGATCGCCGCGCCGACGTCGAGCACGCGGCCGTAGCCGCCGCCGAGCGCGACCTGCAGGTCCGCGGTGAACCGCGTGTCCTTGAGCGTGTTGTTGGCGTTGCCGGGGTCGACATCCGAGATGTAGTTGAGCTGGGTCGCACCGGCGGCGCGGCCGATGCCGTAGACCCGCCCGGAGTAGAACCGGATCTCGCCGTCGGCGGTGACGTCGAGCTGGAGCCCGCGGGTGACCGCCGGCCCATCGGGGTTGACGTACCCTGCGACGACGTGGGCCCCGAGATCCATGCCCCAGGCCATGGTCTCGCGCTCGATCCGCTTCTGGTACTGGCCGGCGACGTCGGCGTCGAAGTCGACGCGCTTGCGTGCCGTGTCGTAGCCCAGGTTCGCGGTGCCGCCGGCGAACGTCACGCGCTCGTAGGCGGCGAGGGCGTCGTCGGGGACGACCGGCAGCGCGCCCGGGCCGGAGACGTCGCTGGAAGACGCGGAGCCGAGCAGCCCACCGGTGCCACCGCCGGGCTCGGGCGTCGCGGCGCGGCCCGTGGTCTCGGAGCCGGTCTTGCCCGCGTCGGCGCCGGTGCTGGTGCTGGTGCTCGAGGCGGTGCCCGTTGCTGCGCCGGTGGTCCCGCTCGCCGTGCCCTTCGCTGTCCCGCCGGTCGTGCCGCCGCCGGTCGTGCCCCCGCCACTCGTGCCGCCGCCGGTCGTGCCGCCGCCGCTGGTGCCGCCGCCGGTCGTGCCGCCGCCGGTCGTGCCGCCGCCGCTGGTGCCGCCGGTCGTGCCCGACGGCCTGGCTTCGGCGCCGAGCTTGGCCAGCGCCTTGCGGGCGAGGTCCCTCTGGCTCTTGTCGCGCGATGGGTCGGCGATGATCTTCTGCAGCGCCGGTGCCGCGGCGGGGTCGCCGAGGTTGCCGAGCCCCTCGATCGCGATCTCGCCGATGATGTCGAAGGTCTCGGTCTCGGCCAGCTTGATCAGCACCGGGACCGCGCGCCGATCCTTGCCGCGCCCCAGCTTGCGCGCGGCGTCGCGCCGCCGGTCCTTCCACGTCGCTCGATCCATGTCGGCGGGCTGGGTCTCGATCAGCTTGATCTGCGCCACGACCTCGGCCGGCTGCGCGTGTGCCGGATGTGCCGCGGCCAGCGCGGCCACCATCGCTGCCACGCCCGCGAACGCCGCTGCTCGCATCACGGGCCCCCGAACCGCAGGCAGTGCATCTCGTTCGGGTTCGGGTTACGCGGCGAGCCGCCGACCCGGAGCTCGTCGCAGGTCGAGGCCGCGATGCAGTTGATCACCAGGCGCTCGCGGTCGGCGGTCAAGCGGTCGAGATCGTCGACGCAGCGCCCCCAGGTGAAGCGGTTCGTGTTGTCCGACGTGATCGAGATCGCGCCGCAGTCGACCAGCCGCCAGCACGCACCCTGCGAGGTCCGCTGCGCGTCGGGGCAGTCGGTCAGCACGCCGCCCTGCGCGCACTCGGCGCGCGTGCCTTCCGTGGTGTCGTCGCCGGCGCCGCAGGCGGTGATCGACGCGACGCACAGCGCCGCGATCGCGAGACGTCCTGTCATTGCGGAGGTTATACCGCCGCGCGCCCGGCGATGGCCGCCGCGGGCCGGGGGATCGACGGCGGCTGCGATCGATCGCAGCTACGACGATTTTTTTCGCACCAGGCGATCGATCGGGACGTCGGGGATGCTGGCCGCGACCAGCTCGGCGACGTCGAGCACCTGGATCTTCTCGTCGACGTTGCGCTGCTTCATGCCGTCGGTGAGCATGATGTTGCAGAACGGACATGCGACCGCGACCGCCTCGACTCCCGTCGCGATGATCTCGTCGGTCCGGTTGAGGTTGACCCGCTCGCCCTCGGTCTCCTCCATGAACATCCGGGCGCCGCCGGCACCGCAGCAGAACCCGTGGCGCTTGCTGCGCACGAGCTCGCGGTAGCCGCGGGACTCGCTGTCGGCGTCGCCGCCGGGCTTCAGCACCGCCCGGACGACGTCGCGCGGCGCATCGAACTCGCGGTTCCACCGGCCGAGGTAGCAGCTGTCGTGGTACGTGATCGACCCGACCGGCGTCGTCTCCGACACGAGCTTGCCGGTCTTGTACAGGTGATCGATCAGTTGGGTGTGGTGGATGACCTCGAGCTCGGCCCCGAACTGCGGGTAGTCGTTGCGCAGCGTGTGCAGGCAGTGCGGGCACGACGTCACGACCTTCTTGGCCTTGACCGACTTCAGGGTCTCGACGTTCTGCTCGGCCAGCGCCTGGAACAGCATCTCGTTGCCGGCGCGCCGCGCCGGGTCGCCGGTGCACGCCTCCTGGTGGCCGAGCACGGCGTAGTCGATGCCGGCGGTCTGGAGGATCTTCACCATCGCGCGGGTCTGCTTGATGATCCGGCTGTCGAACGCGCCGGCGCAGCCGACCCACAGGATGTACTCGGGGTCGGCGTTGTCCTCGATCGTCGGGACGTCGAGCCCGTTGGCCCAGTCCATGCGCTGGTCGTTGGCGATGCCCCAGGGATTACTCTGGCGCTCGATGTTGCGGAACGTGCGCTGCAGCTCGCCCGGCGTCCGCTCCTGCTCGAGCACGAGGTTCTGGCGCATCTGGATGATCTTCGCCGGGTGCTCGATGAACACCGGGCAGACCTCCTGGCACGCGCCGCAGGTCGTGCACGCCCAGAGCGTGTCGTCCTGGACCCGGCCGCCGGTCAGCTTCGGCATCGACGCGAGCTCGGTCTGCGCCGTGGTCAGCCGTTCCCGCGCGAACACGAGCTCGGGGTGGGGATGGGCATCGTCGAAGCCGCGCGACGCGGCGAACTCGGCCAGCCCGGCGACCTCGTCCTGGAGCGCGGCGATCCGGTCGCGTAGCTCGACCCGGTCGAGCATCTCGTACCGGATGTCGTGGATCAGCTGCATCGGCGACAGGTTCTTGCCGGTGTTGTAGGCCGGGCAGTAGTTCGTGCAGCGCGCGCACTCGGTGCAGGCGTAGGTGTCGAGCAGGCTCTTCCACGACAGCTGCTCGAACCGGCCGACGCCCCACTGGTTCTCGTCCTCGAGGTTCAGCTTCGGCAGATCCATCCGGCGCTCGGAGCGGTTGCGCGTGAAGATGTTGGGCAGCGCGCCGAGCAGGTGGATGTGCTTGGAGTAGGGCAGGTAGTTGAGGAAGGTCAAGAGGATCAGGACGTGCAGCCAGTACGCGAACATCTGGCCGCGGGCGGCGGCCTCGGCCGATAGCGGCGCGAGCGCCTGGCCGATCGCGCTCGAGATCACCAGGAACTTCGGCGCCGTCTCGCCGGCCGAGATCGCGGCGGCGGCCTCGTAGCCGTGGAACAGGAAGTGCGTGATCATCAGCGAGCCGATGCCGCCGAGGATCAGGCCGGCGTCGAGGTTCCACGGGATCAGCCGCGGCTTGACCACGATGCGGCGCACGATCGCCCACAGCACCATGATCAACACGACCAGGTTCATGACGTCGATCACGCCGTACAGCGGCTGGTAGATCGCCGCCGGGAGCAGCGCGAGCGAGATCCGCGGCCACACTCCCGAGACCACGACGTCGACCGTGGCGATCGTGATGATCAAGAAGCCCCAGAAGATGAACAGGTGGTGCTTGCTGGTCCGGTGCTGGGGGCCCTCCTCGGCGACCTTCTTCTGGCCGAAGAAGTAGATCGCGACGTCTGCGAGCCGTCCGGGGATGTCGTCGAGCCGCGGCCGGGGATCCGGGGTGCCCTGGGCGAGCGCGCGACCGAACAGCCAGACCGTGTGCGCGAAGAACGCGACCGATGCCGCGAGCAACAGAATGAACAGGACCTGGGTCACGACGTGTCGGAGATATCACGCAGGATGTGGGTTGTCATGACAGCGCACGGGTTTGCCTGAGAAATCGTGCGCCGGCGGATCGCGCCCGCGCGCGCCGCGCCCCCGGACTGCGGAGCGCGATGTCGAAGCTCGGTTATGTGGCCTCATGTTGTGTAAAGCAAACTCCGAGCAGGGCAGTGTCCTCGACGACGAAGCCGCGACGCTCGATTGATTGCTTGCTGTGCCCCTGTTCACCACAGCTGTCGAACCGCGCTCGCTGTCGCCGGGCTCCCGGACGAAACCAAGCCGTTGCCGCACCCGGATCCGGCGTGTCGTACCTGGAGGCCGGCCCACGCCGCGCAGCTTTGCGGACGTGCGGCGGTGACGTGAGCCGGGTCGCCCGGGACCGCGCGGGCGCATTGTCTCGCTCGTCCTGAACCAACATACTCGTAGGGCTGCACGCGATGGCTGCCCTGGCGAACATCCTGATCGTGAGCGACCTGCACTTCGGCGAGGAGCTCTTGCCCGGGGCGTCGCCCGAGCGCCGGCGCGCGGTCGAGCTCGGCGGCTCGGCGTTCCGCGAGTTCCTCCGCTACCACACCGTTCGCCGCCGCGACGGCCGGACCTGGCGACTGGTGATCGCGGGTGACCTGTTCGATTTCATGTCGGTGGTGATCTCGGGCACCCGGGAGCGCCCCGCCAAGACCGCCGACGAGCGCCGGTTCGGCCTGGGCCGGGGCGTCCAGCCCGGGGTCGAGCGGATGCGGCGGATCTGCGAGGTCCACCGCCCGCTGCTCGCCGAGCTCGGCCGGTTCGCCGCCGCGGGCCACGGCATCGACATCATCGTCGGCAACCACGACGTCGAGCTGCTCGCGAGCGACGTCGTCGGCGAGCTGATGCGCCAGCTCGCGGCCGCCGGCGCCGACGACCGCGCGCTCGGGCGGATCCGGGTCGTGCCGTGGTTCATCTATCTCCCCGGCGTGTGCTGGATCGAGCACGGCCATGTCTACGACGAGGGTTGCTCGTTCGAGTTCAACCTCGCGCCGATGGATCCCAAGGACGGCTGGCTGATCTACAACGCCGACTACGCGGCGGTCCGCTACCTCGGCTCGGCCGTGCCCGAGCTCGATCCGCACGGCATCGAGGAGTGGGGCCTGTGGGGCTACCTGCGCTACGCCGCCGGCCTGGGGTTTCGCTCCGGCACCCGGCTCTGGGTCGCGTATGCCCGGTTCGTCGGCGCGCTGTTCGCGGCGCGCCGGCTGCACCGCTCGTTCAAGCGGCGCGATCGCCGGCGCCGCGAGCACCGCGCCCGGCTCGCCGAGGTCGCCCAGGCCGGCGGGATCTCGCTCGACACCGCGGCGGCGATCGACCGGCTCGCGCGCACGCCGCTGACCGTCAGCGGCCGCCGGCTCGGCCGGATGGTCATGCTCGATCGTTTCGGGATCACGCTGGGCAGCCTGATCGCGATCACGGCGCTGCTCGTGATCCTGCCGCTGGTCTGGGCGCTCGCCTCCGCGGTCGCCGTCGTCGCGGTCGCCGTCGGGATCACGCGCTGGCTCGGCCGGCACCTGGTGACCTCGCAGCTGCCGATGCGCTCCGTGCCACAGCGGCTGCGCAAGCTGGTCGACGCGCCGGTCGTCGTGTTCGGCCATACCCACGATCCGAGGTGGCAGAAGCTGCGCAGCGGCGGGCTCTACATCAATGCCGGCACGTGGCTACCGGCCACCCGCCCGGGCCTGCGTCGCAGCTTCACATTCGTGCTGATCCAGCCCGCGGTGACCGGGCCACCGAGCGTCGAGCTGCGGCAATGGCGCGAGGGCGTGTCGCAGTCGTTCGATGCCGGGGCCAACCTCGGCGCCGGCGTCACCCTCGAGATCCCGCGCAGCGAGGTCGGTGTCGGATCGCCGTGATATCGCTTGGCCGTGACCGCCCGGAATCCCGCCGAGACGCCGCTGATGCGGCAGTACCTGGACATCAAGGAGCGTCACCCCGACGCGATCGTGCTGTTCCGGCTCGGTGACTTCTACGAGATGTTCTTCGAGGACGCGGTGCTCGGCGCGCGGCTGCTCGACCTGACGCTGACCACGCGCGACAAGGGCCGGGACGACGCGGTGCCGATGTGTGGCGTGCCGCACCACGCGGCGCGGGTGTACATCGCCAAGCTGACCGAGCTCGGCCACAAGGTCGTGCTCGCCGAGCAGACCGAGGACCCCAAGCTCGCCAAGGGCCTGGTCAAGCGCGAGGTCGTGCGGATCGTGACGCCGGGCATCGTGCTCGACGATGACGTGCTGGATCCCAAGCTGCCGCGCTACCTCGCCGCGGTCGTCCCCGGGGCCCGGGCCGAGCAGCTCGCCGGCCTGGCCTACCTCGACGCCACCACCGGCGAGCTGTGCGCGACCGAGCTGCCGATCACCGCCGTGGTGGACGAGCTGGTGCGGGTCGGGCCGCGCGAGGTGCTAGCCGCCGCCGCCCACCTCGCCGATCCGGAGCGCGGGCCGCTCACCGCGATCCGCGCGCGCTACCGCGTGCCGTGGAACACCGCCGAGGTGCCCGACGATGCCGGCGCGCGCCTCGAGCTCGGCGCGATCCTGCCGCGGCCGGCGACCGGCGCGGGGGGCGCGAACGGCGCGAACGGCGACGACCACCCGCTCGCGGTCCGCGCCGCCGCCACGGTCGTGGCCTACGCGCGCGCGACCCAGCCGACCGGCGCGCTGCCGGTCGTCCGGCTCCAGCTCTACCAGCCCGACGATGCGGTCGTGCTCGACGAGGCCGCGATCGCCAACCTCGAGCTGATCGAGACCCTGATCGGCAAGCGCAAGCAGGGCTCGCTGCTCGACGTCATCGACGACACCGCGACCGCGCCGGGCGGCCGGCTGCTGCGGCGCTGGCTGCTCTACCCGCTGGTCGACGTCGCCCAGATCCGGCGCCGGCAGGACGCCGTCGCGTGGCTGGTCGAGCGCCCGGCGCTGTGCGAGGCGATCCGCCGCGCGCTGTCTCGGATCGCCGACCTCGAGCGCCTCGCCGGCAAGGCGATGCTCGGCGTCGCGACGCCGCGCGATCTCGGCCGGCTGCGCGACGCGCTCGCCGGGCTCCCCGACCTGCTCGCGCTCGTGCGCTCGGGCCAGGACCGGCTCGGCGAGCTGCCCGCGCTGCTGGATCCGAGCTCCGGCTCGAGCGCCGGCCCGAGCGCCGGCTCGAGCGCCGGTGCCAGCTCCGGCTCGAGCTCCGGTGCCGGCTCCAGCTCCGGCCCAAACCCGAAGCCCGGCTCCGGGCTCACGTCGAGGTCAGCCTCGAAGTCGGCGCCGGGCTCGGCCTCGCCTCCGGCTGCCGGGCCGGCCGCCGGGCTCGCCCCGTGCGCGCATCCCGCGCTCACCGAGCTCGCGGCCCGGCTCGCCGGAGCGCTGGTCGACGAGCCCCCGGCGCTGCTCAAGGACGGCCACATCATCCGCCCCGGCCACGACGCCGCGGTCGACGAGGCCCGCCGGCTCGCCGACGGCGGCAAGGACGAGATCCTCGCGATCGAGGACCGCGAGCAGAAGGCCAGCGGCATCCCCAGCCTCAAGGTCCGCTACAACCGCGTGTTCGGCTACTACATCGAGGTCACCAAGACCCACCTCCCCAAGGTGCCGGCGTACTACATCCGCAAGCAGACCATCGCCACCGGCGAGCGCTTCGTCACCCCCGAGCTCGCCGAGCTCGAGCGCCGGGTGTTGACCGCCGAGGACACGCTCGCCACTCGCGAGGCCGAGCTGTTCCGCGCCGAGGTCGCCGCGGTCGCAGCCCGCGCCCGCGACGTCGCCGCCGCCGGCGCCGCGCTCGCCGTGCTCGACGCCTGCGGATCGCTCGCCGCGGTCGCCGCCCGCCGCGGCTACTGCCGGCCGGTGGTCGACGACGGCCTGGTCCTCGACATCACCGACGGCCGCCACCCGGTGATCGAGGCGATGCTGCCGGCCGGAACGTTCGTGCCCAACGATGCGCGGCTCGATCCCGCGGCGGAGCAGCTGGTCCTGATCACCGGCCCCAACATGGCCGGCAAGTCGACCTACATGCGCCAGGTCGCCCAGATCGTCCTGCTCGCCCAGATCGGCGGCTTCGTCCCCGCCCGGGCCGCGCAGGTCGGCGTCTGCGATCGCGTGTTCACCCGGGTCGGCGCCGCCGACAACCTGTCGCGCGGTGACTCGACGTTCATGGTCGAGATGCGCGAGACCGCGTCGATCCTGGCCAAGGCGACCCGGCGCTCGCTGGTCGTGCTCGACGAGGTCGGCCGCGGCACGTCGACGTTCGACGGCGTGTCGATCGCCTGGGCGGTCGCCGAGTTCCTGCACGACGCGATCGGCGCGCGCACGCTGTTCGCCACCCATTACCACGAGCTGGTCGCGCTCGCCGATAGCCGGCCCCGCGTCCGCAACATCTCGGTCGCCGTCCGCGAGCACAAGGGCGAGATCGTGTTCCTCCGCCGCGTCGTCGCGGGCGGCGCGAACAAGAGCTACGGCATCGACGTCGCGCGGCTCGCGGGCCTGCCGCGCTCGGTGATCTCGCGCGGGCGGCAGATCATGTCCCAGCTCGAGGGCGGCTCGCAGCTCGGCAGCTCGCCGCAGCTCTCGCTGCTGTCCGCGGCGCCGCCATCCCCGGTCCTCACCCGGCTCGCCGCGATCGACGTCAACCGGATCACGCCGCTCGAGGCGCTCCAGCTGCTCGCCGAGCTCAAGTCGCTCGGCTGACGCGGGCACGGACGCGGCGATCGCAGCGCGATGTACGCCGAGGTGTTCACGGCGGCCACGTGCCGTGTGGTCCTTCACCCCCAAAGTGCCGCGCGAAGGGGGCCGTAGCCCTGCGAGCGGTCTCGTACCCGACCTCGCAACAGACTGCATTCGCTTCGATTCCAGCTTGGCTCGGGTCTTGTAATGGCCTGCATCACTCGAGGAGGCATGTCTGTGAAGCAACACATCCAGAGCATCGCGATCGGCGCCGCGCTGTTCACGCTTGGAAGCATCGGTTGTGGCGGCGGAGGTGGTGGCGGCGGGGAACCAGACGTCGGACCGCTCAGCAGCGTCGACGCGCTCGTCATCCTGCAACGCCCCATGCGCAACGACCAGGGCGACATCTTCCAGTACACCTCGTACAAGCCCGGCGCGCGGCTGGTCCAGCTCAAGCCACCGACGGCAGACGGCACGCTGACCACGCTGTGCTGCGACAAGGCCGGCACCGAGTTCAAGGACATCGACATCTCGAGCTACGACCTGTCGTTCGACGCCAAGTCGATCGTGTTCTCGGGCAAGCTGTCCGCGAACCAGACCTACGGGCTGTTCCTCCTCCAGCTCGCCAACGGCAGCGTCACCCAGATCGCGACCGACCCGCAGCGCGACTTCGTGTCGCCGATCTTCCTGCCCGACAATCGCGTGATGTTCACGACCAACGCGGTGGTCGAGGCCGGCGCACCGCAGCACCGCGACGAGTACGAGCGCGGTACGACGATCCAGCTCGGCCGGGTCAATCTCGATGGCACCCACCTCGAGCTCGGGCCGCGCAACCTGTCGCACCGCACCGCGCCGAGCCTGGCGTCCGATGGCCGCGTGATCTTCACCCAGTGGGATCACCTCGGCCCCGAGAACAGCGGCCACCTGATGTTCGTCAACCAGGACATGGAAGAGCTGCGCGAGGGCTTCGGCAAGGAAGGCACCGGCGCGTCGAACTCGACGCTCAAGGCCAGCGAGATCAGCCCCGGCCGGTTCGTCGCGATCGCGACCTCGCGCAACCGCACGATCAACGCCGGCGCGCTGATCGACATCCGGCTCGGTACGGTCGAGAACCACGGCGGCGTGGTCAGCGCGCCGACCAACCAGTCCGAGGCCAACGCGACCTATCGCCTGCTGACTCCCGACGTGCCGATGGACAACTCGCCGTCGGCCGAGACCGTCGGCCGCTACTACGACGCGTTCGCGCTCAACGCCAAGGACAAGCCCGACCTGCTGGTGTCGTGGGCCAACGGCCCGGTCGAGTCCGGCGTGCTGGCGTCCGCGGGCCTGGCGGCGAACTTCGGCGTGTACCTCTACGACACCGAGCACCAGCAGCGCCGGCCGATCCTCGACGATGCGGCGATGTGGGACGTGTTCGCCCGGCCGCTCGCGACCCGGACCGCGCCCAACGTCGTCGGCTCGGCGCTCGACGCCCGGCTCGGCAACCAGACCCTGATCGGCTCGCTCAACGTCTACGACTCGAGCCTGCACACCTTCCTGCCGGGCGAGATCTACGGCGTCCGCGTGATGGAGGGGTTCTCGTCCGAGGAGGGCTTCCCCGAGATGTTCGGCACCACGATGTTCGAAGGCCAGGCCAACCTCGGCGTCGCGCCGGTCCAGGCCGACGGCTCGTGGGCGGCCAAGATCCCGGCGAACATCCCGGTCCACCTCCAGACCGTCGACGTGTTCGGCATGTCGCTGTTCAGCGAGCCGGTGTGGTTCTCGGGCCGCGCCGGGGAGGCGCGGTTCTGCGGCGGCTGCCACGAGAGGCGGACCCAGACCACCAACGTCAAGCCCGGCGTGATCGACGCGCTGGTCGCCGCCGACAACAAGCTGATGAGCGACAAGCCGCGCAGCGCCCGGCTCAACAACGCGCCGATGTCGGCTACTCAGATCGTCGGCGTGGCGTGGAACAAGCTGCTGCAGCCGATGTTCGACGCCAACTGCGTCACCGGCTGCCACGACGCCAACAACAGCGCCGGCGTCGCGGGCTACACGATCAAGGACGCGATGGGCGCGACGCTGGGCTCGTGGACGCTGAACCTGACCGGCGATCCGATCCCGGCGGCGCTCGCGGTTGCGGCCGGCGGCGCCTCGTACTCGGCGTCGTACTTCAGCATGGCCGGCCCCGACATGGAGGCGATCGAGAAGAACCACCTGACGATCACCGGCACCCTCAAGGTCTACATGAACCCGCAGGACGCGCACGGCTCGCTGGTGATCCGGAAGCTCAACCCGACCCGGCTGTTCCCGAACCCGTCGACGCAGCGCGCGTTCACGACCACGCCGCACCTGACCGCGCTCGGCAAGACCGACCTCTCGCCGCTGCAGTTCTACGCGCTGATCCTCGCCTGCGACATGGGGGTCAACTACTACGCGCGCGAGAACAACCCCGGCCTGAACATCTACTGACCCACCGCGGAGCTCACGGAGAACGACCATGAAGAACATCGCTATCAAGATCGCCGCGGTCGGCTGGCTCGTGCTCGCGCTCGTACCGAACGCGGCGCGCGCGGGCAAGGGCGGCAGCGCCGCCGCGATCGAGTCCGCCGTGCGCTCGACCTCGACCGACGCGATCATCGCCGAGATCGAGCGCGCCGAGAGCCTCATGTGCGAGGACTGCATCCAGATCGTCACCGGGCTGACCGAGGATCCCCGGTTCGAGGTCCGCGAGGTCGCGGCCTGGTGGTTCGCGCGGCGCCCGGCGCTCCGGGACATGCTGGTCAGCCAGTTCGCGGCCGACCTGCCGCACGGCGACACGGTCAAGGTCCGCAACGCGGCCGACTTCCTCGGCCGGACCCGGACGCTCACCGCGCTGCCGCAGCTGCGCGCCACGATCCACCGCGGCGACCTCGGCGTCGAGGCCCGGCTCGCGCTGGTGCGCGCGGTCGGGTTCATGGCCCACACCGGCGGCAACGAGGTGCTGATCACCGCGATGGCCGACGCCGACGCGAGCGTCCGCGCCGCGGCGGTCGCGGCCTGGCGCGACATGCTCGGCCAGGCCTCGGCGCAGCCGGTGGTCGCGCTCCTCGGCGACCGCGACGCCAGTGTCCGTGCCCAGGCGGCGGGTGTGGTCGGTGGGATGGGGGAGCAGAGCGCGCGCGCTGCGCTCGAAGGGTTGGTGATCGGCGATGCCGATCCGGTGGTGCGGCGCAACGCCGCCTGGGCGCTCGGCCAGCTCGGCAACGCCGCGTCGCGCGCGGCGCTGGTCCAGGCCAGCGGCGACAAGAGCGGCCTGGTGCGCGGCGTGGCGAAGGCCGCGCTGGCGCAGCTCCACTGACCCGGGCGACACCTTGGCGTTGCGTGAGTCTCGTACCTGGCGCACCTCGCGCGACGTGATCGGAGCCGCATCGAGCCCCCAAAGCTCGGCGGCTCTTCGCCGTCCGGACGCGCCGTTTCTCGACGAGCTTTGGAGTAACATGACCAGCATGGCAGCCGAACGAGGGCGGTCCGCTGCGCGGCACGGATCGCGGTCACCCGAGGCCGGCGAGGCCGGCGAGGCCGGTAGCGCGAGGCTCGCGGCACGCACCGCCGTCATCGCGATCATCATCAGCATCGGGGCGATCGGAGCCGGCGCCGGCTGCGGCGACTCACCGCCGGGCCGCACGTTCTACGAGCGCAACATCGAGCCGATCCTGCTCCAGAAGTGCGCCGGCAACACCTCCGGCTGCCACTCGACCAACGCCGACGATCCGTACCAGTTCGCCGCCGGCAACTTCGACGTGACGTCGTTCGCCAACGTCCAGAAGCGCCGCGACGTGCTGGTGCCGTTCGGCGCGTATCCGTATCCGCTGGTGCTGATCAAGGCGGTCCTGCCCGGCGCGCTCAAGCTGTACTACGACACCAAGATCCCCGGCAAAGACCCGTTCCACCCGCTCGAGGTCCAGCACTCCGGCGGCCCGATCCTCGACGTCAACTCGGACGCGTACTTCACGCTGCAGAGCTGGCTCGACAACGGCGCGACCGAGAACGGGCTCAAGCCGGCGACGCCGCCGCAGACCGGCAGCGGCTCGTGCTCGCACGGCATCCCGCCCGGGTTCGCGAAGGCGACCTATGTCAACGCCATGACCCAGGCGAGCTTCGACGCGTTCAAGTCCAGCGTCCAGCCGATCCTGACCAGGCACGGCTGCACCGCCGGCAGCTGCCACGGCGCGCCGCAGTCGGACTTCTACGTCACGTGCGGCGAGGGCGACGACGAGCTTGCGTTCAACTTCAGCCAGGCCTGGTCGTTCGTCAACACGCCGGTCGAGGACTCGCAGATCCTGCGCGTGCCGCTCGCGGCCGGCGCCGGCGGCCGCGGCCACACCGGCGGCGACCAGTTCGCGAGCTCGAGTGACGCCGACTACGTGGCGATCCGGACCTGGGCGGCGCAGATCGGCAGGCTCGACTTCGCCAAGACCGATACCGGCAAGCAGTTCTTCGCCACGTACATCCAGCCGCTGCTGCTGCTCCGCGGCTGCTCGTTCCAGGCCTGCCACAGCCCGGCGGCGACCAACGACTTCAAGCTGCGCAGCGGCACCCAGGGGTTCTTCTCCGCGGTGGCGCTCGAGAAGAACTACGAGCTGCTCCGCGACGAGTTCATGGCCCTCGAGTTCCCGGACGTGCGGCGCGGCCGGGCGGTCGGCAAGGCGCTGCTGAGCAACGGCCCGACCGCCCTCGGCATCGCGCATCGCGGCGGCCCGGTGCTCGAGACCCCGGGCAGCCCGCCGTGCGGTCCGGCTCCGATCGACCCCGCGACCGCCTCGGCGTTCTGTACGTTCCAGGCCTGGATCGATCTCGAGCGCGCCAACGCCGCGGGGCAGGTCACCGACATGACCACCGGCAAGCCGATCACGATCGTCTACGTCCAGCGGCCGAGCGGCACGGCTGACCCCGATCGGCTGAGCTTCGACACGTTCCGCGGCGGCGCCGAGATCCGCGCCGCGACCACGACGTTCGCGGCGAACCAGCAGATCAACCCGGCCGACGCCGGCGCGGCGGCGCTCCTGTCCGGTAACTGCCCCGGCCTGGGGACGACGCCCGACGTCCAGGCGCCCGACGTCGCCAACGACGGCGACCGCGTGGTGTTCGCGGGGCGCGCCACGGCCGCCGATCCGCTGTCGGTGTACCTGGTCAAGATCAGCGCGCCGGCCACGAGCTGCGTGCGGGTCACCCCGCCGGCGACCGACCCCGGCGGCGTCAAGGTCCACAACTTCGATCCGGCGTTCTCGCCCGACGGCAAGTGGATCGTGTTCGCGTCGACCCGCGGCAAGCCCGGCGCCGGCGCCACGCTGTCGCGCAAGCGGTTGCTGCCGCAGTCCGACCTGTGGCGGGTCGCGGTCAACGACACCACCGTCGACCAGGGCTCCTACGAGCAGATCACGTACCTGTCGAACTCCGAGGTCGGCCCGCAGTTCATGCGCGAGGGCCGGATCACGATGACGACGGAGAAGGCGAGCGACGGCTTCTATCAGCTGTCCGGCCGCCGCATCAACTGGGACCGCACCGACTACCACCCGCTGCTCGCGCAGCGCGCCGTGTCGCCGTACGCGAGCCTGACCGACCTGACCCAGACCAAGCCGTCGGTCGGCTACGCCTCGGCGACCGACATCCGCGAGGGCAGCGACGGCAACTTCCTGCTGATCCTGTCCGACCTCAACGCCGATGGTTCGCCGGTGGCTCCCGGCGGCGCCGGTGCGCTCGCGGTGTTCAACCGCAGCGTCGGCCCGTTCGAGCAGGGTCGCGGCGACATCGCGTACCTGCCGGCGCTGCGCATCATCGACGGCGGCAACGCCACCGGCCGCGCCGGCTCGCGGGCGGGCTACCGCGCGCCGGTGTCCTTGCCCGACGGCAACCTCATGGTGTCGTACGCCAGCGACGTCGCCACCGGCAACTTCGACATCTTCACGATCAACCCGCGCGCCGGCGCGCCCGCGGCGCTGCTCACCAACGCCCCCGGCGGCACGCTCCGGGTCGACGCGGTCCTGGCCTACCGCTACCCGGCGCGGCGGCTGTACGAGAACCGGCGGCAGCTGGTGTTCGGCGGCGCCACCACCGGCGATGCCGCGCACGCCGTGCTCCACATGCCGGACGCGCCGATGATCTTCACGCTGCTGACCGGCAACCTGCGCCGCGGCCGCCCGGTCGAAGCGTTCCGCAAGGCCCGGTTCCTGGCGGTCTACACCGAGGGCCTGTGTCCGTCCGGCACCGCCACCTGCACCCGCGGTGGCAACGGGATCTACGAGAGCCGCCAGCTGCTCGGCACCACGCCGCTGGCCGACGACGGCTCGGTTCGCGTCCAGCTGCCGTCGCAGACCGGCGTCGTGCTCGAGCTGCAGGACGATCAGCACAAGACCGTGGTCAAGATGGGCGAGGAGCACCAGCTCGGACCGGGCGAGCAGATCTCGATGGGGATCGTCCAGCCGCTGTTCGACGCCGTGTGCGCCGGCTGCCACGGCTCGGTCACCGGCCACGAGGTCGACGTCCGGGTCAGCCCCGACGCGCTGACCGGCGCCTCGGCGTCGAAGTCCGCGACCGCCGCGCCGGCCAAGATCGGCCCGTAGCCGGCCGCGGCTACTTGGTCTTCGGCGGCGGTGTATCGCCCTGCGCGCGGATCACCGTGTCGACGGTATCGCTGTTGGCGCGGACGTCCGGGTGGTCCTTGTGGTCGGTGTCGATCACCGCCTTGATCACCGTCGGGGTCTCGTGGCGCGGCGGCGCGTGGGCCTCGCGGGCGGCGTCGACGTGCGGGCGGACGCGCGGGTCCTCGATCACGAGCGCGAGCGCGTCGTAGCTCTTGAGCTTGTCGATCGCGCGGGCCTCGAACTCGTCGGTGCGCCACGTGATCTTGCCGTCCTCGACCTCGCCCGGGCCGTACTTGGCCTCCATCACCGACCGGAACGTCGCGAAGTTCTTCTTGTCCTCGGGCAGGATCGACACGTCGAGCGACACGAACATCTTCCACAGCTTGCCGTCGAAGAAGAAGAAGAACCGGCGCTGGTTCTTGCCGCCCTGGTTCTCCCAGCGCTCGAGCAGCGCCTCGCCGGTGATGTGCGCGAACTCGTCCTCGACGATCGACACGTCCCACGGCGATGGCTTGCCGGTGTCGAAGCTGACGTAGCTCGACTGCAGCCGGCTGACCTCGTTCTTCTTGTCGCGGCGCAGCCGGTCCTGCACGGTGATGTCGGTGGTCGCCTTGATCTTGTCGTCGTAGCGCTCGTCGAGCTGCTTCGAGAACACCGCGATCACCTCGTCCTTGGTCATCCCGAACTTGAACCCGCCGTGGAGCTCGGCGAGCGCCTTCTTGTGCTCGGCGCTGACCGGCGTCCGCCGCGGCTTGGGCTTCTTCGCGGCGGCGGCCGGGGCCGCGGGCCGCCGCGCTCCGTCCGCGACCGCCGGTGCTGCGGGAGCGGCGATCGATCCGAGCAGCGCTGCGAACAAGATCCGACGAATGTTGCGCATGGAGCCTCCAGGGAGCGACCGCATCGTACCCGCGATCAGCCCGGTGTAGAACCGACGCACGACCCGGCCGCGGGATTCACGCGAGGGCACGGCGCCCAGGTGGCGCTGTGCGGGAGGCTACAGGAAGAAGCTGAACCGCGAGCCCTTGTTCGACTCGGCCTGGAGCCGCTGCTCGAGCTTGTTGGCCTCGTCGATCAGCTTCTTGATCCGATCGCTCAGCGCGCGTAGCCGCTTGACGTAGAACACCTCGGACGCGCCGGGCTCGTTGCCCTTGATCAGCGCGTCGCGGGTGCCGCTGGGCAGGAGCAGCAGGAGCTTCTTGGCCGGCACGCTGTCGCTGCCCTGGGCCTGGAGGTCGCCCTTGGTCCACCCGCCGGACGGCTCGCCGCGGTACGCGAACGCGCTCGGCGACTCGCCGTTGTCGCACTTGCCGTTGGTCGCCAGCGCCGCGCCGCAGTACGGCTGGCCGAGCTCGACCAGCCGGACCCCGAAGTCGGCGCCCCGGTCGGTGTCGGTCGGCGCCTGGATCAGCGCGCCGTAGCGCACCGCGCCGGCGCTCGCGAGCGTGGCATTCTCGGTGTCCTTGACCGCGGCGGCCGCCGAGGCCGTGCGCGCCGTCGACAGCGCGAGGTCGTCGTTCGCCGCCGCCTTGACGTGGCTGTCCAGCATGCCCTTGACCTCGGCCGCACCGCCGTAGAACGTCATGACCGAGACGTTGAGATCGGGATCGATCGTCCCGGTGCGGTACACCTTGTCCGGCTTGACCTCGAGCCGAGCGCTGTAGTCGCGCAGCTTCTTGTCCGCCGCCGTGTCCGGGCGGTAGTTGTTCTTGGTCTTCATCTCGTCGAGCACGCCGTCGATCTCGGCGAGCGTCTTCTTCAGGTACTTCACCGACGAACCCGACTGGGGATCGCCCAGGATCGTCCGGGCGTCCTTGAGCCCCGCGTTGTAGACGTTCGCGCCCTTGGCGATCTGCCCGATCACCACGCCGAGGATCAGCGCGACGACCGCGGGGGCGACGAGCTTGACGATCGTCCCGCCGCGCGACGTGGCCCCGACATTCTCGACCGGCTTGCCATCGTTCACGATGACGATCTCGGGAGCACGCTGCACCGTGCCAACCGCTGCCATCGCGTTCATCGCGGCGAACGGGTCGTCGGCCGCGTTCGGGATCACCGGCTGCGGCGGCGGGGGAGGTGCCATCCCGGGCGGCGGCAGGACGCCGCCGGCGGCTCCGTTGGCCCGGGCACCGGGCGCGCCGGCAGGTGTGGTGGCTTTCTTCAGTCCCAGCCGCTGCTTGAGCTCGCTGATGTCACGGCTACCACCACGCTTCGGATCGCTCAAGATGACCTCCGGTCGGGAACCGACTTTAGGGACGGCGTGTCCCCACTGTCAAGGATGCCTGTGACTTGGCGGGGTTGCGAACGGTTCTGAGCTGTCGTCGCATCACCACACTTGCCGCGAGCGTGAAAAAGCGGTCACACGTTCGGGAAAAAACGCAGTCGCCAAGCGATCCGTAAGGTGGCAGAATCGAGAGCGTTTCTGTGGGCGATCGGCCAGACGCTGAGCTGGCCTGCGGGCTGCACACTAAACCTCGCGACGTCCTCGAGCGTCCTTGCGACCAACCAGCTATCGGAAAAGAGCGACCTCCCATGATGCGTTTGCCCCGTCCCGTGTCTTCGTTGCCCGCCGCCGTCGTTCTGGGCGGCGTCCTCGGCGCCGCGACGCTGCTCTCGAGCGGAACCGCGGAAGCCGGCCGCGGCCACTTCGGCGGCGGCGTGCGGTTCAGCGGTCAGGTTCGCGGCGCGGGCTCGGTGCGGTTCGCCCGCCCGATCGGCAGGCCGTTCGTTCGACCCTTCGGGCGCCCGTTCGTCCGGCCGTTCTGGCGGCCGCGCGTGTGGATCGGTGGGAGCGTGTGGGTCGGCGGGTACTATTACCCGCGGCCTTACTACTATTATTACTATCCGGAGTCCGTCCCATCGTACTACGGCGGTTCGTATTACCCGGTGCAGCCGCCGCAGACCACGGTCGCGCCCGGCGCCGAAGCGTTCGCCCCGCCGCCGCCGCGTCCGTCGATGCCGACGTTCGGCCTCGGCGTGTTCGCCGGCGGCACCAACGTCCAGGATCGCCAGGACTCCACCGATCTCGGCGCGATGCTCCGGCTGCGGTTGACGCCCGGCCTGCTGCTCGAAGGCGAGATCGCCAAGACCACGTTCAAGGACGACGTCCGGGTCGATCGCCGGATCGGCGGCTCGGTGATCTACGAATTCGGCGCATTCAACAGCCTCGCGCCGTACGTGCTCGCGGGCGGCGGCGTGAACCAGGCCGACGTCAACGGCAGCTTCAACACCACCCAGGACTTCGGCGAGATCGGCGTCGGCCTGCGCCTGGCGCTGTCGCGCAGCCTGCACCTGACGCTCGACGTCCGCGCCGGCCGGCGCAAGACGGTGGATTCGAACCAGCCCCAGTTCGTGGGCGAGTCGCTGCGGACGATCGCTCCGCCGTCCGGTGGCATCAACAATGATACCGAGGACTACACCCGCGGTCGGCTGGCGGCGGTCCTGAACTTCTGATCTCGAGGGTGATCCGGGAGGACACATGGCGGCCGCGCTCTGCGGCCGTTGACGTTTTCGGCTACGCTGGTGGAGATGGTTTGTCGCGATGCCATCCGCGGCGATCGCACAGGTCGGGCATGACCTGTCCGGCCTGTGACAAGGACGTGCTCGACATCGACGTCAAGTGCGGCCATTGCGGGGCCGCGCTCGGCGCGAGCGGCGCGCACCGGCTGATCGGCACCGTCATGCTCGGGCAGTACGAGCTGGTCGACGTGCTGGGTCAGGGCGGGATGAGCGTGGTGTTCAAGGGCCGGCACAAGCTGACCGACCAGGAGGTCGCGCTCAAGATCCTGCCGCCCGAGCTCGCGGCGCACAGCCAGGTCAAGTCGCGGTTCCTCGACGAGGCCAAGGCGCTGGCCGCGCTCGATCACCCCAACATCGTGCACCTCTACAACTTCGGCCAGGACGAGGGCTACTTCGTGCTGGCGATGCAGTTCGTCGAGGGCCAGACCTGGGAGCGCAAGATCCTCGAGGCCGAGCGGCTCGACTGGATCGCGTCGTGCCGGATCGCGATCGACGTGCTGCGCGCGCTCGAGTACGCGCACGGCCGCGGCGTGATCCACCGCGACATGAAGCCGTCGAACGTGCTGGTGCGCGGCCGCGACGGCGTGGCCACGGTGATGGACTTCGGCATCGCCAAGATGACGACCTCGACCCGGCTGACCGCGACCGGCCAGACCATGGGAACCGTGCGCTACATGTCGCCGGAGCAGGTCCGGGGCCAGGAGGTCGACCTCCGCACCGACATCTACTCGCTCGGCGCGACGCTGTACGAGTCGCTGGTCGGCGACACGCCGTTCTCCGGCAACACCCACTTCGAGATCATGACCAAGCACCTCTCGGACGCGCCGAGGCGGCCGAGCAAGCTCGGGATCACGATGCCGGAAGCGATCGAGGGTGCGGTGATGCGCTGCCTCGCCAAGCGGCCCGAGGACCGGTTCGGCAGCGCGCGCGAGATGCGCAAGCAGCTCGAGGCCACGCTGCGCGACGCCGACGTCGGGCTGGTCGAGACCCAGAAGCTCGAGCGCGATGCGATCGCGCCATCGCGCGCGCCGGCAAAGCCGCCCGGCCTACCCACCGCGCCGCTCCCGGGCCGCCCGGTGTCGGCCACGGGCGCGCTCGCCGACGAGCTCGAGCCCGAGACCCCGCACGACGGTGCGCGAGCGAGCTCGGGCAAGCTGCGCCGCGTCGCGCGCGCCCGTCGAGAGCCCGGAGGGGCGGCGGCCGCGCGCCGGCGCCGGCTCCTGCCGTGGGTCGCCGTCGCGCTCGCCGCGCTGGTCGGCGGCGGGGCGGCCGCGACCGCGCTGATCCAGCGCTCGGGGCGCTATCAGTCCACGGTCCAGATCGCCGGCGTCGCGCTGATCCGCGGGACCACGGCCGGAAAGCTCCTGGTCGAGACCGACGGCACGGTCGAGCCCGACGAGCTCGCCGGGCTGTACACCCGCACGCTCGAGGCGCTGCGCGTGTTCGTCCGGACCCAGCCGGGGGTGCCCGGGTTGGTCATCACCGATCCGGTCGACGTGCTGCTGGCGGTCCCGGCGGCGGCGCTGTGCGAGCCGACCGCCTACTTCGATCGCCAGACCCCGCCGAACTGCGCCGCGACCCGGTGGGCGACCGCGATCGGCGCGCGGGGGACGCATCGGCTGATGGTGGTGAGCGATCGCGCACAGCTGGCTGCCTCGCTGCGCCGGGGGGTCGCCCAGGCGGCGTGCGAGTTTTCACCGGTCGCGGTCGAGAAGTTGCGTGAAATCTGCGACATCACGAGCCGGTTCGCCGAGTCCCCGAATTGAAACTTCTTGAACATCCAAGGATAATTGCCGAGGAGGGAGAATGTCCCGTACGGTCATCGCCGCCGTCGTCGCCGCCGTGATCGCGGTCCTCACGGGGATCGCGTTCTTCGTCACGTCCACGAGCTTCGAGGACCGCGGGAAGAAGGACGCCGACGCCAAGCTGACACGCGCCTACCAGGTCGTGCAGAAGCTCAACCAGCTCGAGGGCATCGACGTCTCGAACAAGGCCGAGCGCCTCGCTGCGGAGAAGGAGTTCGTCGCCGCGATCAAGTCCGACAGCCCGACCGAGCGCCAGCGCCAGGCCGGCCTCGGGTTCCGGCGGTTCACCGCCGACGAGAAGCAGGGCGTGGTCAGGCCCGACATCATCGCGGTGGTCGACGCCAGCGGCAACCTGCTGGCGATGAACGAGGTCCCCACGGTGGTCGCCAAGCAGTGGAAGACCGACAAGGGCGAGTCGATCATCCCCGCGCTCAACGTCGTGCTCGGCGGCCGGGTGATCATCAGCGACATCTGGAGCTACGGCAACAAGCAGATGATGAAGGTCGGGGTCGCGCCGGTGATCGATCCGGATGCGCCGGTGCCCGCCGGCGATCCGGACGGCGTCGTGATCATCGGCGCGATCGTCGTCGCCTACGCGCAGACTGCCAAGGAGGCGCAGCAGGACCGCAACCTGCTCGGTACCGAGATCGCCTACTACGACAACGCCACCGTGGTCGCGACCAGCTTCACGCGCGGCATCACCACCGAGGAGGACACGACCAAGCAGCGGGTCCTGACCGAGCAGCTGCACGCGGGGGCGATCGCCGAGGGCGGCGCCAAGCGCCGGGTCACGATCGACGGCATCGACTACATCGCCGCCGCGGTCAAGATGCCGCGCAGCTCGACCCGGCGGCTGCCGCGCGAGTGCGCCCCGAGCGACCCGGCGCGCGCCGTGCCGGCCGAGGCGCAGCCCGGCAAGCCCGCCGTGGCGCCGTGCTATCCGCCGATGACCGCCGGTGCGATCGTGCTCGCGCCGATCACCGATCCCGCCAACACGGCGGCCACGGTCAAGCTGTTCATCGCGCTGCTCGGCGGCGGCGCGCTGGCGATCGCGCTGCTCGGCCTGTACCTGGCGCACCGCCGGCTGGTCGCCCAGATCGACCAGATCGAGCTCGCCGTCACCGACATCATCAACGGCAACGTCGACCGCACGTTCCGCCCGGTCGGCCTCGAGCTCGACGGCCTGGCCAACGGCCTCAACGTCATGCTGGCGCGCCTGCTCGGCCGCCCCGAGCCCGGCGAGGAGGATCTCGACGACGACGGCAACCCGATCATCCAGGGCCGGGTCGAGTTCGAGGACGGCGAGAGCGGCGCGGTGCCCGCCGCCGACCCCGATCTCGCCGCGCTGGCGCAGGAGTCCGAGCCCGACTACTACAAGCGGGTCTACACCGAGTACGTCGCCGCCCGCCGGGCGACCGGCAACCCGGACGAGGTGTCGTTCGAGAACTTCATCGCCAAGCTCAAGGTCAACGAGGGCAAGCTCAAGGCGCAGTACCAGTGCCGCGCGGTGCGGTTCCGCCTCGTCGTCGCCGACGGCAAGGTCACGCTCAAGCCGGTCCCGGTTTACTGATAGGGGACTTTCCCGTCGTTAGATAGGGGACGTTCCCGTCCCCTCTTTCCCGGCAGAGCCGGGAAATTCACCCCACCGCGCGTCGCGTCGCGCGGCCCCTGCACCTGCGAGGCTCGCGCCGGCCGGTTCACCCCACCGCGCGTCGCGCACGGTGCCGCACACAGCCCTTCGGCGCGCTTTCTTGCGCCCGCTCGCGGCGTGCATGGCGCCGCCCGGGTAGGATCCACGACGGTGAGCCACAGGAGCACGATGTGACCGTCCAGACCGGGCTGGCCCGGCTGGCGAGCGAGGGCAGCTCGCTGCTCGAGGGCAGGCGGCTGGGCCTCTTGGTCAACTCGACCGCGGTCGACGCCCAGCTTCGCCACGCGATCGACCTGCTGCACGCGCGCTCCGACCTGAAGGTCACCGCGCTGTTCGGCCCCGAGCACGGCGTCCGCGGCGACGCGCAGGACATGATCGCCGTCGATGCGGCGCGCGACAGCCGCAGCAACCTGCCGATCCATAGCCTGTACGGCACGACCGCCGCGTCGCTGACCCCGACGCCGCAGATGCTCGAAGACATCGACGTCATTGTCTACGACGTCCAGGACGTCGGCAGCCGCTACTACACGTTCGTGTGGACGATGGTGCTGGCGATGCGCGCGTGCGCCGCGGCCGGCAAGGCGTTCTGCGTGCTCGATCGCCCCAACCCGATCGACGGCCTGCACATCGAGGGCGCGATGATCGCGCCCGGGTTCGAGTCGTTCGTCGGCCTGGTGTCGTGCCCCAACCGCCACGGCATGACCGCGGGCGAGATCGCGCGCTGGCGGCACACCGTCGAGAAGCTCGATCTCGAGCTGGTCGTGCTCGGGATGCGCGGCTGGCAGCGCGACATGCGGTTCGATCACACCGGGCTGCCGTGGGTCCTGCCGTCGCCCAACATGCCGACCCCGGACACCGCGCTGGTCTACCCCGGCATGTGCCTGGTCGAGGGCACCGAGCTCAGCGAGGGCCGCGGCACGACCCGGCCGTTCGAGCTCGCCGGCGCGCCGTACCTCGACGGCCACCGCCTCGCCGCCGACCTGACCGCGATGCAGCTGCCCGGCGTGATGTTCCGGCCGGCGATCTACACCCCGATGTTCCAGAAGCACCACGGCAAGCCGTGCGGCGGGGTGCAGCTCCACGTCACCAACCCCGAGACCTTCCGGCCGTACCGTACCGGCGTCGCGTTCGTCAAGGCGTGCTACGACCAGTCGCCGGCGTCGTTCCGCTGGCGCAACAAGGCCTACGAGTTCGTCCAGGACATCCCGGCGATCGACCTGCTCGCCGGCGGCGACGCGATCCGCACCGGGATCGAGATCGGCGCGAGCCTCGAGGACCTCGCGGCGCGCTGGCCGCGCGACGAGGGCGACTTCGCCGCCGAGCGTGCCGACTACCTGCTGTACGAGTGACGCATGCTCCGGGTCGCGCTGTTCGGCGGCAGCTTCAACCCGCCCCATGTTGCCCACCAGCTGGCCGCGCTGTACGTGCTCGAGACCCAGCCGGTCGACGAGCTGTGGCTCGTGCCCACCTACGCCCACCCGTTCGGCAAGGCGCTGGTCGACTACGAGCACCGGATCGCGATGTGCGAGCTCGCGGCGGCCGCGCTCGGGCCGCGCGCGCGGGTCAGCCGGGCCGAGGCCGAGCTCGCGGCACGGCCCGGGTTCGTGGTCAGCCACACCCTCGATCTGGTCGAGCACGTCGCGGCCCAGGGCCACGCCCCCCGCCTGGTGATCGGTGCCGACATCCTGCGCGACGCCGCCAAGTGGCACCGCTGGGACGACGTGGTCGCGCGGGCCCCGCTGATCGTCGTCGGCCGGGCGGGGCACGCCGTGCCGCCGGGCAGCACCGTCACCGAGGTCGCGATGCCCGAGATCTCGGCGACGCACATCCGCGACCTGCTGGCCCAGGGCGGGTCGGGCATCACAGGTCTAGTGCCGCGTGACGTGTTGCGGTATATCGCCCAGCACCACCTGTATCAGCCGTGACCGCTCGCAACCCCACCACGTTCATCGTCGGCGCTGGCCCCGTGGCCACCGCGCTGGCCGGCGCCCTGCGCCTCGGCGGCGTCCCCGTGCTCGGGCTGTGGGCCCGCCGCGCCGCGCCGGCGCGCGCCGCGGGCTCGACCGCGGGCGTCGCGGCGTTCTCGTCGGCGCCGCCCGACATCCTGCTCGAGACCGAGGTCGTGATCCTCGCGGTGCGTGACCAGGCGATCACCGAGGTCGCGCAGACGCTGCTCGGCACCGGCCTGGTCAACAAGCGCCACGTGCTGCTGCACTGCGCCGGCGTGGCATCGTCGCGGGAGCTGCTCGGGCCGGTGGCGAGCCAGGTCGCCGGCGTCGGTACGCTGCACCCGCTGTCGGCGATCGCCGACGGCAAGACCTCGATGCGCGCGCTCAAGGGCACCGTGTTTGGCGTCGAGGGCGACGAGGTCGGCCGCGCCACGGCGAGCAAGCTGGTCGCCGCGATCAGCGGCGTGGTCCTGGCGCTCGACAGCACGCAGATGGCCGCGTATCACGCGGCCGCGGCGCTGGCCTCGAACTACATCGTCTCGGCGATCGACGCGGCGGCCGCGGTGCTCGCCGGCACCGGCGTCTCTCAGGAGCGCGCCGCACAGGCGCTGGTGCCGCTCGCCGAGGGCGCATTGCGCAACATCGCCGCACATGGGACCACCGGCGGCCTCACCGGGCCGGTGCGCCGCGGCGATCTGGCCACGGTGTCCCGCCACCTCGACGCGATTCGCGATCGTCCGGAGCTTGCCGAGATCTATCGCGTGCTTGCACGGCGCGCGGTCGAGATCGCGGCGCGCATCGACGGCCGCGAGGCGCCCGATCGCGCGGGCCTCGACGCGATCCGGGCGCTGCTCGGCGGCTGAGCGGCGCCGCCGAGGCTGAGCCAGAGCGGTCGACTCCTACCTCGAGCGTCGGCTAGCATCGAGCTTCCATGATGCTGCGTACGGTCATCGTTCCTCTCCTCGTCCTCGGCGCGATCGCGCTGGGCACCCGGTCCGCCGCCGCCGAGAATCCGAACCAGGCGTTCGCGGGACGGATCATGATGAGCAGCAAGCGGTTCCCGCAGCAGGCCCGAAGCGCGTCGGCCTACACCGCCGCGATCCGCAAGCAGGCCCAGACCAACTTCGTCGAGGCCAAGGACACGCACACCTGGAAGATCTACTTCGCCGGCTTCCTCAAGGTGCCGCTCGACGACGTCGAGTACGTGATCAAGCTCTACGAGCTCACCGGCAAGTCGCAGCAGCTCCTGGTGTCGTTCGACCAGTTCACCGACGAGCGCGGCCAGCGGACGATCCTGTCGAACATGACGCTCGACAAGAAGCAGGTCGGCGTCAACAAGGAGCTGCTCATGACCATGGAGAGCAAGGGCAAGGTCCTGGCCTCGAGCCGCTTCAAGATCCTGGGCGAGGGCGACCGGTTCTCGGGCAAGGTCGACTTCTCCGAGGACGAGGCGAACGGCAAGAAGGACGAGTAAGCGGACGCGAGCCGGGCGCCCGCAGCGGACAGGCGAGCCGGGCGCCCGCAGGTCGAGGGCCGCGCGACGCCACGCTACGGGACGACGTCGAGATCGAACGTCGATACCGTCTCGGTCTCCGACGGGAAGATCCGCACGACGTACGCGCCGGGCGCGGCGAAGGTGTGGTGGAAGACGTAGTGGCCGGCGTGGTCGCGGTGCATCACCGCGGTCTGGGCGGTCGCGCTGTGGTCCGGATCCTCGATCGTGACCACGACCTCGCGGGCGCTGAACTCGGCGCCGAGCTTGGTCTTGATCTCGAGGTGTGCGGCGACCGGGATCCCCGCGTGGATGATGTCGGGGACCAGCGCGCGGATGATCAGCTCGCCGTCGTCACGCGTGATCCGCCGCAGCAGCTCGCCGCTGGCGGACACCGGCGCGCCCTGCGCCGTCTCCGAGGGCTCCGGCTCGTCGGGCGCGGCGTCGGAGCCGACGCGCAGCCGGTAGCCGGCGAACCCGGCGCCCGACAGCGCGAGCGCCGCCGCAACGGCGGCGAGCATGGCGCGACGCCGCGGGGATGCTCGGCGGGCGGGGGCGATCACCGGCGCGATCGTGGAACCCGGCCGGGTCCTGGACCGACCCGGCATGCGGTGCGACGCCGGGCCGCGGCGGTCGGCGAGCTCGGCGATCGCATCGTCCAGCAGGGTATCGTCCAGCAGGGCATCGTCCAGCAGGGCGACCACCTCGTCGGCGCTGGCCGGCCGGTCGTCCGGCCGCTTCTGCAGCAGGTGTGCGATCAGCCGGTCGACCGCGGCCGGGACCTCGGCGTTGCGCTCGCTCGCTCGCGGTGCCGGCCGGCCGAGGTGCGCGAGCAGGACCTCGAAGCCGGAGCCCTCGAACGGGGTGGTCCCGGTGACGAGCTCGAACAGCAGGCAGCCGAGCGCGTAGAGGTCGGCCCGGGCGTCGACCTGCTCGCCCTGCGCCAGCTCGGGTGACATGTAGTGCGGCGTACCGATCAGGCCGCCGGTGGTCAGGCGAGCGGCGTCGGCGTTGCCCGGCCGGCACACGGCGATCCCGAAGTCGACCAGCGTGATCCGGTCGTCGCCGTTGCGGTCGCGCCGCCACATCACGTTCCCCGGCTTGAGGTCGCGGTGGATCACGCCGGCGGCGTGGGTCTCCGACAGCGCACTCGCGACGTCGCGCGCGATCCGCAGCGCCCGCGGCGCGGGCACCGGCCCGGCCGCGAGGATCCGATCGAGCGGCTCGCCGTCGATCAGCTGCATCGCCAGGTAGGGCCTGCCATCGTCGAGCTCGCCGACCGCGTAGATCGCCACGACGCCGGGATGGACGATCCGGGCGGCGGCGCGCGCCTCGCGTGCGAACCGTACCGCCTGTACCGGATCGGCCGCGATCTCGTAGGTGGGCACCTTGAGCGCGACCGGGCGGTCGAGGCCGAGCTGGCGGCCGCGATACACCGTTCCGAACGATCCGCCTCCGAGCACGCCTTCGATCACGAAGTCACCGACGGTGCAGCCGATCAAGCTCGCGGCCGGGCTCGCGGCGGGCGCGGCGGGCGCGGCGGGCACAGCCGGCGCCATGGCAGCCGGCTGCGGGGGCTCGCCGGTCGCTCCCGCCGGATCGACGAGCACGGCGCCGCAGGTGGGGCAGAATCGCCCCACGTCTGCCGTCGTGGTGCCGCAGCCGGAACAGGCCTGCATGTGACGAAATGGTATCAGCGGCGCACCCGCTGGATCGTGAACCTGGGCTGGGGAGCCCGGCGGACTCGGCGGGTTCGGCGGGCTCGGCGGATCAGGCCAGCCCTGAGAGCGAACCACGGGGGACATGTGCTGTGGACTCGGCGACCGGGCGATTTGTTCGGTCGGTCAGCAAGCAAATTTGCTGACGACTCTTCAAACCTGGTTCCGCCGGAGCGACCCAGGAACATCAGGGTTCCTGGATTGACGCTGGTTCGCGATCGGCCGAGCCGCTCTCTGCATGATCACCTCATTAGTACTAGTGAGGATCGCGAGCGGTAGAGAGAGGCTCGAGCCGCGGACCGGCAGCCGTCGTGGTCAGGCCACGGCGCGAAGCGAGCTGGCCGCGGAAGGCGTGAGCGCGCTTTCGATCAACCGGAGCGCGCGGTCGGTACGGGTTGCGAGCGGCTCGCTGCCCAGCCCGAGGTTGGCGTGCATCTCGGCAGCGTCGAGGCTGCCGAGCAGCGCCGACCATGCCAGGTCGGCGATCTCCCGGGCATTCACCTGACGGTAAGCGCCGGCGTGAATGCCGTCGGCAATGCAGGCGCCGATATGATCCTGCACGCGGTTGATCCCCACCGACACCGCCGTCACGACCTCATCGGAGAGTTGAGGGCGAATCGCCGGTTGAGCCAGCAAGCGCAGGATGCGAGGTCCCTCTGGATCTTTCTCGGCCCAGCGGACGAGCACGTCCCAGGTCTCGCGGAGCCGGTTGGAGACCTCGGCGCGCTCGCGGAGCTGCGCCATCTCGACATCGAACACCGTGAGCGTGTCCTCGATCAGCGAGACGTAAAGGTCTTCCTTGGAGCGGAAGTACAGATAGATTGCTCCGACCGACAGCTGCGCTGCACGAGCGATGAGCTCGATCGATGCACCCGCGTAGCCGCGCTCCGTGAACACCGTGCGAGCAGCTTCCTGGATGCGCCGACGACGAGCCTGTCGCTCCTGCGCCTTGCGTTCTTGAGCGTTCGTCATGGCGCCGATGTAGTATTAGTGACGCGGCGGGTCAAGCGATGTTTTATAGCAGACGATGGCTTTTTCTGATCAGGCTGGAAAATAGCAAGCGAATTCCAAACTTTGTGAGATAGCATTTGACTTACGAATCTGGCTCGCTCTTCGCTTCTGCCGCGCTTCCCGAACGGTGATTTCCATCTGAGCTCCCTGAGCGCGGTTAGATCGACGAAGCTGGTCCATACGTCGGAGGGCGAATGGTCTCCACCGCAGCTCGGATACGAAGTTCCCTGGTACTCGGCGCTGCCGCCGGGACGGTGATCGCCGCCGCGCTGATGTCGCCTCGGGGTGCAGCGTTTCGACCGTCCGCCGGCGC
This sequence comes from Kofleriaceae bacterium, assembly GCA_036403075.1. Lineage (GTDB taxonomy): Bacteria > Myxococcota_A > Polyangia > Haliangiales > Haliangiaceae > JABFXX01. The sequence goes on from DASWRS010000369.1 coordinate 42,259, forward strand.
GCGCTCGTCCGCCGATGGTCTGGAGGTCGCGGCCCGGCTGGTGACGCAGCGGATCCTGCCCGGGGCACAGACCCAGAACCTGGCGGTCACGATCACCGCACCGGATCTGCCGGTCGACCGGTCGTCCGGTCGCCCACCGCTGTCGCTGGCGATCGTCATCGATCGTTCCGGATCGATGCACGGCGCCCCGATCGCGAACGCCAGGGCGGCCGCGCTGTCGATGCTCCGCCAGCTCGATGGCCGGGATGCGTTCTCGGTCGTGACCTACTCCTCGGCTGCGGCGACCGTGGTCGCGATGCAGCGCGCGACCGAGGCCAACAAGGCCGCGGCCCGGGCGGCGATCGAGACCATCGATGACGACGGCGGCACCTGCATCTCCTGCGGCCTGGAGACCGGGGCCGCCGAGGTGGCGCGCTCGCCAATCCCTGGTGGGCTGCGCCGGATCCTGCTGATCTCCGATGGCCAGGCCAACGAGGGCGTGTACGACCGCGACGAGCTGGCGACGCTTGCCGCCGGCAAGGCCGCGGGCGGCGCGTCGATCTCCACGGTCGGCGTCGGCCTGGACTTCGACGAGACCACGATGCGCCGGCTCGCGGAGGTCGGCCGCGGCAACTACTACTTCGTGGAGGACACGGTCGCGCTGTCGGCGATGTTCGGGCGCGAGCTCGGCACGCTGAGCCAGACCGTGGCGTCCGACGTGCGGCTGGTCGTGACCGCGCAGCCGGGAGTCCATGTCGAGGAGGCTTACGGCTATCCGATGACGCGCGCCGCGGACAGCGTGGTCGTGCCGGTGGCGGACCTGCGGGCCGGCGAGTCCCGCAAGGTGGTGCTGCGCGTCACCGTGGCGTCACCGGCGCACGGCGAGCTCGCCATCGCGCAGGTCGATGTCGGCTGGCGCCGGGTGTCCGATGGCGCGCAGGGCGCGGCGCGCACCGTGGCCATGGTCGACGTGGTCGACGATCCGGCGGCGGTCGCCGCCAGCGTGGATCCGGCCGCGATGCAGGCGGTCGAGAAGGCGCTGTCGGCGCGCGCGCTCGACGATGCCGCGGCGGCCTACGATCGCGACGGGGTCTCGGCGGCCCGCCAGATCCTCGAGCGCCGCGTCCAGGCGGTGCGCGCCAACGCCGCGTACCTCGGCCACGACACCGTCGAGGCGATCGAGGCGGCGTCGGGCAACGCGATCGACGGCTTTGCCCGGGCGCCGGCCCAGGCCAAGAAGGCCGCGAGCGTCTCGGCCCACGAGCTGGCGCGCTAGCGCGCGCGGCTACGGCGCGAGGTCGGCGAACGCGACCTGCAGGTCGCGGCTGATCAGGACTGCCCGGTCGGCCGGGACATCCTCGAAGCCGTCCTTGGCGTCGCCGTCGCCGCCCGAGACCAGCAGGTAGCCGCGGAACGACTCGTCGCGCTCGCCGCGCTCGCCGGTGACCCACAGCCGGCGCAGCCGCAGCGGCTCGCCCAGGTGCGCCGCGACCATCGAGCGACCGTTGGTCAGTGCCACGTTGCCCAGCGTGACGTCGGCCTTACCGGCACGCGCGAGCTCGGCGGCGACCAGCCGCAGCGTCGCCGCGAGCGCGCGCCGCGACGCCGCCGCCGGCAGGTTGGGATCGTCGATGTTGCCTTCGTCGTGCAGCATCGCCAGGAACACGTGGAACGTCAGCTCGGCCGGGGTCCTGCCCTTGAGGTTGCGCCGCAGGTAGTCGGGGATGTGCTCGAGCAGCCGCGGCGCGATGTCCTCGACGAACAGCTGGGCGTCGAACCCGGTCTGGGCGTACATCCAGCGGCGGAACCGGAACGGCGGTGTGTTGTCGGTGCCGCCGAAGCTCGAGCCCTCGTCGCGCATCGCCTGGGCGATCGCGCAGTCGGTCTTGATCTCGGCGGTCAACGGGCCGGCGAGATCGACCGGCACGGCGCTCGCCTTCGGCGTTCGGACGAGCAGGACGTCTCCACCCTGGATGTAACCCAGACCCCACCGGCTCACCGGCGGCTGGGCGATCAGCGCGGCACGCACGGGTGCCAGCGCGAGCGGCAGGCGCTGAGGTTGGTTGCAGATACAGGCGAAGAGCTTCATTGCGGGAGACTCCGCAGCCATGACGAGCGAACCGCCGGCTGCTGACGGTCAACGATCGCGATGCGCATGGACGCAAAGAACGACGTCAGGACGTACACCCCAGAGGACGTCACCTTCGAGGATGGTAGCAGTATATGGGCCCGCTCTGACGTCGCCAATCTCCGCGACGTAACGCCGCGCGGTTGCTGTGCTCCGCGGGGCCGCTCGCCCACACCAAGCGTGGGCGATACGGCAGGACGCTAGCTCGGATCCCTGACGGATTTTCGAGGTCAGCCCGCCGCCGGGGCGACGACCAGCGCCTTGACCAGCTCCGAAAATACCTGCCCGCGCTCGATCTCGTTGAACACCTCGTGTCGCATGCCGGCGAGATCGTGGTACCGCGCACCGGGAATCCGCGCAGCGACGGCCTGCGAGCGCGCCGGATCGGTGATCGGATCGTCGCCGCCAACCAGCCATGTGGTCGGTAGCTTGACCCGGGCGGCATGCGCGAACACGTGGTCCTGCGCGGCGAGCGCCTCGGTGAACCAGCGCGCGGTGGCGACGTCGAAGCACAGCTTGTCGGCGGTGCGCTCGGCCTGCTTGGCCTTGTCGCGGGTCAGATCTTCGACGCGCAGCGCGTTGGGCTGCGCCAGCTTCGGCGCGAGCCGGCTCGCGACGCTCGCCAGCAGCCGGCGGTAGCCCGGGATCGGCAGCCGCAGGGCGAGGAACGGCGACGACAGGATCGCGCCGGCGGCCTCGGGCGGCCGGTCGTCGGTGAGCGCGCGCAGCGTGATCAGGCTGCCGTGCGAGTGGCCGAGCAGGATCATCGGTGCGCCGGGGCCGACCAGCGCGCGGGCCGCCGCGCGCATCGCGGCGAAGTCGTCGAGGTAGATCGCGAACCGCTCGATGTAGCCGCGCTCGCCGGGCGATCGGCCGTGGCCGCGCACGTCGTAGGCGAACACGGCCCAGCCGGCCCGGACGAGGACGTGCGCGACCTCGCGGTACCGGCCGCAGTGCTCGGCGTAGCCGTGGGTGATGACGACGATGCCCCGCGGCGTCACCGGAGGAACGAAGCTCTCGGTGTAGAGCCCCGAGATGGTCTGCGTGGACGTTGGCTCGAGAGGGCCGGGCAGGTCGTTCATGAAGGTCTTCTATATATCCCGAGCGCCGGCTGTGCTCGTAAGTTGCCCCGCGATCGGGGATCTGCGTACCGTGCTGTCATGAGGCGTAACGCGCTTGGATTGCTAGCAATTTTCACGCTGACCGGCTGCATCGCGCACGACGAGCGCGACGTCGCGAAGAGCGCGACCCGCCTCGACTTGGCCAAGGATTTCTTGCGCAAGCACCAGCTCGAGGCGGCGGATACCGAATGCAATCGTGCACTGGCGTTCAATCCGGGCAACGACGAGGCGTACAATACACGCGGGTTGATCGCGATGATCCATGCACTGGACACCCAGCGCACGCTCGAGGTCGATGGCTGCCTGACCGGCATCGACGCCGAGATCACGCAGCGCGATCTCGACCGGTTCCTGCACAAGGCAGAAGCCGACTTCGCGGCCGCCGCGCGGATCAGCCCCGAGTACGGCGAGGCGTGGTCGAATCGCGGGGTCGTCCACAACCTGCTCGAGGACTACGCGCCGGCCGCCGAGTACCTGACCGAGGCACTGTCCAATCCGATGCGGCTCGACAGCCCCGGCCTGACCCGCGCCCACCTCGGCTGGGCTCTGTTCCACGAGGCGCGGTACGTCGACGCTGCGAACCAGCTTCGACAGGCTGTGCAGTTTCAGCCCAACATGTGCGTTGCAACTTATCGCCTGGCGAGGGTTTACTTCGCTCGTGAGGAATGGGAAAAAGCGGCGGAACTGTTCCAAACCACGTCAGACGACCCGTCGTGTGGGTCTCAGGAAGCCAGCCTTTACCTGATGAAAACACGGATGCAGCAGGGGCTTGTGGATGACGCGCGTCGCGCACGCGATGCGTGTCTCAAGCTCTCACCCAAGAGCTGCATTGCATCTCGGTGCCGCGCCGACGGCAGCGCGCTGGGCGCGCAAGCCATGGCGGCCCATCCATAACGGGGAGCCATGGAGCGCCGACCCGAACGCAGCGAGAGCAGCGACAGCCGATCGGAGACCGGCGTCGACGCACGGACGAATCTGGCGCTGTGGTTGCGCGCGGGTCGGGCGCACCGCGGGATGAGCCTCGAAGACGTCGCGAAGGTGACCAAGATCCAGCCGCGGATCCTCGAGCGGATCGAGGCCGGCCGGCTCGACGGGCTGCCCGCCGAGGTCTTCGTCCGCGGCTTCGTGCGCAGCTTCGCGCGCTGTGTCGGTCTCGACGAAGCCGAGGCGTTGCGGCGGTTCGCCGCGTGCGGGCTGTCGACCGGCGTGAATGAGCTGACGCCGACGGTGCGCGCGCTGGTCGAGGCGATGTCTGATCTGGCGCCCGGCAGCGCGACCGCCGTGCGCGCCACGCCGCGCAAGATGCAGGCAGTCGAGGTCGTCGAGGTGATCGATCTGGCGAGCCCGACGCTGCCGCTGGTCGTGGCGGCGGCCGCCGCAAGGCCCGAGGCGAAGATCGATGCGAAGGTCGATGCGAAGGTCGACGCGACGATCGACGTCGCGGTTGCGGCCACCGTCGTGACGCGGCCGGCGACGCTGATGCCGGCGGCTGCCGTCGATGCGGCGCTGGCGATCGCCACCCACGAGATACTGGCGATCGCCACGGACGAGATGCCGGCGGTGATCCCCCCCGCGAACACCGCGGCCGTCGCGAACGCGGCCACCGCGAACACCGCGGCCGCCGCGAACACCGGCGCCATGGCGAACACCGGCGCCATCGCGAACGCGTGCACCGGCGCCATCGCGAACGCGGGCGCGGCGAACGCCGCGGCCGTGGCAAACACGACTGCCGTCGAGAACACGGCTGCCGTCGAGAACACGACTGCCGTGGCGAACACGACTGCCGTGGCGAACGCGACTGCCGTGGCGAACACGGCCACCGTCAAGAACACGACTGCCGTCGCGAACGCCGCGGGCATCGCGAACACCGCGACGGTCGCGAACACCGCCGAGCACGCCGTCGCGGCCGTCGCGAATGCCGCGGCCGTCGCGACCGCGGTGGACGCCGCAGATGCCGTGATGGTCTCGGTGCCGCTGCGGGTCGAGCCCGCCGCAGCCGCAGCCGCGATCGCCGCCGGGGCGGCGGACGCCGCGGACCGATCGAGCGCGGCGTCGTCGTCGAAGAAGAAGCGCGGCAAGCGGCGCAAGGCGCGCGCCGAGGCGCGTACGCCGCGCGGCGAGGGCATGCCGCGCGTGGCACTCGGCACGTCGCCGGGAGTCGCGCCGATCGCCGTGTCGGCTGCTGCCGCGCCTGGGCCGGCGAGCGTATCGATTGCCGCGGGCCAAGTGAGCGCGACCGAGGCCGATCGCGCCGTCTCCAGCGGCGAGACCTCGGGGCTCTGGGCTCCGAAGATGCCGCCGATCGCCGCGCCCAGCGTGCCGTGGCGCAGGCCGGCCTCGGCAGTTTCGGCGTGCGCGCTCGGTGCAGCGCCGGTGCCCGTCGTGCCGAGCCTGGTGATCGACGACGCCGATCCCGAGAGCGCCGAGCGCGTGCTCGAGGAGCGCGCGGAGACCCTGGCGCCGCGGCGCTCGTTCCTGCCGCCGATCCTGCTCGATCGCGAGGACCGCTCGGCGCGCCAGGGCGGCTTGACGCTCGCCGTGATCCTGCTGCTGATCGCCGCGACCCTGACGCTGTCGTACCTGATGCGGCGGCCGAGCGCGAGCGGCGACGGCATGACGCTGCGCGAGCCGGCGGCCGGCCACGCCCGGATCGACGGCGCGGCTGCCGGGCCCGGACCGGCGACCCGCGGTTGAGCGAGCTCGCGTCGCAGGGCGAGGCGCCGCTCGGCGTCGTGCTGCGTACGACGCCGCTGCGCGAGTCGGACCTGCTCGTGGTGCTGTACACCGATCGCCACGGCCGGGTCACCGCGGTCGCGCGCGGTGCGCGGAAGTCGCGGCGGCGGTTCGCGGGTGCGCTGTCGCTGCTGGTCCTGGGCCGCTACCAGCTCGGGCGGCGGCCGCGCGGCGAGATCTGGGGCCTCGATGGCGCCGAGGTCGTGCGAGAGTGGACGCAGCTGTCGTCGGATGTGGTCGCGGTGGCGCACGCGAGCTATGTCGCCGAGCTGGTCGAGGCGATGCTCCCCACCGAGTCGCCGGAGCCGGAGGCGCTCGATCTGGTCGTGGCGCTGTGGGACACGCTCGCCGCGGGCGGGCCGTCGCCGGGCGCGCTGCGCGTCGTCGAGCTCGCGCTGCTCGACCTCGCCGGACATCGCCCGGCGATCGACCGCTGTGCGGCGTGCAGCGCGGCGCTGGGCGAGGGCGCGGTGTTCGACCCGCGGCGCGGCGGCGCGATCTGCCGCGCGTGCGCCGGCCAGAGCCGCGGCACCGGCGTGCGGCCGTACGATCCGGCGGTGCGGGCGTATCTCCGCGCGGTGGCCGAGGCCGACGGTCCGCTCGCCGCGCGCGCGCTCGACACCGATCCTCGGTTCACCGCCGCCGAGCGCGGCGCCGCGCGCGATGCGCTGGTCACCATGGTCACCGGCATCGTCGGCAAGCCGCTGCGTTCGCTGGAGTACCTGGCCAAGCTCGGCGCGGCAGGCCGGCGCGCCAAGGAATGACGCCAGGTGTACACTGGGTGCATGGGAGGCCGACGCCTCGCGGTGATCGCGATCGCAGCGCTGGTCGCCGCCGTGGCATCGCGCAATGCGAGCGCGCAGCCGCAGGCCCCGGCGAGCTCTGCCGCGTCGGGCGCACCCGCCTCGTCCGCTGGGTCCGCCGCCCCCGGCGCCCCCGCTGCGCCCACTGCGCCCGCCGCGTCCGCCGCCCCGGGCGCGCCCGCGGAGCCAGCTGAGATCGAGATGGAGCCTGCGCCTGCACCCGCGTCGGCGCTAGCGCCGGTGGCGGCTCCGGCGAAGGACGCCCGGCTGGCCAGGAAGTGGCTCGCGGCCGCGCAGCAGCTGATGCAGAAGGGCAGCTACTTCGCGGCGAGGAACCGGCCCGACGACGCCCGGCCGCAGTTCGAGAACGCGGTCACCGCGTACCAGAAGGCGATCGAGGCCGGCGACGATCCGAACCTCTACCTCGAGCTCGCGAACGCCGAGGACAGGCTCGGCAAGCTCGTCGATGCGGTCCGGCACCTCCGCCACCTGACCGGGGCGACCGGGGCGGCCGGGGCGGCCGGCGCGCGGCCCGAGGTGGTCCGCAAGGCGCGTGCGCGGCTCGACGAGCTCCTGACCAAGGTCGGCCTCGTGACGCTGACGATCGCGCCGCCGGGCGCCTCGATCACGCTGGGCGGCGCCGAGCTCGGCACCGCGCCGCTGACCGAGCCGCTCGTGCTGATCCCGGGCACGTACACGCTGTCGTT
>DASWRS010000370.1:0-14084 GCA_036403075.1 Kofleriaceae bacterium
CCGCCGAGGTTGACCAGCGCGAGCACCTGCTCGGCGACCGAGACCGGGCAGCCCTCGAGCCGGACCACGTCGCCTGCGAGCTTCTTGCGGGCGGTCGCCAGCTTGGCGAAGACGTCGGTGCCCTCGACGGTGTGGGGATCCAGCGTCGAGCGGTCGCGGTACAGGTTCTCGATCGCGACCGGCTTGCCGTTGATCAGGCCCTTCCACGCCGCGCAATCGCCGATGAATACGACCTTCTCGCCGGGCCGGGCGTCGATCCCGCCCTCGTAGGCGCCGAACACGACGTGGAGCCGCGGCATCTTCTTGTCGGTGTCCTTGTCGAACACCCGGAGGATCTCGATCGCCTCCTCGATCGCTCCGGGGCAGCCGCCCCAGCAGTATTCGCCGGCCTCCGACGCCGGCGGCGGGCCGGCATACGCGGTGATGCTGGTGCCCTCGAAGTACTTCTCGACCCGGATCAGGCCGATCTTGAAGCCCTTGGCGCGCGCCCGGGCCTCGTCGAGCGAGACGTCGCCGGTGATCTTGACCCGCGAGATGTCGGTCGAGCCGAACCCGGCCTCCGAGGTCAGCCGGATGTGGTCGACCGTCGCGGCGTCGACCCCGGCGATGTGGCAGCACACGGTGTCGAACGCGACCTGGCTGTTGCCCATGATGATCAGGCCGAGCGGGAACGGGGTCGGCGTCAGCATCCGGCCCTCGCCGGCGGTGATCGCGTCGATCGCGATGAACTGGGGCTGGATGATGTGCTGGAGGTCGGCGATCTTCTCGTTGAGCTTGTGGTCGTGATCGATCAGCCGGTGGCGATCGTCCTGGATCCCGATGTACGCCTTGCACGAGAACGTCACCGTGGTCCACGGGTGGGCCTTGAACTTGGGGCAGTTGACGAAAAAGTCGGCGCGGGCGATCGGCTCGGGCGTGAACAGGTAGTCGCGCAGCCGCTGCGGGTGGCTCAGCGGGATCTCGACCTGCTGCTCCTCCTCGAAGCAGTAGCGCTTGATGTCGAGCTTCTTCAGCATCGCGTCCCAGCCGGACTCGCGGAACGCCACCCGGGTCGGGACGGTGATGCCGCAGCGCTCGCCGGCGGCGAGCTCGGTCATCGACGGGCCGGCGACGTCGCGCAGCGCGCGCAGCACGCCCTCGCCGAACTCGGGCCGGGTGTACGCGTGGGGAAACAGCGGCCCCGAGGCGACGAGGTTCGGCTTGACCAGCGTGCGCCCGAACGGCCGGAGGCCGAGCTCCTCGAGGCCCTCGCGGACGATCGTCCGGATCCGCTCGGGGTCGTAGTCACGGCAGCTCCGGATGATGACCTTCGGCTCGGCCGGAATCTTCATGGCCGGAAAGATACCCCAGACTATCGGATCGGCGCGCCCGAACCGTCGGTCTGGGGCTCGCGGTCGTCCGGCGCGGGCTCGGCGGCCGGCGGAGGCGCGGCCGGAGGCGCCGGCGCACCACCGCGCTGCTCGGCGGCCGCGGCCCAGCTCTCCACCGCGGCGATCTCGGAGGTCGCCTCGGTCAGGCCGGCGTCGAGCTCGGCGCGCCGGGTGTCGAGCCATCCCGCCATCAGCTCCCGGGGGTTCTCGGAGCGCATCCAGGCAGGGAGCAGCGTCGGCACCTGCTGCAGCTGACCGAGGTCCTGCTCGATCGTCGTCCGCGCCAGCTCGAGCTGGTGCCGGGCCGCCGCGCTGCCGGTGTCCTGGGGCAGCGCGCGGAGCCGCGCGTCGACCGCGTCGGCGCGCTGCTTGAGCTCGTCGAACCGGCCCTGATAGCTCACGGCAGCCGCGAGCACCTCGTCCTGCATCCGTGGCAGATCGTTGGCCCTGCCGCAGGCGGAGGCGGCGAGCACGGCAAGGACGGCGATCAAGCGCTGGGCATGCAAGGTCTCGCGGTTGTCGCAAAGTACGCGGCGTTCGTCAAAGGGCCGGCGCGTCGTCGCTCCACGCGCTGCCATGGCCGTCGATCTCGTCGACGTGGGCCAGGAACGCCGCATAGTAGGGATGCGCGCCGAGCGTCGCCGAGTCCGCGACCACGAGCAGGAACCGGCGCGCCCGGGTCAGCGCGACGTTCATCCGCCGCGTGTTGGCGAGGAAGCCGATCTCACCGCGCTCGTTGGACCGCACCAGGTCGACGATCACCGCCTCCTTCTCGCGGCCCTGGAAGCCATCGACCGTGCCGATCTCGACGCCGGCGGCGCGCTCGGCGCGCAGCAGCTCGCGCAGCCGGCGCGCCTGCGCCGAGTACGCGGCGATGATCGCGATCTCGGTCGGCGGCAGCCCGCGCGACAAGAGCCGCCGGGTCTCGGCCGCGATCCGCTCGGCGTTGCCGGGGTTATACGTGCTCGGATCGAACCGGAACACCGGCAGGTTGGTCAGCGACGTCCCGGGCTCGAAGTCGGGCATCTCGCGCGAGCCCGGGCCGACGACCGCGCGCTGCTCGTGCCAGCCCTTGCCCGCGGTGTCGATCAGCCACAGCGGCCGCGGCCGCAGCGGGTCGGGCGCGACACCGAGATCGTCGAGCGTGTGGCCGGCGACCGCCGGGGCGGCGCGCAGCCGGTCGCCGTACATCGTGCGCGACGGGAACGCCATGATCTCGCCGTGCATCCGGTGCTGCTGCTCGAGCATCACGCGGGTCGCCGACGCCGCGCTCGCCAGGCGCTCGAAGATCGTCGAGCCCAGCGTCGCCTCGACGTCGACGCCGCCGGTGACCACCGGGCCGAGCTGGTGCGGATCGCCGGCGAGCACGGCGACCCGGGCGCGGGCGAGCGCGACCAGCAGCAGCGGATCGGCCGACTGGGTCGCCTCGTCGATCACGACGCAGTCGAACACCGTGCGGTCGTCACCGCGGCCGAGCAGGTAGCTGTCGCAGCCGGCGCAGGTCGCGAGCACGACGTCGGCGCGGCCGAGGATCGCGCGCTCGGTGTTGGCGATCTCGCGCGCGGCGTCGCGGTCGAGCGCACGCGCCTCCGCCCAGCGATCCCGGGCCTCGGGGCCGCGCTTGCCCATCGCCGCCCTGCGGCACTGGCGCGCGCGGTCGCGCCACTCGCGGGCGAGCCGGGTCGCGCCGTCGGCTTCGACCTGGGCGTCGAGCGTCAGCTGGGCGAGGGCGGGGTGGACGCGCGCGGGGTGACCGAGCCGCACGGCGCGCAGCCCGGCCTCGGCGAGCCGGATCCCGAGGTTGTCGACCGCGGTGTTCGACGGCGCCGCGCACAGCACGCGCTCGCCGCGCGCCACGCGTTGTCGCACGACCTCGACCAGCGTGCGGGTCTTGCCGGTGCCCGGCGGGCCGTGGATCAGCGCCAGGTCGCCGGCGCGGAGCGCGGCGTCGACCGCCTCGCGCTGGCGGTCGTCGAGCGCGTCGTCGAGCGCCGTCCAGGTCACCGGCGCGACCGGGCGCGGCGGCCTGACCAGCGCGGCGACGTCGCGGATCCGCGCCAGGTCCGAGGTCGCGAGCGCGGCGCGGGCGCGCGCGATCGCCTGATCGCCGCGATCGAACGTGACCTCGGGCGCCTCGGGGTCGAGCGCGTACTCGCGATCGAGCTCGTCGAGCCCGCGGTCGAGCATCAGCCACAGCGCCTGGTCCTCGCGGCGCTCGTAGACCCCGCGCACCGCGCCGGGCTCGTCGGGGTGCTCGGCCCATAACCGGATCGGGTCGCCGGGCGCGAGCCGCAGGTTGTCGAGGTCGACGCCATCGGGCACCCGGGCCAGGACCCGGACGCGGTCGCCGGGAGCCGACTGCTCGTCGACGATCCGCAGGTGGTCGAGCGCGCTGCCGAGCGCGACCCGCTCGCCCAGCGTCCGGCCCGAGCGCTCGAGCGCCAGCTTGGCGCGCACGGCCATCCGCTCGGCGCGCCACGCGCTCGCCAGCGCATCGAGCCAGTCCCGTGCGTCCGCCACCGGCCGAGCGTACGTCAGTTCGCAGGCGCCGGCATGTGCCGGCCCACGCACCGGCTCGCCGGAAATCCCAGGGCCGCAAGTGCAAGGTCGGAGGCAACTTGGCATGATGGGCGGGCATGCCGCCGTCTGCTCCCGAGCGCCTCACCCGGAAAACCACGTCGATCGCACAGCTGCTCGCGCGCCGGGTGCACGACACCCCCGATCGCGAGGCCTACCGCTATCCGGTCGCCGAGCAGTGGCGCTCGATGACCTGGCGCCAGTCGGGCGAGCGGATCCGGGCGATCGCGGCGGGCCTCTTGTCGCTCGGGCTCGATCGCGAGGACCGCGTCGGCATCCTGTGCAACACCCGGGTCGAGTGGCTGCTGATCGATCTCGGCATCATGTCCGGCGGCGGCGCGACCACCACGGTGTACCCGTCGAGCACCGCCGAGGAGTCGGCCTACATCCTCGCCGACTCGTCGGCGCGCTACGCGTTCGTCGAGGACGACAAGCAGCTCGCCAAGCTCGCCGCGCACCGCGCCGAGCTGCCGCGGCTCGCGAAGCTGATCCTGATCGACGGCGCACCCGGCGACGCCGCCAGGGACTGGGTGATGACCCTGGCCGAGCTCGAGGCCGCCGGCGCCGAGCAGCTGGCGCGCGACCCGCGCGCGGTCGACGATGTCGTCGCCGGGATCCAGGGCGAGCACCTCGCGACCCTGATCTACACCTCGGGCACCACCGGCAAGCCCAAGGGCGTGCGCCTGCTCCACGAGTGCTGGGCGTACTGCGCCGACGCGATCGAGGCCACCGGGCTGTGGGGCGCCGATGACGTCCAGTACCTGTGGCTGCCGATGTCGCACTCGTTCGGCAAGGTGCTGATGGCCGGCCACATCGCTTCGGGCTCGGTCACCGCCGTCGACGGCCGGATCCCCAAGCTCGTCGACAACCTCGCGGTGGTCAAGCCGACGATCATGGCCGCGGTGCCGCGGATCTTCGAGAAGGTCTACAACAAGATCATCGAGGGCGCGAAGCAGGGCAGCCCGATCAAGCAGCGGATCTTCCAGTGGGCGCTCGCCACCGGCAAGGCCGGCTCGCAGGTCCGCCAGCGCGGTGGCACGCCGGGCGGCCTGCTCGCGCTCCAGCTCCGGCTCGCCGAGCGCCTGGTGTTCTCGCGGATCAAGGCCACGTTCGGCGGCCGGGTCCGCTACTTCATCTCGGGCTCGGCGCCGCTGTCGCGCGAGATCGCCGAGTTCTTCCACGCCTGCGGCATCCTGATCCTCGAGGGCTACGGCCTGACCGAGACCTCGGCCGCGGCGTTCGTCAACCGGCCGAACAAGTTTGCGTTCGGCAGCGTGGGCATCGCGCTGCCGGGCACCGAGGTCAAGCTCGCGCCGGAGGACGGCGAGATCCTGATCAGGTCGCCCGGCGTGATGAATGGCTACCACAACCTCCCCGATCAGACCGCCGAGGCGCTGACGCCCGACGGCTGGCTGCGCACCGGCGACATCGGCGAGCTCGACGCCACCGGCTTCCTCCGGATCACCGATCGCAAGAAGGACCTGATCAAGACCTCGGGCGGCAAGTACATCGCGCCCCAGGCGATCGAGGGCAAGCTCAAGGCGAACTGCCCCTACATCAGCCAGGTCGTGGTCCACGGCGACCGGCGCAACTTCGTCACCGCGCTGGTCACCCTCGACGAGGAGGCCACGATGAAGTGGGCCAAGGACCACGGCATGAACGGCAAGGCGTACGCCGAGATCGTCAGGACCGATCAGGCCAAGCAGCTGCTCGCGCCGTACTTCGACCAGGTCAACAAGACACTTGCAAAGTACGAAACCGTGAAGCAATTCGCGATCCTGCCCCACGACCTGTCGGTCGACGAGGGCGAGCTGACCCCGAGCCTCAAGGTCAAGCGCAAGGTCGTCGAGAAGAAGTACGCCGGCCTGCTCGACAAGATGTACGAGGGCTCGGTCGCGGACCTATGATCCCGGTCGGGGCGGACCGGCGGACGGAAGTGGGACGGATGGGCGGACGGAAGGGGGACGGACGGGGACAGAAGTGGGACGGATTGAATCAATGTGTGATCCTCACGTCCCTGCAATGCTCCCCATGAGGTCGGCGTTTGGTCCCGTGATGCGTCCAGCCCTGCTCGCTTGCTCGTTCGCCTTCGGGCTGTGTGCCTGTCACGGCGGCGCCGCGCCCAGCCCCGGCCCGGCGGTCGAGCCGGGCACCTCCCACGCCGCGGCACCCGCGGTTGTGGCCGTCGCCCCGGCAGCGTCCGCGACGACCCCGGCCGCCGCACCCCCGGCCGCCGCACCCGCGGCTGCCGCACCCGCAACGGCGGCACCGGGCGCACCGGCTGCGCCCCCTGCCGACGCGCCGGCGGCCGGCGGCGTCGACTTCGCCGATGACGCGAAGCTGCTGTTCCGCGTCGCCGCGTGCGGCAACGCCGACACGCCGCTGCCTGCCAGCCTCGCCTCGGGCGACGCCCAGGCGGTCGCGCGGCTCGACAAGATCGTCGCCCGCCACTGCAAGGCGATCCTGTCGCGCATGGCCGAGTTCCGGACCACGTACTTCGAGAAGGGCCGGACCTGGTTCGACGAGGTCGTCCCCAGGGACCTGCCGAAGACCGTGGTCTATCCGTTCGGCGGCGGCGACCTCCTGTCCGCGCTGGTCGCGTTCCCCGACGCCGCCGAGATCACCACGATCTCGCTCGAGCTCGCCGGCGATCCCCGGCGGCTGCGCACGCTGTCGCCCGACGCCGTCGATCGCAGCCTCGGCGCGCTGCGCAGCGAGATCGGCGGCCTGATCTCGGTTGGCTCCAACACCAGCGAGAACCTGTCGCACCAGCAGCGCAACGACCTGCCGGGCCAGGTCAGCTCGTTCCTGCTCGGCCTGGTCGCCGCGGGCTACGAGCCGGTGGCGATGCGCTACTTCACGCTCGACGACGTCGGCGCGATCCACTACCTCGAGCAGGCCGAGATCGACGACATCGATCGCCGGGCCAAGAAGACCCACACCCGGAGCCTCAAGCACGACTGGCAGTCGCCGAACTTCTCCGAGGCGTTCGCCAACGTCGAGATCCAGTACAGGAAGCCCGGCGAGACCCAGCTGCGTGTCCACCGCCACATCGGCTGGAACCTCGGCGATCCGTACCTCGGCAAGCACCCCGAGCTGATCCGCCACCTCGAGAACAAGGGCACGGTCACGATGCTGACCAAGGGCGCGAGCTACCTGCTGTGGCGCCGCGACTTCTCGGTGATCCGCGGCTACATGCTCGATCACCTCGCCTGGATGCTGTCGGACTCGACCGGCATCCCGCCGGCGTTCACCCGGCCGGCCGGCATGGTCCAGGACACCTACGGCCACTACGACGGCGCGTTCCTCGAGGGCACCGACGAGCGCCACGACGAGGCGTTCATCGCGCTGTGGAAGTCACAGAAGACCCGCCGGCTGCCGTTCCGGTTCGGCTACATCGACAAGGACAAGCAGGCGCACCTGGTCGTCACGCGCCCCAGGCGCTAGTCCGCCGCCCGTTGAACCAGCGCGCCCGGGCGGGCGATCGATCGGGCGCCGCCCGGCGCCGCGAGACATCTGCTGGGCCGAGCTCGCGGTCCATGCTCGGGTATGGCCGATCGAGCTGAACGTCTTCCCACGGCGGCGGGTCCCTGCAATGCTGTGGCTGGCGCGACGCTGTTCTGTGACGAAGATCGCGCCTTCGAGGTGAGTTTTCCCACGACATCGGCGCCTGCACCTGATGTGCTGGTGCCACGAGAGGATCGCGCATGACCAGAACGATCGTTGCCGCCGTGCTCTGCGGGCTCACCGCGTGTGGGTCGGGCTCCGGGCACGCTCCCGATGGCGGGTCGGGCTCGGATGGTTCGCCGCCCGACGGCGGCACGACCACGACCGGAGCCTCGAAGCTGACGTTCGAGAGCGGGCCGGTGCGGCCGATCGCGCTGTCGGCGGACGCGGCGCGCGCGTTCGTCGCCAACACGCCCAACGGCTCGCTCGACATCCTCAAGGTTACCGCGGCGGGGCTGGTCGCCGAGAGCTCGGTCAAGGTCGGGATCGATCCGGTGGCCGTGGCGGTCCGCAGCGACCGCGAGGTCTGGGTCGTCAACCACGTGTCCGACAGCGTCAGCATCGTCGACGTGTCGCAGACCCCGCCCCGGGTGGTCCGGACGCTGCTGGTCGGCGACGAGCCGAGCGACCTCGTGTTCGCCGCCGGCGGCCGCGCGTTCATCACCACCGCGCACCGTGGCCAGCAGCGATCGAGCCCGGCGCTGACCGGCGTGCCCGGCGCCGGCGATCCGCAGCTCACCACCGCCGGGGTCGGCCGCGCCGACGTCTGGGTGTTCGATCCGGCGAACCTGGGCGCGACGCTCGGCGGCCGTCCGGTTGCGATCGTCACGCTGTTCGGCGACACGCCGCGCGGCCTGGCGGTCACGCCCGACGGCGCGACGGTGTACGCGGCGATCTTCAAGTCCGGCAACCAGACCACGGTGACGTCGGCGGGGCTGCCGTGCCCCGGCTTTGACAGCGACACGCCGTGCACCGTCGCCGGCGCGCAGGTCCCGGGCTCGCCGCCGGGGCCCGCGACCAACCACGCCGGGATCGCGGCGCCCCGGGTCGGCGTGATGCTCAAGGCCGACGCGGCCGGGGCCTGGCGCGACGTCCGCGGCCGCGACTGGTCCGCGACCACGAAGTTCACGCTGCCGGACCAGGACGTGTTCGCGATCGACGCCGCGACCCTGGCCACGAAGGCGTCGTTCCGCCACGTCGGCACCACGCTGTTCAACCTCGCGGTCAACCCGCGCTCCGGCGTGGTCTACGTGTCGAACACCGAGGCGCGCAACGACCTCCGGTTCGAAGGCCCCGGGACGTTCGCCGGCACGACCCTGCAGGGCCACCTGACCGAGACCCGGATCACCGTGCTCGACGGCGCCCAGGTCCTGCCGCGCCACCTCAACAAGCACATCGCGTACGGCACGCGGCCCGCGCCGGCCGGCGTCAAGGACCACAGCCTGTCGACGCCGCTCGAGATCGCGGTCTCGGCCGACGGCGCCACCCTGTACATCGCGGCGTTCGGCTCGTCGCGGATCGGCGTCCTGCCGACCGCGGCGCTCGAGGCCGACACCTTCGATCCGGTCGCCGCGAGCGCGAACTACCTCGACGTCAGCGGCGGCGGCCCGAGCGGCCTGGCGCTCGACGGCCACGGTCACCTGCTGGTCGCGACCCGGTTCGACGACGGCGTGTCGCTGATCGACCTGGCGACCCGGCGCGAGACCTCGCACGTCCGGCTCGCCAGCCCCGAGCCGGCCGCGGTCGCCGGCGGCCGCCGGATGCTCTACGACGCGCGCGAGTCGTCGTCCAACGGTGAGGCCGCGTGCGCGAGCTGCCACATGTTCGGCGACACCGATCAGCTGGTCTGGGACCTCGGCAACCCCGACGGCGACGTCGTCCAGACCCCGGTCAACATCAAGCTGCGGGTCGGCGCGCCGTCGACGATCAACGGCACCGGCGACGTCGCCGGCCTGCACCCGATGAAGGGCCCGATGTCGACCCAGACCCTGCGCGGCCTGGTCAACCACGGCGCGATGCACTGGCGCGGCGACCGGGTCGACGGCTTCTTCGGCAAGGACACCAGCGCCGGCCCGCCGTACAACGCCGAGCTCGCGTTCAAGAACTTCATCGTCGCGTTCGGCGGCCTGCTCGGCCGCGACAGCCAGCTCGCGTCCGCCGACATGCAGGCGTTCGCCGACTTCGCCCTGGCGATCGTGATGCCGCCCAACCCGGTGCGGGGCCTGGACAACGCGCTGACCGCCGCCCAGGCGCGCGGCCGCGACTTCTACATGGGCTGCGCGGGCCTCGACAGCGTCACCGGCGCCGCCGTGACCTGCGCGAACGGCCGCCCGACCGCGGGAGGCCACTTCTCCGACGGCGCGCCGCTGGCCGGCCTGGGCTTCACCTGCGAGGGCTGCCACACGCTGCGGCCCGAGCAGGGGTTCTTCGGCACCGACGGCCAGATGAGCTTCGAGGCGCTGCCGCAGACCGTCAAGGTGCCGCAGCTGCGCAACCTCTATACCAAGGTCGGCATGTTCGGCGTCCCGGCGGTGCCCGGTGTCAACGCCGGCGACAACGCCGGCACCGGGGCGCAGATCCGCGGCAACGGCTTCCAGCACGACGGCGCGGTCGACACGCTGTTCCGGTTCCTCCAGGCCACGGTGTTCAACAACCGCGGCGGCCGCGTCGGGTTTGCCAGCGACGCCCAGCGCCGCGACGTCGAGCAGTTCCTGCTCGCGTTCGATAGCGACCTCGCGCGATCGTCGGCCAGCAGGTCACGCTCGACGCCGGCAATGCCGCGGAGGCCGGGCCGCGCATCGACCTGCTGATCGCGCGCGCCCGGACGCCGTTCGCGTCCAGGCTGCTCGGCACCGGCGCCACCGAGTGCGACCTCGTCGCGCGCGGCGTGATCGGCGGCCGCGCGGTGACGTTCGCGCTCGGCACCGACGGCCGGTTCACCGGCGACGACGGCAGCGCCGCCCGCAGCGACGCCGAGCTGCGCGCCCTGGCGGCCGTCGACGGTCAGCAGATCACCTACACGTGCTTGCCGCCCGGGTGGCCGCACTAGCCAGGCAGTTCGCGAACTGCTTGCATAAGCCGCCAGCAAGTTGCTGGCCCGCAAAGCCGCGTGCTACGCGGGAGGTCGCGTGAGCGATCCCGTGGCACCGCGTCGTCCCGAGCCGGAGCGCTCCGTGCCCGGGGCCGCGGCCACCGCCCGGACCGGCGCGGGGCGGGGCGTGCTGTACATCGCGTTCGCCAAGTTCTACTTCATGCTCGCCGGGCTGGTGATC
Organism: Kofleriaceae bacterium; assembly: GCA_036403075.1. Lineage (GTDB taxonomy): Bacteria > Myxococcota_A > Polyangia > Haliangiales > Haliangiaceae > JABFXX01. Next base: position 10,727 of record DASWRS010000370.1, read on the forward strand.
CAGGTCCGGCTGCCGGCGGTGCTGTCGCGCGCCGCGTTCGGCAGCTACAGCCTGGTGGCCAACATCGCGTCGCTGGTCAACAACGTGCTGGTCACCGGCACGATCCAGACCGTGTCGCGGTTCGCCGCCCAGGAGCCGGGCAAGGCGCGGCGGGTCCAGCAGGCCGGGCTGCGCATGCACATCCGGCTCGGCCTGGTGATCGCGGCCGGGTTCATCGCCGCGGCGCCGCTGATCGCGTGGCTGCTCCACGACATGACCAAGACCGCGCCGCTGATGCTCGCCGGCCTGATCGTCGGCGGCTACTCGTTCTACGCGGTGTTCATCGGCACCGCGAACGGGCTGCACCAGTTCCACAAGCAGGCCGGGCTCGACATGACGTTCGCCACGCTGCGCGTCGTCGGCCTGCTCGGCATGGCGGTGGCCGGGTTCGGCGTGATCGGCGTGATCGGCGGCTGGGTCGCCGCGGTCGGCGTGATCCTGTGCGGCGCGATCGTGTGGATCGGCCTGCCCGGGCCGATCGCGCGCGAGGACCGCCTGCCGGTCCGGCCGCTGATCGAGTTCTTCGTCGGCGTGGCGGTGTACCTCAGCCTGTTCAACGCGCTGATGTTCATCGACAGCATCCTGATCAAGCGGCTGACCACCGAGTACTTCGCCGCCCACCTGGGCTCGCTCGACGCCGCGCTGTCACGCGCGCTGCCGTGGGCGGCCGGCGCGACCGGCTACCACCCCGATCCGAGCCTGCTCGCCGACGTCCAGAACGGCTACTACGCCGCGGTCCAGAACCTGGCGCGGCTGCCCTACCAGGCGATCATCGCGGCCACGTTCGTCGTGTTCCCGCTGGTGTCGCGCTCGACCTTCACCGAGGACCGCGAGACCACCCGGCGCTACATCCAGGTCACGATGCGCTACTCGCTGATCTTCGCGATGGCGCTCGCCGTGGTGATGGCCGCCAACCCGACCGACGTGCTCGGCCTGGTCTATGCGCCGGACTACGCGCAGCTCGGCGGGCCGGCGCTGACCGCGCTGGCGCTCGGCAACGTCGCGTTCTCGATGTTCGCGATCGCCGGCACGATCCTCAACGGCGCCGGCCGGACCCTGCCGGCGGTGATCACGGCCGCGATCACCCTGGCCGCGGCGGTGATCGGCAACTACATCGCGATCCCGATCGCGGCCGAGCACGGCAACGTGCTGCAGGTCGCCGCGCTGGTGACCAGCGGCGCGATGCTGCTCGGCGCGATCGCCTCGGGCTGGGCGCTGCGCCGCGAGCTCGGCGCGTTCCTGCCGCCGGCGAGCGTGGTGCGGGTCGCGGTGGCCACGGTCGCCGCGCTCGCGGTCGGCCGCGTGCTGCCGCTGCACGGCAAGCTCCTGACCCTGGTCGAGGCCGCCCTGGTCGGCGCGACGTTCCTGATCGTGCTGGTGATCACGCGCGAGCTCGGCCGGGGCGATCTCGAGGCGATCAAGGCGGTGCGGCGCAAGCGCGCGCCGGCGGAGCCCCCGGCGTGACCCACCCCCGTTCCACCAAAGGACATGCGATGCGTGCCGCAGTGATGGCGATCCTGATGCTCGGTTGCGGCGCGGCGTCGCTGCGCAGCGAGGCCGATCTGTCCGAGTCGGTCCGGCAGTTCAACGACGGCGTGCGCTGGGAACGGTTCGGCGCCGCGGCGACCGCGATCCCGCCCAAGGAGCGCTCGCAGTTCGTCGAGGACATGGACCAGCGTGCGGATGATCTCAAGATCACGGACTACGAGGTCGTGAGGGTCGACCCACACGGCGAGCGCGAGGCCCGCGTGCAGATCAAGCTCAGCTGGTACAAGGCGTCCGAAGGCACCGTCCACGAGACCCACGCCGTCCAGACCTGGGAGCGCCGCGGCAAGACCTGGTGGATGGTGGACGCGATTCGGTTGCGCGGCGCCAAGATGCCTGGGCTCGCGGAATCGCCGCAATCGGTGATGAAGGATTAGCACCCACACCCGCCGCGATTCGCCGACGCGAGCCGTGTCGAGGTAAGCTTGACGCCAGGTGTCGCAGAGCGACTTCGTCACCCGCGGCCAGGCACTCGTCAGCTCCGGACAGTACCAGGAGGCGGTCAAGGTCTGCCGCCTGGGGCTCCTCGGGCGGCCGACGACCGTGGAGGGCAGGGTCGTGCTCGGGCAGGCGCTGCTCGCGCTCAAGCGCTACGACGAGGTGCTCGCCGAGATGCGGGTCGCGCTCGAGCTCGATCACGCGTCCCACGCCGCCCAGGCGCTCAAGGGCGAGGCGCTGCTCCGCAAGGGCGACGGTCATGGCGCCGTCGAGGCGCTGGGCAAGCTGCGCAGCGAGGGCGTGGCCGATGCCCACGTCGCCGAGCTCCACGCCGAGGCCGAGCGGCTCGCGAGCCGGTCGCCGCCGGGCAACGCGGGCCGTCCCGCGGTCGGCTTCGCGGCGCACGCCGCGGACTTCGCCGCCGAGCAGGGCACCAAGAACTACCCGGCGCACCAGCTCGATCAGGGCCCCGATCCCGACGCGTTCGAGGACGGCGCCGAGTACACCCGGCCGACGTCGCTCGCGGCGCCGGGCGCCAGGAAGCGATCGGAGCCGGCGCCGCCGCCGGCAGACGCCACGCCGCCGCCCGCGGTGCTCGCGGTCGGTGATCGCTCGGGCACCGTCGAGGTCGATCCCGAGCTCGACGGCCTCGACCCGCGGGCGAACGAGGACGATTTCGGCGAGGTCGTCGGCCCGCCGACCGCGCGCGGCCCGGTCTCCGCAGCCCCCAGGTCCCTCCAGTCGTCGTCGGCCGCGGCAGCGGCCGTGGCGAAGAAAACGCGGCGCGCCAGCATGTTCAAGGAAGAGGTCTCCACGGTGGAGCTCGGCGACGACGAGATGATCGAGGTCGACGAGCCTCGGTCTGCGCCCGTGGCCAGGCCCGCCGCCGGCAAGGCCGCCGCGCGCAAGCCCGGGCCCGGCACGGCCGTGCGCAACGCGGTCAAGCTGCCGTCGGGGCCGCTCGACCTGCCCGTGGCCGCGGCGGCGCGCCTGACCGCGCAGCCGATGCCTGCGCAGCCACCGCCGCCGCAGCTCGCGCAGCTGATCGCGAACCAGCCGCACGTGATGAACGTGGCGCCGGCGCCGCAGCCACCGATCAACCCGCGGAGCGCGATCGCCGCGGCGCTGCCGACTGCCGCCGCGATGCCGATGCCACTCGCAACCATGCCCGCGCCGATGCAGGGGCCACCCATGGGCCAACCGATGGGCGCCCCGATGCAGCCGCCGCCGCACCTGCAGCAGACCCTGCTCGCGCAGCCCAGCCCGCTCGCACAGCAGCTGCAGCAGCTGCCGTCGCACCTGCAGTCGAACCCGGCCGCGGTGCGGCCCACGATCG